>JASMCQ010000035.1 GCA_030753265.1 Dehalococcoidia bacterium
TCATACTCCACGGGCGGCACCTCGACGAAAACGTCGACCCGGTCCAGAAGCGGGCCGCTGATCCGTTTCTGGTAGCGGGCCACGGCGGACGAAGAGCAGGTGCACTCGGTTCGGGGGTGGGTGTAGAAACCGCAGGGGCACGGGTTCATGGCCGCCACCATCGTGAAGCAGGCGGGATAGGTGACGGTGCCGCTGACCCGGGTAATGGTAACCAGCTTGTCTTCCAAAGGCTGGCGGAGAGACTCCAGCGCCGTATGATTGAACTCAGGAAGCTCGTCTAGGAACAGAACGCCCCGGTGGCTCAGGGTAATTTCGCCCGGCCGTATGTTCCGGCCGCCGCCGACGAGGCCGGCGTTGGAGATGGTGTAGTGGGGCGCCCGAAACGGCCGCCGCAGGATCAATGGGCGATCCGACGGCAGGGCGCCGCTTACGCTGTAGATCTTGGTGACCTCCAGTGCTTCGTCCGGGGCCATGCGGGGGAGAATCGACGGCAGGCAGCGGGCCAGCAGGGTTTTCCCGCTTCCGGGAGGGCCGCTGAAGAGCAGGTTGTGGGACCCGGCGGCGGCCACCTCCAGTGCCCTCTTGGCATGGTCCTGCCCTTTAACGTGGGCCAGGTTCATCCCCTCGGGTGCGGTGGTATCCTCGGGGAACACCCCGTCCTCGGGCATCGGCACGATCGGGGTTTCGCCCCGCAGATGCCCGATCAGCGAAGTCAGGGTGGGAGTGGGAAACACCTGAATGCCTTCCATCAGGGCGGCCTCGGCCGCATCAACGGTCGGCACGTACACCGAGGTGAAACCCCGTTCCCGGGCCACCGACACCATCGCCAGGATTCCGTTGGTATGGCGCAGGCTTCCATCCAGGGACAGCTCGGCGAGAAAGACCGTCCGGTCCAGCGAAGCATCCACCTGGCCGGAGCTGAGCAGAATTCCCACGGCCATGGGCAGGTCGTAGGCTGGACCGGCTTTCTTCAGGCTTGCCGGGGCCAAGTTCACTGTAATGCGGCGCAGTGGAAACTCGCAGCCGCTATTGCGGAGGGCGGCCCGGACCCGCTCCCGGGCTTCCTGGACCGCCGTGTCCGGTAACCCCACGACGTTGAAGGCAGGCAACCCCGGGGATATGTCCACCTCGACCTGGACGATGAGCCCGTCCAGGCCGATTACCGCGCAGGTTTGGGCTGTGGCGAGCACGTCAGCGGCACCTGTTCGGTTGGTTTGGGCTCAGAGGGGCCCTCGATAGAGCCGCCGGCCGTCGCGGCCGAAGGCAAAAGCGGTAGTGGGTCTGGCTCCCTTTCCACCCACTGCCCATATCAGCGGTTGCTGAAGCCATTTAGCACCCTCGGCCGGGCCGGAACATTTTCGGCTTCGCGATAACGCTTCGACTAAGCCGGATGTGCCGGACGCCTCTGGAGTCCTGTTGCATTGAGCCTGAGTCGGCCCGGGTAGCGGGGCCGGTTCCGGCCGGCCGTTATCCCGTGGCCACGGTCATTCGGTACAGGTCGCTGGCTACGCTGATCGGCCCGTCGAAATACCGCCTGGCGTCGTCGATCAGGGGCTGCGGGTCGAGATGGAAAGAGCTGTCGATATGGGTGATGATTAGCTCCTCCACCCCAGCCATCGCGGCGGCGCGGCCGGCGCCGGCCGCGACGGAGTGGCCCCTTCCATTGGCGTTCTCCAGGTTGCTTTCCACGTCCAGGGCTTCGTGGATCAAGAGCCGGGCGCCCCGGGATGCCTCCACCAGCTCCGTGCTGAAGCGGGTGTCGCCCGAGAAGACGATCGATACTCCACCCGCCTCCACCCGCCAGCCCACCGATCCGGATAGGTGGTCCACGGGAAAGGATGAAGCCCACGTGGTCGCGCCCAGATCAACCCGTTGACCTGCCTCGGTTGGGCGCCACCGGAACACCGAATGACCGTTGCGGGTCGTTGCGCCGTCCTGGTCGATGTCGATTGCCCGGAGCCGGGTGGCCTTGCAATACAGGCGTACCGCTTCCAAAGCCTCCTCGGAACTGTGGACCTGAAGTGGCGGGCCCTCCGGTTTGGTCAGGCTGCGCTGGCCCTGGATGTAGGGTAACCCGCCCATGTGGTCGCCGTGGTGGTGGGTGAGAAGCACCTGCTCGAATTCCTGCGCCATCATCCCCACTGCTGCCGCCTGGCGCATGACGGAATTTCCGGAGGCGGTGTCCAGTAGCAAGCGTGTGCCGTCGGGGCAATCCAGCACGATGGCGGTATGGTTTCGGTACACGCACATGCCGGCGCCGGTGCCAAGGAAGGTGATGTCAACGTTGGGCATCGATGAACCCCCGTTCAAGACTGGAACTCGGACAGATCGTCGCACCTCACCGGTATTTCGTCAAGAACCCGCTGGTTGGAAGCCTGCTTCCTCTCAATCAAGGGCAGGCTTTCGGCCTAGGCCATTCTAGTTGCGGGTGATGAGGGAGTCAACGCAGGCGAGTCAGTTGATTCCATTGGTGTAGGTCGCCGCGGGACATCCTTCATTCTATCTTTCGTCTATTGTTTCCGAAGACTTGTTCTAAAAGGCGTTTCAGCGTGAGGGCCAAGGTTGTGAAAATCCCCATGCACATTCGCATCATTTGGAACGGAGGGAACATCATCCCGTCGTCGACCTCCGGTGTTCTGGGAGGAAAATGGGAGGCAGGAGGTGCCTCGACAGGCGGGGAGGACGCTGCGGGCGGGGAACCGGCGCCAGACGGCACACCCTCGGGCCAAACAAGCACCTGCCGGTCCTGAAGGTTGCCGGTGAGGTCGAAGATGAACTCCTCCTCGCCGGTCTGCTCCTCCCTCAAGCCTCGGCTGGCATGCCGGAACCGCAGCACCACGCGATACGAGTCTTCTCTTTGTTCGGAACTGCTATCCGTCCAAACGATTTGGTCCCATCCGAGGCGCTCGAGGTAGCTCTCCTCGTCTTGTCTTGCCAGGCGCCGCGCATCCAGTCCCGCCTGGTCCAGAGAGATGTACCCTTGAGTTTCACCTGAGGAGTCGAACTCGTCTCGTTTTTTCATGGTTACTCTCGCACATTTGTAGGCTTACAGAGAGCGGATCACTCAGACACCGCCGGGTCCCCGGTTTTCCCATTCGGCCAGCCGGACCTCCAATTTGTGCTGTCGCAGTGCCATGGTCAAATCGCCCCGGGTGCGCTCCAGTACCCCCCGCATTTGATCGGTTCTACTGCGCAGTCCCCCGGTAACCGCTTCCGGAAAGTCCACCGTGACCAGAATGCTGTTGATCTCGTCCATGAGTTCCATGTGCTCCTGACAGCGCTCGAACGAGTCCCGGCGTAAGGAATCCAGGATGTAGCGGCGCAACTCACCGATGACCTCGGCCATGCCGTTGAGGAATGCCGCTGGGTCCACGCCCAGGTCTTGGGGCCGCGGCAAGGCTTCTCCGGAGATCATCGCAAGAGTGACATTCGCCTCACAGAACTCCTTACGGGCATCGGCAAGGAACCCGGCAAAGTATATCTCCGGGTTCCCCAGGCGCATGGGCTCGGTCTCGTCCAGTCGAAGTCTCGCCAGCTCGATTACCTTGCGGGCCTCGTCGAACTCTCCCCGATGTACCGCCCGGATGGCGTTGGCCGAACGCCGGATTACCTCTCTGGATATGGTGAGGGCTTGCTCCCTGGCCCGGTTGCGGATGGTCAGCTGCTCGATGGCTTGGACCCCGATCCCGGCAAGGTCGTCGCTGTACCGGGACGGCACTAGACCCGTCCTCCCGCCGCCCGGATGGCCTCCACCAGTTGCGCGGCGGCGGCTTCCGGGTCGGGCGCCAGGCCGACGGCTGCGGTGACGCAGATGGCGTCGGCGCCTGTTTCCACCACGGGGGCCACGTTCCCGGCGTTGATCCCGCCAATGGCTACCAGGGGCAATGTGGTAGCCTGCCTGGCCTCACGCAGCCGGTCGACTCCCTGGGGTGGACGGCCCACGCCCTTGGTTACGGTTTGGAAGATGGCGCCGAAGGCCACGTGGTCGGCGCCCATCTCGTAGGACTCGGCCAGCTCGTGAAGCTCGTGGTTGGACCGCCCCAGGACTTGGCAGGGCGAGAGCACTTTGCGGGCCTGGGCCACTGGCAGGTCGGTCTGACCCACGTGGATTCCGGCGGAACCCACCGCGGCCGCCAAGTCCACGTGATCATTGATGATCAGGTCTGCGTCGTGGGCCTGGCAGAGTTGCTGAAGCGCCGAAGCCAGAGGCAATATTTCCCCTTTGTCCCGGAGCTTGTCCCGCAGTTGCAACATCCGGGCGCCGCCCTGCAACGATGCGGTAGCTATCTCCAAGGGGTCTCTGCCGTCGGTTACTTGAGGGTCGATGATGACGTACAGGCCCCGCACCCGATCGGCGCGCTTCTGCCGCAGGGTCTCTCCCAGCCGGTCCGATATACCGGCCAGGGTTTCGGTAAGGGCCACGTGCATTTCCCCGCTGACGCGGCTACTGCCACCGGCCTCGCTGAGGGTCGCCAGCACTTCTTGGGACGTGGAGGCCAGAGCCATGGCGCCGGCAAGGGTCAGCTTGGGGGCCGGCCCGGCGGGCGGAGCTTCCGGCGCGGCGGATAGCACCAGGACAAGGTTGCGCAACCGGTGCAAGGGAGGGGAGTTCGACGGTAGGTCCGGGCAGTCCGTGGCAATGTCAGTCAGACACCGCACCAGAATGGCATAGCAAGCGTCTCCAAGAGTGGTCTGGCCGGTCATGTATCCAGTCCTTTCGGCATTTCCCCCTGCCGGGCGGCGTCGATTGATTCCCGCACCGAATTGGGCATCTCCACGCCGAACCGGCTGAAGCTTTCCTCAACGTTGCGGCCGATGTTGCGGGGATCGCTGTAGAAGTCCGGCGACGAAGGTCCGGACCCCATCGGGTGTTGCTCGTGAACTGACTGGAGGGTCTTGCCCATGGCAAAAGAGGACATGCGCCGGACCATCTCGCGGCTCTGGCAGTGGCCGCACACCGGCTCCAGCGCGGAGTTGATCGACCGGGTGAAAAAAGACGACAATTTCCCGCAGGGACGACACCGGTATTCGTAGATTGGCATTTACCGTACTCCCACTAAACGCCCGCGGCGCCGAAGCGCCTCGCTCCCTTTGGGCCGCCATCGCGATGCGAAGTCTCAAACGCGCTTCCCGGAGTCTTCTTCGCCGGCGGGTGCTGTTCCAACGAGCCCCGCCCGCCAGCCAGGAGGGGAAATTCCACCCATCCGGGCGCCACGCTGTGCCCCTGTGGCCCGGACTAGGGCTCGGCGGACGTCTCACGCCGTAGACTCTCGAAGTCCGGCGAAACCTGGCCCCCCATCTCATCCTTGATCTGGCCCATGAACTGGTCCAGGATTTGAGGGTCGTCTTCGTCCCCGCCGCCCAGCGTCTCTCCGCTGGGCACCCAGTTCAAGCTTTCACCCCAGGACCGGTGAAAGGCGAAACGAGACACCAGCTTGGTCATGTTGAAGCGGCCGCAATTCCGGCAGGCAATGGTGCTGGCGTTGGACCAGCTAAACGTCAGTGCCGTGCTGACCCGGCCGCAATCGCCGCAACGGTATTCGTAAAGGGGCATGGTGTCGCAGTCCCCCCTTGAACTGCCCCCATTGTAGCATGGAGGCCTTTGGCACGCGACCGAAGCTCGCTAAGCTTCCACCGGGGGTTTGCCACAGAGACACAGAGACACAGAGACACAGAGACTGACGAGCGGTTGCCTCGGCCCTTCCGGCCTCCGGATGGTGTCCACAGAGCCAAAGAAGCACGAAGACCAACAACGATATCCTCTGTGTTCTCTGTGTCTCTGTGGCTGACACCCGGTGAACCTCCGGCCCCTGTGTCCGCTCAATCCGCTGGTGTATAATGCAGAAACCGTGTTCACCGGCTGCCCCGGCCGGCGGCCCGGAAGCCAAGGGGGCGCCATGGCCTCAGGAATCCGAAACAAGACTCTCCCTCTCTTCGACCGTTTGGGAGCCCCGCTGCTGCTGCTGATGGACGGGCACGCCATGGTGCACCGCTCCTTTCGCGCTATCTCGGTGCAGGGCCACCTTTCCGTTTCGTCGACTGGCGAAGTTATCACCGGGGTCTTCGGATTTGCCAACGTCTTCCTGCGGGCCATTCAGGAGTGGAACCCCACCTACTGCGCCATCGCTTTCGACATGCCGGCACCCACTTTCCGGCACCAGCGGTTCGAGCAGTACAAGGCTCAACGGGCGGAACCGCCTCCCGAGTTGCTCGCCCAGTTCCCGCGGGTCAAGCAATTGATGCAGGCCTTTGGGGTCCCCATCTTCGAGTTGGAAGGGTGGGAGGCCGACGACGCTATCGGCAGCATCTGCCGCCAAGCCGAAGACCAGGGCGTCGACACAGTGATCCTGACTGGAGACCGGGATACCTTCCAGCTGATTTCTCCGAGGGTGCGGGTGGACATGTTCCACAGCATCCAAGGCCGTAAGGTGTACGACGAAGCGGAATTGGAGGCCCGTTACTTCGGGCTTACCGCGGCCCAGCAGCCGGACTTCAAAGCCCTGATGGGTGATGCCTCGGACAACATACCCGGGGTTCCTCGCGTCGGTGAAAAGCGGGCCATCGGCCTGCTCACGGAGTTCCATGATCTCGAAGGCATCTTCGAGCACCTGGAAGACGTGAAGCCGCCCAGCGTCAAGGAATCACTGGCCCAGAACCGGGAACGCGCTTTCGATAACCGGATACTCACCACCATAGACCGGGAAGCCCCCGTGGAGTTGAGCCTGGAGAATTGCCGGTGGGGCGAGTTTGATCGCCAAGTGGTGGTCGACCTGCTGACCGAGCTTGAGTTCTACAGCGTCATCCAGCGCATACCGGCCCCCCGGTCGGCGGGTCCCCTATTCGAACCGGGTGTCCCGGAGGTGGTCTCGCCAGCGCCGTCCGATGCCGACTATCAGGCGGTTCAGACCGGCGACCAGTTGGAGGCAATGCTGGAGGCCCTCCAAAAAACGGGCAGCTTCGCTTTCGACACCGAGACCACCTGCTTGGACCCGATGCAGGCGGACCTGGTAGGCCTCAGCTTCGCCACGGCGCCGGGCAAGTCTTGGTATGTGCCCGTGGGTCACCGGGAGGGAGTCCAGCTACCCTTGGAAACGGTGCTGGCCCGTGTCAGACCCCTGTTCGAGTCGCCCAGCCTGGGCAAATGCGCCCACAACGCAAATTTCGATTTGATGGTCCTCGCCAACCACGGCATCCACTGCCGCGGCGTCGACTTCGACACCATGATCGCCGCCCACCTTCTGTGTAAGGGTTCGCTGGGACTGAAAAACCTGGCCCTGGACGTGCTGGGCCGGGAGATGACACCCATAACCAAACTTCTCGGCACCGGGCGCAAACAGATCACCTTCGACCAGGTCCCCATCGAATCGGCGCTGAATTATGCGGCCGCCGATGCGGACATGACCTGGCGGCTCCGCGAAGCCCTTGAGGGTCCACTGGCCGACCTTGGCCTGACCCATTTGATGACCGACCTTGAGCTGCCCCTGGTGCCGGTGCTGGTCACCATGCAGCGCCACGGCATCAAACTGGATGCCGGAATCCTCCACGAGATGTCCCGGGACCTGAATCAGCATCTGCAGCAGACCGAGGTGGAGCTGTACCAGAGCGTGGGCCACACGGTCAACATCAACTCCCCCCTTCAGCTAAGCGACCTGCTGTTCAAAGAGTTGGGCCTGCCCCGGACCCGGCGCACCAAGACCGGCTACTCGACCGACGCCAGCTCCCTTGAGACCCTCAAAGGGTTTCACCCGGTGGTGGACCAGATACTGGAGTACCGGCAGGTCTCCAAGCTCAAGTCCACCTACGTGGACGCGTTGCCGGAGATGATAAACCCCAACACTGGGCGGGTCCACACCAGCTACAACCAGACGGGCTCCGCCACGGGGCGCATGTCCAGCAGCGACCCCAACCTGCAAAACATCCCCATCCGCACCGAGCTGGGACGCCAGGTCCGAAAGGCTTTCGTTGCCGATGGTGCGCCCAATTGGCTCCTCTTCTCCGCCGACTACTCCCAGATCGAGTTGCGGGTACTGGCTCATCTGTCCCAAGACGCGGGGCTGCTCGACGCCTTTCGCCGGGGCGAGGACATCCACTCCTCCACCGCGTCCCTGATGTTCGACGCGCCCATCGGCGAGGTGACGCCGGACCAGCGGCGCATCGCCAAGATACTGAATTTCGGCGTGATCTACGGCATCTCCCCCCACGGAATAGCCCAGCAGACGGAGTTCAGCCGGGAAGATGGCGCCCGGTTCATCGAGAGCTACTTCGCCAAATACCCTGGAATCAACGAGTACATGGAGGGCGTAAAAGCCGGCGCTCGGAAGACCCAGTACGTGGAGACCATGATGGGCCGCCGGCGCTTTGTCCCGGAGGTCACTTCCTCCAACTTCAACGTCCGCAACGGCGCGGAGCGGGCGGCGATCAACATGCCCGTCCAGGGCACCGCCGCCGACATCATGAAACTGGCCATGATACGGGTCCAGGACCGTTTGGACCGGGAAGCCCTGCGGTCCAAAATGCTGCTGCAAGTCCACGACGAGTTGGTCTTCGAGGTTCCCAAGGACGAGTTGGAGGCCATCAAGGAGTTGGTCTTCGACGAAATGCCTGCCGCCATGGAACTCGACGTAACCCTCAAGGTGGACGCCAAGTGGGGCCCCACCTGGGGCGATATGGAGTAGAATCGAACGCGTCTCCCGTTAACCGGGTGCACCGACAACCGCGGAGAGCGGCTGGTAATCCCCCACCCCCTTATCAGAAAAAGGCGAAAGGGGGATTTGTTGCGGCAGGTCAGACCGGGAGAACTACTAGAGAAACACCAAGGGGTGAACCATTGGAACTTATTCGCAGCGTGATCTTCGTGCCTGGCAACCAGACCAAGATGCTGGAGCGGGCGCTGGCCTTCAACGCCGACGTCATTCTGGTGGACCTGGAGGACTCGGTCCCCCCGTCTGAGAAGGTAAACGCCCGGGAGATGGCCCGGGATTGGGTGCCCCGGCTGCAGCGTGAGGGCCGCCGGGTGATGGTAAGGGTAAACGCACTGGACACCGGGTTGACCCGGGACGAGGTGGCCGCCGTCATGGGGCCGGACCTGAACGGCGTCAGTGTCGGCAAGATCGAATCGCCCTGGGACGTTCGAGAGGCGGACCGGATCATTACCGCGTTGGAGTCATCTGCGGGGCTGGAGCCGGGTCACATCAAGCTCATCCCTTGGATCGAGACCGCCCGGGCCGTCATGGCCGTGCAGCAAATCGCGCTCGCCTCGCCTCGCATTATAGCCCTCGCCTTCGGGGCCGAGGACTACACCAACGATATGGGCATCCAGCGCTCCGATGCCAGCGAGGAGACCTATTTCGCCCGGTCTCTGGTCCCCATCGCCGCCCGGGCGGCCGGGGTGTCCTCCCTGGACTCCCCCTTCGTTCAGTTCCGGGACCCGGAAGCGCTCCGCCGGGATCTGCAGGTGGTGCGGCAGATGGGCTACTCCGGCAAGTTTGCCATCCATCCCAATCAACTTGACATAATCAACGAGATGCTCGGCCCCCAGCCGGAAGAGGTGGAGTACGCCCGCCGGGTTATGGATGCCTGGGACCGGGCCGAAGCCGCGGGGCGTGGATCGATAGACCTGGACGGACGAATGGTCGACGTGCCGGTCGTCAAGCGGGCTCAAAACCTGCTGGCCTTTGCTGAGGCGATAGCCCGGCAGGGCCTCTCCTGAGTGCATAGCCCAATGTTTCCCGCCAAGCGGAAAGTGCAGAGGGGAGGAAAGCAAGACCAGTTCCTTGGCGGACTTTCCGGTTTCCGGGGGTTTAGACAATGGCTAAATTGGAGGCAGCATGATAGTAGTTAACACTCCAAGCGTGGAAGGGAAACGCACGCTTGAGGTCACCGGTCTGGTACAGGGGAACACGGTGCGAACCCGGCATGTTGGCCGGGATTTCTTGGCCGGGCTGCGCAACCTGGTGGGTGGTGAGGTGGGCCAGTATTCCCGCTTGCTGGCCGATGCCAGGGAAGAGGCCCTCCAGCGGATGCTTCGACACGCGGATGGAATGGGGGCCAACGCCGTGGTGAACCTGCGCTTCACCACATCTTCGATAATGCACGGCGCCTCGGAAATGCTGACCTACGGCACGGCCGTGGTTGTGGAGGATTAAATAGTGAAGGCCGTGACCCCCTATCAGGGTAGCCCGCTCGGCGGGGGCAGGGCTTGACCACCGACCGCATAATCTTGGAAGGGATGCAGTTTTACGGCTTTCACGGCGCCAATCCGGAGGAGCGGGCCCTTGGCCAGTCCTACGTGGTGGATCTGGCGGTGGAACTGGACTTGCACGGGGCGGGGGAGTCGGACCAGCTAGAGCACACCGTCAGCTACCCCCGGCTGTACCGGGCGGTCAAGACGGTGATGGAGGGCGAGTCCCGGAACCTGCTCGAAGCCACCGCCCACGCCATCGCCAACAAGGTGCTGGCCGAGTTCCCAGTGGCGGCGGTGCGTGTCCTGGTGAAGAAACCCCGTCCGCCGGTCCGAGGGTCCGTTATCGACCACGCCGCCGTGGAGATCTACCGGGTTAGGGAGTGAGCCCTGTCGAAAGGCGGTTGAGGGCCTATCCGCCATCCAAATGGCCGTAGCTCCGAGATCGGGTAATTCTTGTTCGTTCCACCGGTAGTATGGTACTCTGAATAGTCGAATGATTTAATCTTGAAAAGATGGCGTCCGTCTCCGCTGTCTCTTCCTGAACCAGATCAGGGGTGGCGATTAGTTGAGGCGAACGTTCTGGGGCTAAGGGGAATAACCAGCCATGAGATGCGAACTCTGCTTGAAATCCGGGATGTCCGGCAACAACGTCAGCCACTCCAACCGCCACACCAAGACCCGTTTCTTCGCCAACGTCCACAAGCTGTCCCTTTTCCGGGACGGCAAGCAGGTCAAGGTCAAGATCTGCACCCGCTGCCTGCGGTCGTTGCATAAGTCCTCGCGGGTCCGCCAGTCCCTGGCCAGTCTGTGAACACCGGCAGCTAAGTTCGTCGGCACGGCAGATGTGACGGGCGCCATCACCCCGAGTGGGGTGCTTCCGGCAGGCCTTGCCGATCCCGGCGGAAATAGAGAGTAAACCAGATTGCCCCACCTAACGTGGGGCAATCTGGTTTACTCTCTTCCTCGTCGCTCTGCCCCTCGGAATGACAGGTCGTCGGAACCGGTCAGTCCGTTACCGTCAAGTTGTGGCAGTAGGGGTAAGGGCGCTCAAAACACCGGGTTAAGATTCGGGCCACGCTGGCGTTAGGCCGCGGATGCAGCCTCGCATTCGGCCCATGGCCTGTTTCACGGTTTCTGTCTGGTTGAAGATTCCCGTGCCGGATACCAGGATCGTCGCTCCCGCTCGCACCGACTCTTGGGCGGTCCAGTCGGCCTTGACTCCACCGTCCACCTCGATTCGGGTGTTCAAGCCCTCGCCGTCGATGATCCGGCGCAGCCGTTTCACTTTTTCCAGGGCCTGGCTGATAAACGATTGGCCGCCGAAGCCCGGGTTCACGGTCATCACCAGCACCGTGTCCAGCAGTGAGAGCACCTCTTCAACGGCTGAGATGGGCGTTCCGGGGTTGATGGCCACGCCCACCCGGTTGCCTTCTCCTTTTATCCGGGTCACGGTGCCGTGGAGGTGCCGGCAGGCTTCGGCGTGGACGGTGATCTGGTCGGCAGCCGCCTTCATGAAGCCGGGCAACAGGGTGTCCGGCTGGGCGATCATCAGGTGGATGTCCAGAGGGAGGTGGGTGGACCGGCGGATGGCGTCGACTATCGCCTCCCCGAAGGATATGTTGGGGACGAAGTGCCCGTCCATCACGTCGACGTGAATCTGGTCGGCGCCCGCCTCGGTAACGTCCCGCAGCTGGTGGCCCAGGTTGCTGAAATCGGCCGCCAGCACCGATGGAGCGACTTGCAGGCTCGCCTCAGAGATCATCAGCCCCCGCCTCCAACAGTTTCTTGGCCTCGGCCAGCGCTTCCGCGACGCGCCGGGGCGCCGTGCCGCCGGGGAGGTCTCGCGCCGCCAGCGCGGACCCGGTGGTTATAAGGTACACTCCCTCATCGAAGTGAGGGGAGAACTGGTGATACTCGTCCAGGCTCAGCTTCTGGAGGTCCCTTTTCTGGGACTCGCAGTGCCGGCACAGCTCCCGGACCACACCGTGGGCCTCCCGGAAGGGCACCCCCTTGCTCACCAGGTAATCGGCCAGGTCGGTGGCCAGCGCATAGCTTTCCCCGGCAAGGTCGTTCACCCGCTCCACGTTCAGGGTCAACCCGGACAGCATTCCCTGGAACACGCGCAGGGTTGGCAGCAGCGTGTCCACGGTGTCGAAGAGTCCCTCCTTGTCTTCCTGGAGGTCCCTATTGTAGGTCAAGGGCAGCCCTTTCAGCACCACCAGCAAGCCCATCAGGTGGCCGTAGACGCGGCCCGTCTTGCCGCGGGCCAGCTCGGCGAAGTCGGGGTTGCGCTTCTGCGGCATGATGCTGCTGCCGGTGGTGAACTCTTCGGCCAGCCGGATGAACTCGAACTCCCGGCTGGACCACAACACGATCTCTTCCGCCATGCGGGATAGGTGCATCATGCAGATCGACGCGGCGGCCAGGTACTCGAGGGCGAAGTCACGGTCGGAAACCGCGTCCATGCTGTTGGCGCTGACCCGGCTGAAACCCAGCTCCCGGGCCAGAAACTCCCGGTCCGAGGGGTACGGGACGCCGGCCAGCGCTCCGCTGCCCAGGGGGAGCACGTCCGCTCGGCGGGCGCAATCCTGGAAGCGGGCTATATCGCGCTGGAACATCTGAAAGTAGGCCAGCAAGTGGTGGGCGAACAACACCGGCTGGGCCCGCTGCAGGTGGGTATATCCGGGCATGACGACGTCTTGGTAGCGCTCGCACAACGCCACTAGGGACTGCTGGACACCCCGGAGGCCGTCACCCGTCTCCTTGATGACATCCCGGGTGTACAAACGCATGTCCAGGGCGATCTGGTCGTTGCGGGAGCGGCCCGTGTGCAAATGCCCGGCGGCAGGGCCGATGAGTTGGCGCAACCGGCTTTCGATGTTCATGTGCAGGTCTTCGAGGGAGGTGTCCCAAGGGAAGCTTCCATCCTCGATTTCTTGGCGCACCCGCTCCAGGCCCTCGATGATAAGGCCCGAGTTCACATCGCTGATGATGCCCTGCTTGGCCAGCATTCGGGCATGGGCAATGGATCCGGTGATGTCCTGGCGGTAGAGCCGCCGGTCGTAGTGGATTGACGCAGTATATTCGCTGTGATCGGTCATTCGTCGCTCGTGCCTGGTTTCAGGCTTGTCCTTTGCCGTCGTGTACCCTGTCAGGCGCATGACATCCGGACTCAGACAAGGTTCTTTCGTCAATGAGACTATACTCCTGCTCGATGCTGCTACTCAAGTTCTGACCCATGCTCTCCCGGTGCTAAGATTGGAGTATCCTGGCCCGAAGTGCTTCCGGCGAAGCTGGGGAGTTCCGGGCAACCGGGTGTTGCCGGGCGCCGGTCCGGGCCGATCTCGTTTGATGGGGCCGGCTAATTCACCCCACATTCCTCCAGGAGGACCGCCGTGACCCGGTTATCGGCAGAAAAGTGCGCTGTGTGCCGCCGTGACTCGCCACCGGTGACCGAGACAGAGATAGCCCAACTACACCCCGAGGCGCCCGAGTGGCAGATTATTAGCGAGGACGGAGTTAAGAAGCTGCGCCGGGTGTTCCGGTTTGCCGGTTTCCAGCAGGCCTTGGCTTTCACCAACGCCATAGGAAACCTTGCGGAAGAGGAAGGCCATCACCCACGGCTTGTAACTGAAATACGGCGAGTTGAAGTTACCTGGTGGACGCACGTGATTCGCGATCTGCATCGGAACGATTTCGTAATGGCGGCTAAGGTCAACCACCTGTACGAAAGCATACCGCCAACTAGAGGTTGATCTGACGCATTGAGGTCTACCGAATATCTGGTTGGCGCGATGCGTTGTCTGCGAAGTGGAATAGTGTATAAAAGTTGTGATAATCCATGAATGCGTTTGGAGGCAGCCTAAATATGTGTTACACCAGTTCTGGCTCGTCTGCGTGACCGATACGCGCTGAGTCGACGGCCGCCATCTCGAAACAGAACTCCAGGTTGACCGGAAGAGCTCGGCGGAGGGCCGTCGCAACCGAGAAATCGCGGGTCCTCGCTTCAAGCGAACACCTGGATGAGGTTTTTGGAGCCTTCGTATTGGCGGCGAACAAGCTTGTCAGATTTGACCGGGTCACCCTGGCCTGGATAACTGCGAACAGATCGGACATCAGTGCCCTCAAGGCCAGTATCGGCTCCGGCAAGGATGACGACGCCCCGGCGCACCGCGGCTTCACGGGTATTCATGCCAGGATAGAGAGAACCCCAGGCCCTGTCACCGGCGGGCTGCCGGATTGCCTCAAAAGCGTTACAATGTGGGGCAATCACCGCTGATGGAGGGCCGTTATGCGCGTTTTTCACCGTATTGGAACTAAAGACCTTGGCGCGGTGGCCGCCGAGGCCGCCTGGGCCGAATCGATGGGGTACGATGGTCTCTCGAGCAATGAGACCGCCCACGACCCATTTCTGCCTCTGGCGCTGGCCGCTACCGCCACCTCTCGGATTACCCTCGAGACCCGAGTGGCCATCGCCTTCCCTCGCTCCCCCATGGCTGTGGCCTACCTCAGCCGGGACCTGCAGGAACTCTCGAAAGGCCGCTTCCGGCTGGGCTTGGGCACCCAGGTCAAAGGCCATATCCAGCGCCGCTTCTCCTCCAGTTGGGAGTCGCCGGGCCCCAAGCTGAGGGAGTACGTGCAGTCGCTGCGTCATATCTGGGACTGCTGGGCCAATGGGACCAAGATGGATTATCAGGGCCGGTTCTACCAATTCACTCTGATGACTCCTTTCTTCAGCCCCGGTCCCAGCAACTATCCGGACCCTGAAGTTTTCACCGCGGCCGTTAACGCCTATAACTGCCGGGTGGCCGGAGAGGTCAGCGACGGCTTGATGCTGCACAGCCTTACATCGGCCGAGTACGTGCGGCAGGTGGTAAAACCCGGCATGGAGATGGGCGCCGGAAAAGCCGGACGCACCGCCACGGGACTCAAGGTAACCGGTGGCGGTTTCATCGTCACCGGACCCAATAAGGCCAGCATTCGCGCCGCCGAGGCCGAACTGCGCCGGCGAATCTCCTTCTACGCTTCCACCAGGACCTACCATCCGGTCCTGGAGTGTCACGGGTTCATCGAGATTGGGAAGCGCCTCCATGAGATGTCCGTCCGCAACGAGTGGGCGGAGATGGCCGAGTTGGTCAGCGACGAAATGCTGGACGCCTTCGCCGTAAGGGGTGAATACGACGAAGTCGCCGGGAAGTTCCTCGAACGGTACGGGGGGTTGCTCGACGAGGTGAATTTCACGGTCTACACGGAGTCGCCGCCGGAAGAGGCCGAGATGCGAAAAATCATCCGGCAGTTGCAAGAGGCTTCGAAGAACTGACCCCGCACGCACCCCCGGCAGGCGTTCTGCGAGGCCGGACCCGGCCCACACATGGTGGGTGGGGTAACACCTGAGCAGCAGTGCCCGGCCGCCCGAAACGGCCTCCTCTCCCCCTGGGAGAGGACCGAGGTGAGGGCAACGCCGGGGTCAGCGGGCAACATGCCCCTGGGCGAATATACTCTTGTTGCCAATAGCATCACATGGGCGAAATTGCGCGACATGTCCTTCCCTCGAACGTCTTTCCGGCGAACGCCGGAACCCAGGGAAGCGCCTGGAGTGTCCCGGCCCTCGCCGGGATGACAAACCGGGTACCGAGCCACGTGCGAGACAGTAAGCTAGATGCATGACGATAAGTCCGCGGGCGCTGCCTCTGTCAGAAAGCCCTTCAGGCGCGACAATGAGATGGATCGCACATACTGTCTGAAATGGGCGGCCTGGGAATGGTTGTATACCGTCGCTCAGTGTCGCTGCATCGGCTTGGAGGTGCGCTTGGAAGGGCCCGGTGGCCGGATCGTGGACCTGGCGGGAGTGGGCCCCGGCAACACGATCTACGTCGTGGAGGTAAAGTCCAGCCGGTCCGACTTCTCTCGCGACAACCATACGGCGAACGACCTGGCCGCGCTGGCCGCTCAGGGCCGGATTGTCGCAGGGCGCACCGAGTTGGCCCGCAAAACCCTGGTGCAGGCCACCGTCCACGCCCAGAAGGTACACCCCGGCTCCTGGCGCGAGGTTCTGGCCTACCGGCAAGCCCTGTCGGACTTCAAGAGGTTGGTTGGGAAAGAGCAGGCCTACCGAACGCGGCTGGCGACCTACAGCATCAAATTCCACGATGACCGGTTTCTCAGGATCGCCGATTACCACTACATCATCGCGCCCCGGCAAGCCGTCACCCTCCGGGGGCTGCCTCCCCAATGGAGGCTCCTGGACGATACCCCTCGGGTGGTGGTGCCGGCGCCCCGGAAGAGCGTCCGAAAGAATACCGGTATAGTGTCCAATATCCTGAGGGCAATCGCGAGAAGCGACACCACGTCCATGATGCGGGCTCAGGGTGTGATGCTTGCCGAAGGTGGCGGCGGGTTCCCCAGAGATGACGTTGAGATCGGCGAGGACGAGTCAATGGACCTGGTGGCGGACTCGGCCGAGGCCGTCCCGGATGCCCGCTCTAGCCCGGTACCGGAGTTGGGGAATGGCCTGGGTGGCCGGCAGTCGTCGCTCAGGAATTCATGAACTGGGAGACTAGCGACCCCAGGTCGAACTGTATCCGCCGGAATCCTTCGGTGAAAGGAAGCCCGGAGGCCTCGGCGTGTATCGCCGCCCTTTCGCGCACCCGTTGGATCCGAGCGGCGAGGTCACGTCCCGACATCTGACTGGCGTGCTTGCCCAAAGATTCCGCCTTCAGTTCCAGGTAGTCCATCACATCCACGAAAACGTCGGGGGTCTCGCTGCCCCACAGATAAGCCTCGGCCACCCGGTGCGGCTCCAGTCCTTCGGCATAAATCTGCTCCGGGAAATGCAGGTGGCTCCAGGCGTAGGTGAAGGCGGCATCCAGGGCCACCTGGCCGCTCATCCGGTGGTCCCGGTGTGTGTGAGTATTGCTGCGGTAAGGGTCGATGCACAGAATCAGATCGGGCTTGTGATGGCGGATTTCCCGGACTATCTGGCTGCGGAACAGCATGGTGTCTTCCAACCCGCCGTCGGGATGAGCCAGAAACACAACCTCTTTCACCCCCAAGGCATCCGAGGCTTCCTGCTGTTCCCGCTCGCGGATTTCCGCCAGCCGGGCCGGGGGCATCTCACGGTCCGAAGTGCCTTTGTC
Source organism: Dehalococcoidia bacterium (assembly GCA_030753265.1). Next base: position 17,320 of record JASMCQ010000035.1, read on the forward strand.
GCCGTTGGTACAGAGCACCACGGCCACCTCCGTACCGGCCTCTTTGATCCACTTGCCCAGAGTCCCGCCGCAGCCGCCCTCGCAGTCGTCGGGGTGGGGTGTGACCGCCATCGCCCGAAGCGGCGGGGTAGTTATTATTTCCATAAGCGGTTGTGTCCTTTCTCCGTTGCGGGTATTTGGCGAGGAGCCTGGGGGACCCTTTCTCGCAAGAAAGGGTCCCCCAGGCTCCCTCCTAAAGAACCTATTCTGGTCTGGTAAATGATAGGGGTTCTAGCTTCGCTAAGGAAGCCCCGGCTCATTCGTCGAGGGTGATGGCCCGGCCCAGGGCGGTGGCGGTGTACCGGCCGGTGCGGCCGGGCATTCGCTCCAGCCAGCGGAACTTGTCCCGGGCGGCGTTGCGGAGGGTCTGGGTGAAGCTATGGGGCTGGCGCCAGTCCGCCAGGTCGAACAGCCGCGCCAGCTCGGTGCCGTCGACGCTCTCCATGCCGAAAAACAGGCGGGCGGCCTCGGTAGCCACCACTACCCGGCGCATGTCTCCCAGCGGGTTGGCCGAGCGGCAAAACTCGGCAAAAGCCTTTTCAGTCGTGGGAGACCGGGCACTTTGTGGAGTCTCCGGCTGCTCCGAGTCCGCGGATTTATGCGGCCCTCGACGAGACGGCCGGGTACCGGAACTGGGGGCGCCGGCGGCTGGAGTTCGGCCACGGGCCGTCTCCCGAGCCGGTGGAGTTGCCAGGGTGTTGGTTTCAGGGGGCTGTGGCGGCGCCGGTGTTTCAGTTACACCGGTACCTTTTTCCAGCGGGGCCAACCGGGTGTTACCGCCGTTGGCCAACGGGGTGGAGAACATCAACTCCCGGGGGAGGTCTCTCAGTGCCAACACCACGACATCGTGTATCACCTCCGGCTCTTCCGACTCGAAGGTTATCTGGGCGGAGTTGGGAAGGGTGATAGATACCTTGACCATACTTCTCGCGGGAAACTCCGGGCAGGCTGAACGTATGGTACCCCATGGGTAACTTGTAATCAACCCGGTTCCGGTATAAGTGTACCAATGGGGTGTAAACACCCGGAGGAATCCCACGTGGTTAATGGAAGCACAATACGAATTGGAGCAAGTCCGTTGTTTCCCCCCGCCCGCAAACACCCACCGAAAGCCCGGTGCTAGATGGTCTGCTTGAGGCGGAGGGCCAGGGAGCGGGTCAGGCCGGGTACGGCGGCGATGTCATCCACCGATGCCTCTTTGATGCCCTGCAGCGAGCCAAAGCGGCGCAGCAGCATCCGCTTGCGCTTGGGGCCGATGCCCGTGACCATGTCGATGGGCGAGCGGAGACTGCTCTTGCTTCGGAGGTTCCGGTGGTAGGTGATGGCGAAACGGTGGGCTTCGTCGCGAATCCGTTGCACCAAGTACATGGCTTGCGAGTTGCGGGGCAGGACAATGGGCTCCGGCGCATACGGCAGGTACAGCCACTCGTTCTCTTTGGCCAGAGAGGCCAGGGGAATGTCGTCCAGCCCAAGCTCCAGCAACACCTCCAGGGCCGCCGAGAGCTGCCCTTTGCCGCCGTCGATGAGCAACAGGTCGGGAAGGATGCCCCACGTGTCTAGGGCCGTTTGAGCGGAGTTTCCTTCATCCCCCTGACCGGCCTTCTGCTCGGCACGCCGGACCTCTCCCAGCCGTTTCAGACGGCGCCGCAGGACCTCTCGGATGCTTTCGTAATCGTCCACCCCCGCCACCGACTTGATCTTGAACCGGCGGTAGTGGGCCGGCTTGGGTCTCCCGTTCTCGAAGACGACCATGCTGCCCACGGTGTTGGTCCCCTGGATGTGGGAAATGTCGTAGCATTCCATCCGGTAGGGGGAAGCCGGCAGGCTGAGTTCCTCCTGGAGTTCGGACATGGCCTGCTGAATGATGTCGGCATTGCCCAGCCACTTGATTCGGTGGTGATCCAAACCCTGGACGGCGTTCACGGCGACCACGTCCATCAGCTGTTTGTGCACTCCGCGTTGAGGATGGGAGAGCTTGATCGTGCCGCCGCGCAGCTCCCGCAGCCAACCGCGGATCAGCTCCTCATCTTCCAACGGATGTTGCAACATGATTTGCGGGGGGACCATGGCCGCCGATTGATAGAACTGCTTGATGAACTGGCCGAGGATCAAGTTGGGAGGGTCGTCTTCAGTTCCCTCCATGAAGAAGTGTTCCCGTCCGATGAGCTTGCCGTGGCGAACGGAGAAGACCTCCACCCAGGCCTCATTGCTCCCCTGGGCGAGCGCGACAACGTCCATATCACTAACCGGGTTGGACGCGACCTTGATGCGTTGTTCCTCGGCAACCCGGTCGACGCTGCGTATCCGGTCCCGTAGTACGGCGGCCCGCTCGAATTCCAGCTTCTCGGAGGCCTCTTGCATGTTCCGGCGCAGGTCTCCGGTGACGGTTTCGGTATCCCCTTTCATGAACAGGATGACCTGTTCGATCACCTTCGCGTACTCTTCTTGGGTGGCATAACCGGCGCAGGGAGCAACGCAGCGGTGGATGTAGTATTCCAGGCAAGGCCGGGGATCGTTACCGGTAATCACCTTGGTGCAGGAACGATAGGGGAACAGCCGCTTGATCAGGTCCATGCTCTGGCGGACGCTGCCGGCAGTGGCGAAGGGGCCGAAATACCGGGCCCCGTCATCGGCCACCCGGCGGGTGATGTAGACCCGGGGGTACTCTTCCGCGAGATCAATCTTCAAGTAGGGATAGGTCTTGTCGTCTTTGAGCCGGGCGTTGTACCGCGGCCGGTACCGCTTGATCAGGGTATTCTCGAGGATCAGCGCCTCGGATTCGGTGTCGGTGACGATGAACTCGAAGTCGTGGACGTGGCCCATCAGACGGCGAGTCTTGGGGAGTTGGCTGGCCGGGGAGCCGAAGTACGACCGGACGCGGTTGCGGAGAATGCTGGCTTTGCCCACGTACAGCACGGTGCCGCGGGCGTCTCTCATCATGTAGACGCCCGGCCGCTCTGGGGTAGCCCGCAGGCGCTGCTCAATGAGGGGTAGTGCCATCTTTAGCTTACAAGATCGTTCCCAACACTAGAATAACAACCAGCACCGATCCCGCCATTACCAGGATGCGCTTCAACTCGGCGCCGATGTAGGCTTGGGCCGGTGGGCGCTCGCCCCTCACCCGGGCGAAGGTTGACGAAGAGGGGTGCATCGCCGAACGGGGTAATGCCGGGCTGCGTACCACAGGTGCGGGGGCAGGAGCGGGCGAAGGCGAGGGGACGGGATCCACTGCATCCGGCGCCTGGAGGCCGGCATCGGTGGACGGCTCGCCGTCGGCGGTGATGGACCCTGCATCAGGCAAGGAAACCCCGCTGGGTCCCTTTTGCTGCCGTTTTCGTCTCCGGCCGAGTTGCGCCTGGCGTGACGCTACCCGGCGAGCTTTACCCGCCATGAAGCCTGGCCTCCTGATGAGCGTTGGTGGTTGCCCGGCCGGGTAAAGCGGAGCACCCGGTCTCGTTGGGCTGACAAGCTTACTATAGCAGCATTTTGTAGAAATGGGCAGCCCGCGGGAGGGTAGCAGCCACTGGTTTCCGGCCCCTGCCAGACCTCCGGAACTCCTTGGCCCGGCAATCGGCTTCCAGCGCCGCCCGAGGCCCGCGGGCCCTACGCCCGGGGATGCCTCTTTTCGTACTCTCGGTGCAGGTGGGCGCCGGTAAGGTGGGTGTAGACCTGCGTGGTGGAAATGCTGGAGTGACCCAGGAGTTCCTGCACGTGGCGCAGGGACGCGCCATTCTGGAGGAGGTGGGTAGCGAAGCTGTGCCGCAGCGTGTGGGGCGTGATGCGGTGGTTGATTCCCGCCTTCTCCCCGAAGGTCTTCATTATAGTCCAGATCCATTGGCGGGTCAGGCGCTCGCCACGGTGGTTCACAAACAGGGCAGGCTCTCCCTTCCGAGTACCAACCAGGGTGGCCCTGGCATCTTTCAGGTATCGCTTGATCTCACTCAGCGCCTTGGGGTACAGGTAGGCGATCCGCTCCTTGGAGCCCTTGCCCCAGCACCGGATGTACGACTCTTGCAGATCGATATCCTGCACGTTCAAAGACACCAGTTCGCCCACCCGGAGGCCGGTGGCGTAGAGCAGTTCCATTATTGTGGCGTCTCGCTGGCCTTCGTTGCCGCCCGCCCGGTAGGCCGTCTCCAAGAGTGAGGTTACCTCATCCTCGGAGAGGTACTTGGGAAGGGAACGGCCCACCCGCGGCGACCCCAGAGATTCCGTGGGGTCTTCGGTGATGGTGCCGTTCTCGGCGAGGTAGCCGAAAAAGGACCTGATCGCCGCTACCTTGCGGGCCGTAGTGGTATCCCGGTAGCCTTTGCGGCCCCTCAGGTTGGTGATGTAGTCGTTCAAGAGGTCCAAGCCCACCGATCCCCAGGGATATTCACCGTTGACTGCCCCGTTTGCGGCCCCGTTGGCCGCCCTGCTAGGGCGCTCTTGGAGGAATTCCCAGAACTGGGTCAGGTCGTTCCGGTAGGCTTCCGAGGTGTTGCGGGAAAAGCCTTTCTCGACGACTAGGTGCTGCAAAAAAGAGCCAATCGCCAGATTCATGTTCTGTATCCTTTCGCATTGTGCGCAATAAGATGGGATGGTGGAGCAAACCACCATGCCAATACTCGTGATGGGCAAAGTCTAGCACAAGTTCCGGAACGGCCCTTCGACAAACATGAACCAAAAAAAGCCGATTCTGCGATTTGTGGTACAGAACCGGAACACCGTGGATGTCTCGATCCATAATGCTCAATTTGCGATGAGCATGGGGGTGTTGGGGGGTTGGGGGACTCCGGTTTGCGCTCGGTGGGATCCGTGAGGGGGTTGCCCCTCCTCACGTCCGAAGGATTACATGGTGGCGTGTCTCAATTGGGTGAGCAAGGCTCCCCGAGAACGTTTTCCGGCGTCTTCTTCCGCGGTGAACGCGGTCAGCCGGTCGCCAGGACGATTGTTCCGGTGGATGAAAGGGAGCCGCCGGTGCCGTTTACGATGCTGATCTTGGCGGGCTGTGTGGGGTCGCCGCGGTGCTTCACCTGACGGTCGCCGCACTCACCACGAAGCTGCCGCACCGCCTCCACCAGCAGGAAGCTGCCGTACATGCCGGGGTGGGTGTAGGATAGCCCGCCGCCGCTGGTATTCAAGGCGAAGTCTCCCCCCGGAGCGGTGCGTTGGCCTGCCACGAAATCCGGGGATTCACCGGGACCGCAAAAGCCCAGGGCTTCCAGCGTCAGCATAACGGTATAGGTGAAGGAGTCGTAGATCATGGCCAGATCGAGGTCGGCGATGGAGACGCCTGCCCTTGCCAGCGCCTTGGGGCCGGTCTCTCTGGCGATGAGTGAGGTGAAAGACGGCATCATGCTGATCATGTTGTGGTCGTGGCTCTCGGCGGCGCTCAGCACCCAGACCGGCTGCTTCCGGCAACTGCGTGCTTTCTCGGCGGTGGTCACAATAATGGCCGCCCCAGAGTCGGTGACCAGGCAGCAATCGGGCAGGTGGAAAGGCCAGGCTACCCAGCGGGAGTTGTGGTAGTCGTCGAAGCTCATGGGCGTGTCATGCATCACGGCCTTGGGGTTGAGGTTGGCCCATTTGCGAGTGGACACGGCAATTTCGGCCATGGCCTGCCGGGTCCGGTCTTCGCCATACTCGTGCATGTACCGGGTGCAGGCCAGCGCATAGTTTATGGGCGGCCCGATCATCCCGTAGGGCGCTTCGTACTGGGAGACCGGCAAGTTGGGGTCGGCCGGCATCCCGGCCCGGGTGGACCGGCCGGCCTGCCCGTGGGTGATGAGGGCCACGTCACAATAGCCCGCCCGGATGGCGGCGACGGCGTGGGCCACGTGGATAACAAAGGAGGAGCCGCCCACCGACGTGTTGTCCGTGAACCCTGGCTGGATGCCCATATACTCGGCGGTGGCAAGGGTAGAGAAGCCGGCGGTGAGCAGCCCGTTTACGTCGCTCTTGGCGAGACCGGCGTCTGCCAGTGCGTTGTGGGCCGCTTCAGCGTGGTGTTGAAGAGACGACTTGTTGGGGACCGTTCCCATTTCATCGGACTCCGCCACACCGACGATGGCGATGTCCCGCTCCCTGGTGGCTCTCGACGTCATTTCCGGTTCCTCCCCAGAAGCTAAGCGCCGGCCATTCCGCGGCCCGGTCTGCCGGGCGCAGCCGTCGCCCGCGTTCGGACATCCTTCGGTTAGGCCAGCAACCGGACTGATGTTACACCAATTTGCCGAATCAGGCCAACCTGACCTTCTGGCCACAATATGATAAAATGATAATGAATATAGCCTTTGATGGATGCTGATTCTCGACGCGAAGTTTTAGAGGTGCGGATGCCCCGAAATTTTTGGATGATTGTCAGCAACGTGGAGAACTATCGCATCACCCACAACCTTGGGTTTACGGTACAAGGACTGAAAGCCCAACACCGGCGCAAGATGCAACGGATTGAATCAGGCGACCGGGTGCTGTTCTACGTTTCCGGCGCCCGCCACTTCGCGGCCACTGCCACGGCCACCTCCTCCTTTTTCGAGGATGAATCAGCCGTCTGGCAAAACGAGGGTTGCGCCGGTTGGCCCTACCGGATAGAGATAAAACCCGAGGTGGTGCTCGATGATGCCCAGTGCATCGACGCCAACATACTGGCGCCGCGGCTGGACTACATCAAGCGGTGGCCCCCGGAGAACTGGTACATGGCCTTCCAGGGGAACCTGCACCTGCTGCCCAAGACCGATTTCCTGCTAATCGAAGAGGAAATGCGGAAGCTCAAGTTCGGCCGGGATTACGACCGCGGCAGGGCGATCCAACCCCATCTGGCGCCCAGGAAAAAGAAGAGGAAGCGGGCCCACGGACCGTCCGCCGCACCCTCGGCGCCGGGCCCTCGGGTAGCCTAGGCTACCGAAATCCGGTGCCGGAGGCTATCCGGCAATATCAGCAGTGGTGCCCCGATGAGGGTTCGGCGTGTTCGGGCACTCCACGGGCGCCGGAAATCTCTTCAAGGACCTGATGGTCCGTCTCCAGAAGCCGCGCTCGGTCGAGGGCTTGCCGCGCCTCGGCGGTGCCGATCCGTCCCAGCGCCCAGGCTGCGTGGCCCCGCACCAGGGTTTCTCCGTTTACCAGCGCCCGGCATAGGGCGGGGACCGCCGCCGGGTCTCGCCGGTTGCCCAGGGCTACGCAGGCGTTTCGCTGGAGGCCCGCTCTCTTGGAGCGGAGGAGCGGAGTGCCCTGGAACCGGCGCCGGAACTCCTCCTCGGACATTTCCAGCAGTCCCACGAGGTCCAGGTATTCCAGCCCGGCCCGCACGAAACCCTCACCTGGCCGGCGATTGGAATCAGACGGGAAAGATTTGCGGTTGACCGGGCAAACATCCTGGCAAATATCACAACCAAAGACCCAATCTTGCATCTGGGGCCTCAGCTCCGCCGGTATGGGCCCGCGGTTTTCGATGGTCAGGTAGGAGATGCACCGGGCGTTGTCGATGGTGTACGGGGTCACGATGGCCCCCGTGGGGCAAGAGTCGATGCACCTGACGCAGGCACCGCAGCTCTTCCGTAGCGGCGGGTCGGCTTCCAACTCCAGGTCGGTGATCACCTGCCCGAGGAATACCCAGGAGCCGAGGCCGGAGGTGAGGAGGTTGGTATTCTTGCCGGTCCAGCCTAATCCGGCCCGCCGGGCAGCCGCCCGGTCCAGCATGGGGCCGTCATCCACGTACCACCGGGCCGCGATCGGTGTATCCAGCCGGGCGCTCAGGCCCTCCATGTAGGCCCGCATCCACTTCTTCATGGGCTTGTGGTAGTCGGGGCCGCGGGCGTACCGGGCTACCTTGCCCGCCGCGACTTCAGGCGGCGCAGCGGGTCCATCGGGCTGCTGGTAGTTCACCCCCAGGCAGATGATCGAGCGCGCGCCGGGGAGCAGTTCTTGAGGGCTGGTACCCCGGCGGACCCGGGCCTCGGTGTACCAAGGCAATCCGTCCATCATCCCGGCCCGCAACCGGCCCAGGGTAATGCTCCGGTCTTCGGTGAACTCCTCGGCCGAAGCCACCCGGACCAGGTCGAATCCCACCTCTAGGGCATAGCCTACCACGATGGCCTTGACTTCGGACACGGAGCTTCCCGGCGCCATTTTCAATCTCCTCCTGCGCCCGGCGATGGGTGTTGTTTCAAGAAGTCCCCGGAAATTACCTAGCCACAGAGGTACAGAGGCACGGAGGACCGAAGGACCGGAGGACCCGAGATAAATACGACGTAATAACTCTGCGTCTCTGTGCCTCTGTGGCTAACCCCTCGTTGCGTCGCTCCTGGGAGCGGTGGTTCTGATTCAAGACGCCCGGCGACGAAAGCCCTGGGTGCCCCGCTAGCGGAGGTTCTCTCCCTGGAACCGGCCTTGATACCCTTGGCTCACGGCTTGGGGAAGCCGGAAGAAGATTAGTTGGACCAACCGGGCATAGCGTTGCAGCCGGTAACCCAGGGGGTGGTGTACCACCAGTAACGCCTCGGACCGGCCATGGTATCCCGCATCCCACACCGCGGTATGGACGCTCACGCCGCTGCGCAGCAAGCTGGATCGAGGCCGCCCCAGGGCCATCAAGTCCAGGGGAAGGGTAACCACCTCGTTGAAGGTTATGCGGTAGGGTCCGGGGGGCAAGGAGAGCCAGCCATCCTGACTGAAGCCCAGGGTTTCCGTGGCCGAAATCTCCCGCTGGCCCGAGCCGGCGCCCATGCTGCCCGCCGAAACCAGATTGCCCACTTCCCGCAGAGTGAAATCGAAGCCGTTGGGCTGTAGCTGCTGCTCCAGGGAGAGGTATTCCTCGATCAAGGGAGGGGACCCCAGGACCAAACCGCCGATGGAGTCCCGGTCCAGCGGGTTGCCGGGCGCCGGCCCATCCTGAGGCCCGCCCCAGCCCGCCATTGGTAATCCTGCCATTATGTCTCCGGAACAGGCCGTGTCATTCGGTGGCCGTGGTCGAGCGGCGGTGGGGTAAGGACGCCCACGGGGAGACGTACCGCCGCACGATTTCCCCCGCACCTGAATAACGCCCGCCCGGCGGCGAACACCCGTTCTTTACTCAGGACGAGGGATGCCCGGACCTGGTCCCCGTCCGGCGAAGGTGCCGGAAACGGGGACTAATCGTGCATGAAATCCTGCACGTCCGCGGGCAGCGGGATCTCTTCCGGTTCTTCCGTGATGACCGCCTGGGTAGTCAGCAGGACACCGGCGACGCTGCAGGCGTTTTGCAAAGCGGAGCGGGTGACTTTAACCGGATCCACGATGCCCCGTTCGATCAAATTGCAGAAGTCGCCCTGCTCAGCGTCGAAGCCCCAATCCCCCTCTCCGGTGATGACACCTTCAAGTACCACCTCGCCGCGATGCCCCGCGTTACGAGCGATGAGCAGCAAGGGCGCGCTCAGAGCATTTTTCACCAGGCGGACTCCCAGGGCCTCATCGCCGGACAGCTGTTTTTCCAGCGCGTCCAGCGGGTGGGCACTCCGGATCAAAGCAACGCCGCCGCCGGGGACCACGCCTTCTTCCACCGCCGCCCGGCTGGCCGCCAGGGCGTCGTCGGTCCGGGCCTTCCGCTCTTTGACTTCCGGCTCGGTGGCCCCGCCGACTTTCACCACGGCCACGCCTCCGGCCAAAGCCGCCTTGCGCTCCTCGAGCTTCTCCCGGTCGTAATCAGAGGTGGTCTCCTCGATCTGTGCCCGAAGCTGGTCTACCCGATCTTTGATGCCCTGTTCGGTCCCCCGGCCCTCGACGACGGTCGACTCATCTTTCAGGACTATAGTGCGACGCGCCGAGCCCAGGTGGCTGATCTCGACACTGTCCAGCTTCAAACCAACGTCGCCGCTGATGACTGTGGCCCCGGTGACTATGGCCATGTCTTCCAGGAGGGCCTTGCGCCGTTCCCCGAAACCGGGCGCCTTGATCGCCACGCAGGGAAGAGTGCCCCGTAACTTGTTCACGACCAGGGTCGCCAGCGCCTCCCCGTCCACGTCTTCGGCGACGATAACCAGGGGCCGCCGCCCGGCCTCGATCACCTTCTCCATCACGGGCACGATCTCATTCGCCGCGCTGATTTTCTGGTCGGTGATCAAGAAGTAGGGGTCGTCCAGGGTCACTTCCATGCGTTGGGCGTCGGTCACGAAATGGGGGGAAAGGTATCCCCGGTCCAGCCGAACCCCTTCCACGACCTCCAGCTCGTCCGTTAGCGTCTGGGACTCTTCGACAGTGATCACCCCGTCCCGGCCCACTTTGTCCATGGCGTCGGCCAGAAGGCCGGCAATGGCTTCTTCGTGGGCGGAGAGAGCCGCAACCCGGGCAATCTGGTCGCGGCTTTCCACCGGAGTGGCCATCTTCTTCAGCTCTTCCACCACCAAGGTCACGGCTTTGGCGATGCCGGCCTTCATGGAAATGCCATTGGCCCCGGCGGCCACGTTCTGGAAGCCGGAGCGGGCGATCGCTTGGGCCAGCACTACCGATGTGGTGGTGCCATCGCCCACCTTGTCGTTGGTCTTGGAGGCTGCCTCTTTAACCAGTTGGGCGCCCATATTCTCGTAGGGGTCAGGAAGCTCAACCTCCTTGGCGATGGTCACGCCGTCGCTGCAGACCAGTGGCAGGCCGAACATCCGGTTCAATAAAACGTTGCGGCCGCTGGGACCCAGTGTCAACCCCACCACGCGGCACAACTGGTCAACGCCATGCATCAGGCTGGTACGGGCATCTGCATCGAAGGTTAGCTGCTTGTCCGCCATAAATGTCTCCTCATTCCGGTGCTACTGCCAACGGCCGGCTCGGCGACGGTTGGCTGATCCAATATACAAATATGCGATAGTGGAGGCAGGTTGTCAACTGTTCCGGTTTTGCCGGCATCTCCGGAAGATGTGAACCGAGGGCTCAGACAGCTTGAAACGACCCGCTGAGCGGCGGCCCCCAGAGTTCGACCCCTTCACGGCCGTCGGCCTCGGCGGCCAGCTTTGCGATGGTGACCCCCAAGGCCGGGTGGATTACACCTGGGGCCAGCTCCGCCAGCGGCGCCAGGGCAAACGCCCGCTGGTGGAGACGGGGGTGGGGTATTTGCAACCCCGGCAGGTCGATCGCGCTGTCGCCGTACAAAAGAATGTCCACGTCGATCAGACGAGGGCCGTTGCGGAACCCTCGTTGCCGGCCCATCGTCACCTCCAGCCCTTTCACCGATTCCAGTAAATGGCTGGGAGACAGAGTCGTCCGTATCTCCAGCACGCAGTTCAAGAAGTTTGGCTGGCAGGTGTATCCCCACGGAGCCGTTTCGTAGACGGACGAGGCCCGGAGCAGGGCGACCCCTCCCCCGGCGGCCCTCCGGCCACGGTGTTGACCGGCCCGGTCCCCGCCAAGGCGGGAGACGGCCTCCGCCAGATTCCGGTCCCTTTGGCCCAGGTTGGAGCCCAGGCCCAAATAGGCGGTTACTGGATCCAACCGGTGGGCCTCCAGCCGCGGACGATGGCGTCGCTCATCTTGCACACCCGGGCCATCTCCTTGACATCGTGGACCCGGATAATATCCGCTCCGCCCGCGATGGCCAGCGCCACGGTGGCGGCGGTGCCTTCGATTCGCTGGTCCGGCGGCAGGTCTAGCACCAGGCCGATGGTGGACTTCCGCGAGGTGCCCACCAGCAGCGGGTAGCCGAGCCCTTTGAACTCGTTTAGCCTGCGGAGCACCTCCAGGTTCTGGTCCGGCGTCTTGCCGAAGCCAATTCCAGGATCCAAGATGATGTTTCTCTCAGGCACTCCAGCTTCCCTCGCCAGCCGCGCGCCGTGGGACAGGCTGGCGAAAATGTCAGGCAGCAGGTCCCGGTAAAGGTGGTCCTTCTGGTTGTGCATTAGAATAAGAAGTGCGCCGGATTCAGCCGCCACCCGGGCCAGGACGGGGTCTGCCTGAAGTCCCCAAATATCATTTATGACCGTGGCTCCGGCCTCGACGGCCCGGAGGGCAACCTGAGACTTGTAGGTGTCCACGCTGATGGGGATGCTCACCCGCGGCGCGATGGCCTCCAGGGCGGGCAACAGCCGCTCCAGCTCCTCGGCCCCGCTCACGGGAACGGACCCGGGGCGGGTGGACTCGGCGCCCACGTCCAGGAAATCAGCCCCCTCGGCTTCGAACCGGAGCGCCTGCTCGACGATGGCCGGTATATCCGAGCCCAGGCCGTCCCCGGAAAAAGAATCGGGGGTAACGTTGATGACCCCCATCACGTAGGTACGGGTCCCCCACGCCAGGGCGTCGCCGTTGGCCACGGTCAGGCCGGTGCGGGCGGTTGATTCAATCATTGGGGCACAGCCTCGGGGGCCAGGTAGGCGGCAGGGACCGATTCGGGAAAGTTAACCGGGACCGCGGTTACCGGACCAAGTGCACATTGCTGAGTCACACTGGGGATTGGCCACGAGTGGATGGCCCACCCCCCCCCAAATGCAGGGCCGGCATCAAATTGGTCTCAGGGGTGGTGGCGTGGCGCCACTCGAAGCCAACCCCTCATACACCATTCTAGCACCCCCACTTTCACCTTGCATGGGCCAAAGGCCGTCTGCTAGGATGAACCCGAGTTTCATAGGCGAACCGAACCAAGGCTTGGGCCGGACTCGATCGGCGTAGCCTGGGCTAGACCCCGAGGGGAGGGGTAGTGACAGCACGGAGAAAGTTGATCGACGGTAAGCTCGACGTTCTGGCAGCGATGCGCCAGGAGTCCAGCAAGGGTGGCGGCCAGAGGCGCATCGACCAGCAGCATGACCGGGGAAAGCTAACCGCGCGAGAGCGGCTGGCGCTGCTGATGGACGAAGGGTCGTTCCAGGAGATGGACGCCTTCGTGACCCACCGGACCACCGATTTCGGCCTCGCCGACCAAAAGTTTCTGGGCGACGCCGTCGTCACGGGACACGGCAAGGTGGAGGGCCGGCAGGTGTTCGCCTTCGCCCAAGACTTCACCGTTTTCGGCGGCTCCCTCTCCGAAGTGGTGAGCCAAAAGATCTGCAAGGTGATGGACCTGGCGGCCAAGACTGGGTGCCCGGTTGTCGGCGTCGCCGACTCGGGGGGAGCCCGGATACAGGAAGGAGCCTTAAGCCTGGCCGCCTACGGTGATATCTTCCTGCGAAATACTCTGTTCTCCGGTGTGGTGCCCCAGATCTCGGTGATCCTCGGCCCGGCGGCGGGGGGCGCCGTCTATTCCCCGGCAATAACCGACTTTATCTTCATGGTGAAGGGCACGGGTCAGATGTACATCACGGGCCCCGATGTGATCAAGGCGGTTACCGGCGAGGAAGTCACCCACGAGGAACTCGGTGGGGCGGTCAGCCATGCCACCCGCAGTGGGGTCGCCCACTTCATCTACGAAAGTGAGGAAGAGTGTTTGGCCGAGGTGCGGCGCTTGTTGGGCTACCTGCCTTCCAACAACCTGGAGGACCCACCGGCGGCGGCCACCGGTGACTCGCCTACCCGTGTCGACCCCGACCTTCGATACATTGTGCCCGACGATTCAAACCGTGGCTACGACATGCGGGACATTATCTACCGGCTGGTGGATGATGAAGAGTTCATGGAGGTCCACCAGAACTTCGCCCCGAACGTGGTCGTGGGGTTTGGCCGAATAAACCGCCGGACGGTGGGCTTTGTGGGCAACCAGCCGGCGCACCTGGCCGGAGTGCTGGACATCGACGCCTCGACCAAGGCCGCCCGGTTCGTCCGGTTCTGCGACTGCTTCAATATTCCCCTGGTTACCCTGGTGGACGTGCCCGGCTTCATGCCTGGGGTGGAGCAGGAGTACGGCGGGATTATCCGCCACGGGGCCAAGCTGATCTTCGCCTACGCCGAGGCCACCGTTCCCAAGGTCGCGGTCATCACCCGCAAGGCCTACGGCGGGGCCTACATCGTGATGAGCAGCAAGCACCTGCGGTCCGACATGAACCTGGCCTGGCCCTCGGCGGAACTAGCGGTGATGGGCGCCGATGGCGCGGTTAACATAATCTATCGAGAGCAGATCGCCGAAGCTAAGAAACCTCAAAAGGTGAGAGATAACCTGATCGCCGAGTACCAGGAGAAATTCACCAACCCGTACATCGCCGCCAACCGAGGCTTCTTGGACGACGTCATTGACCCGGCCGATACCCGAGCCCGGATTATCACAGCCCTCCAGATGCTCGAAAACAAGCGGGACAGCCTCCCATCCAAGAAGCACGGCAACATCCCACTGTAGCGGCCATCGGCCGGCAGCCGGCTTGCTGATCGCTGGATTCGGGAGCGGTCCGGGAAAGGGGCTCATGACTTCATCCCAATCGTTGTTCGAGCATGAGGGCCGGCGCCGAGTCGAGCAGGAAGCCCCGCTGGCGGACCGGATGCGGCCCCGCACCTTCGAGGAATTCGTCGGCCAGGAGCATATCGTCGGGCTGGACCGGGTCCTCCGGCGGGCCATCGCCGCCGGGCGGGTGCCCTCCTTCATCCTGTGGGGGCCTCCCGGCAGCGGCAAGACCACCTTGGCCCGCCTGGTGGCCGGAGTCGCCGACGCCCACTTCGAGTCCGTCAGCGCCGTCACCTCCGGCGTAGCCGATCTTCGCCGAACGGCGGCCGAGGCCAGAGAGCGCCAGGGCATGTACGGCCGGCGGACCATACTATTCGTCGACGAGATTCACTGGTTCAACAAGTCCCAGCAGGACGTCATTCTGCCCCACGTGGAAGACGGCACCGTGACCTTCATTGGCGCCACCACGGAAAACCCCTCGTTCGAAGTCATCGGGCCCCTGCTGTCCCGCTCCAGGGTCTTCACGTTGGAGACCCTGGCCCCTGAGCATGTCGACACCATCATCCGCCGGGCGCTTCCCGACGAAGAACGCGGGCTGGGGGTGCTGAAGGTGGAGCTGGAGGAGGCAGCCCGGGAGCACTTGGTTAACATGGCCGGCGGTGATGCCCGGGTGGCCCTGAATGCCCTGGAGACCGCGGCCCACGCCGCTGTGCCCGACGCCGGGGGCCGCCGCCGCATCGACCTGGATGCCATCGCCGACGCCTTGCAGCGGCGCTCGCCGATGTACGACAAGGCGGGTGAAGGTCACTACGACACCATCTCGGCCTTTATCAAGTCGGTTCGCGGCTCGTCGCCCGACGGCGCCCTCTATTGGCTGGCCCGGATGATTCAGGCCGGAGAGGACCCGATGTTCATCGCTCGCCGCCTGGTGGTCCTGGCCGCGGAGGACATCGGCCTGGCCCGGCCGGCGGCCCTGACCGTGGCGGTGGCGGCCCAACAGGCGGTGCATTTTCTGGGGATGCCCGAGGGACGCATCCCCCTGGCCGAGGCCACGGTCTACCTGGCCACCGCACCCAAAAGCAACTCGGCCTACGTGGCCATTGACCGGGCGCTCCAAGACGCCAAAGAGCGCGCCAACGAGCCGGTGCCACTGCACCTGCGTAACGCCGTCACCGGACTGATGCGGCAGTTGGGGTACGGCCAGGACTACAAGTACTCCCACGACTACCCGGGGCACTTCGTGGAGCAGGAGTTTCTTCCCCCGGCCCTCAAAGACCGCCGGTACTACCGGCCGACCCAGGAAGGTTCGGAAAAGGAGATCGCCGAACGGATGAAAAGATGGTGGGGGGAAGACCGGGAGCCCGGCCAGAACGGGTAGGGGCGGCTCGCGGTCCGGCCCCATGAGCCGATCCGGACCTGCCGCAGCTCAAGATGAATCACGGCGTCGTGTAGACGTCAATCTTCTGTTCCACGTCCAAATCCAGCTGCCCCCGCCGGTCCAGGATCCCCTTGACGCGCCAGACCACCAGGGTATCGTGGATTTCCGTGCCGGGCCGCAGGTGACGGGCGGCTCTAAACCGCTGAAGCCACGGGAGAAACCCGCCCTCCAGCGCTCAATGCCGGTCTTTCGGGCAGCATAGCAAAAGGAAGCCGGGATGGGAATCGGCGGCAGGGGGGCCCGAGTACAGGAGGCCAGGACCGGCGTACAAACAGGAGCCGCCTCGACGACTCGCCGAGGCGGCATATTGCGAGAACGCCAGCACCAACGCCGGTCCGGCGAGAGTAAGGGACAGGCGAAACCGTCAGGCAGCCAGAAGGTTTCGCCGTAAGACTCGCGGAGTTTGGGTCAGCTGTGCGCCAGTTCCATGGCCGGGCCGGTTTCAACCATCTTCCCGGTGACCAGGAAGATAACCCGTTCGGCGATGTTGGTCGCCCGGTCGGCGATGCGTTCCAGGTCGTGAGCCACCCAGAGCAGGTAGGTGGCCCGCTGTATGGTCTCTGGGTCTTCCCTCATGAGTATCAGCAAGTCCTGGTGGACCCGATCGTACAGTTCATCCACCTGATCGTCGGCCTGGCACACGTGGTGGGCCTTGACGATGTCCCGGTCGAGCAGGGCATCCATGCTGTCGCGCAACATCTGGGTGGATTTTTCCGCCATGAGCGGAATGTCGATGAGCGGCTTGACCGGTGGGGCGCCCCCCATCAACAGGCTTATCTTGGCGATGCCCTCGGCGTAATCCCCCATCCGTTCCAGCTCCACCACAATGTGAAGCAAAGAGATTATGGTCCTCAGGTCCCGGGCCATGGGCTGCTGGGTGGCGATCAGGTCGATACACCGGTCTTCGACCTCGAAGCGTTTCTGGTCGATGTAGTCGTCCTGCTCGACCACCTGCCTTGAAGCGTCCATGTCCCGCCGCTTCAAGGCATCCACCGCCTGGTGAATGGCCTTTTCCACGATCCCGGACAGGACGACCACGTCCTGTTGGAGTGAGCTAAGCTGGTGGTCCAAGTCTACCCTGGCCATAATCCCCCCTTCCTCCCGAGGAACATTCGCATATATCTCGAGTGTGCTCTGGAGCATTCACCGGCGCGCTTCCACTGGCTGGCGCGGCGCCTCGAATGCACCCCTGGTGTGCGCCGCGATGAGATGAGCCGGATTCTACAACGGGGCGGGCCTCGATCCCCCCGCGTTCAGATTTACCGCAACCATCTTGAAATCGGTCTTCGATCGTGGAGTGATCCGGGAAAGCCCTTCAGTTGCGCTTGGTGGGATGCTTTCGGACACCCGGATCTACTTCTTCGTTTCCGAGGCAGTGATCGGGTGATCTGTTGACTGGCCCATATCTAATATCGGCATTCCCGCCCCGATACAAACCTTTGCCGCCGCGATATCCAGCACCCACCGGCCCGTGGGACGCGCCATTGCAGTTTCTGAGCTGGATCCTTAACTGCGGCGCTCGGTCGCCTCGATCGCACCTGTAGGCGTCCTCCGCACCCCGATGTCACCTCGTGCCCCACACTTACCACACCATCAACTCCGCTGTACAGGCGGACCGGCGCGCAGCGCCTGGTAAAGGCGCAAATATTGCATATATTGGTGAAGATGCCTAAAAGTGCATAACGCAAAGAGCCAGTTGATGCAGCCAGTTAGGAAGCCCGAGTGGCCCCGCGGCACATAGCCTTTCGGGGCCGGCCGGCCTTTGCCTGATTACCGCCACACCGAGAAGCGAAGCGACGAAGGGTTCGCCACGGAGGCACAGAGGCACAGAGACGCAGATCAATCAAGTCCTATCAATCTCCGGCCCTCCGTACCTCTGTGCCTCTGTGGCTAATTCACTTCCGGGCAGCTGATTGGGCAGGCGCCGCCAGGAACAGCCTTGCTTCAAATAGGCGTCAACGGTGTGGAGCGCTGACCGGGCTTGCGCAAGACGCTTCGTTCCGCGCGAAGAGAGAGATCTCCTGGATGCGATTGACAGGCAAGGCGGCCGGGTATAGGGTCTGACACGGGCTTGACCCCGTGGCCAGAGGCCCTCGGGTTGGGCGCCGGACTGACCAAAATGGAGAGATTCGGAGGGAGCACCCCCATGAAAGCCCAACGGTTTGAAAGCAACCCAATCATCAGTCTTGAATCGGGCGACGACCTTGGAGGAAACATCAACGGGCCCTCGCTCATCCTGGCCCCCTCTTGGCTGGAGAACCCGCTCGGCAAGTATTACCTCTACTTTGCCCACCACAAGGGCTCCTACATCCGCCTCGCTTATGCCGACGACCTGAAAGGCCCTTGGCGGGTCCATGAACCGGGAACGCTGCGTCTCGAGGACTCTCACTGTTACAACCATATCGCCTCTCCCGACGTTCATGTGGACAATGAGAAGCGCGAGATACGCATGTACTACCACGGGTGGGTGGCGGAGCGTGACCAGAAATCCAAGGTTGCCCTCTCCAAAGACGGCATCGCTTTTACCGCGTTCCCGGAGGTCCTCGGCGAGCCGTATCTCAGGGTCTTCAACTGGGGCGGGTACCACTACGCGCTGGGAATGCCCGGCGTGTTCTACCGGTCGAAAGACGGGCTAACCGGGTTCGAGGAGGGACCGACTCTCTTCACTGAGGATATGCGGCACGCGGCGTTCCGCTTGGAAGGCGACACCCTCGAGGTCTATTATTCGAACGCGTTCGATTGTCCCGAGCAGATTCTCCTGGCGACCATTGATCTGACGCCGGACTGGGCGGAGTGGAAGGAATCCCCTCCGGTCACCGTACTGGAGCCGGAGACGGAGTACGAGGGCGCCGGGATGCCGTTGGAGCCGTCGGCCCGGGGATTGATCATGGGGAAGGTGCGCCAGGTCCGGGACCCGGGGATATTCCGTGAAGGGAATGACTCTTACTTGCTGTACTCGGTGGCCGGAGAGTACGGGCTCGCCATCGCGAAGCTGCTCCCTGCCTAGCCTGGGCGGCCGTGGATCAGTTCTCGCTCCCCCGGCCCTAACCCTCTGCCGCCTTCAGCACCATCTTTTCGTCCAGCTCCACGCCCAGGCCGGGGCCTGAGGGCACTTCCAAGTAACTGCCCTTGACCTCCAGCGGCGTTTTGAGGATTGGCCACTTGTCGCGAATGGAGATGGGTTCGATGTTGTACTCTTGGGCGTAGGGGATTTGCGGGTAGGCGGCGCAGACGTGTAGATGCGCCACCGCGCTGATTGTCGGCTGGGTGTTATGGATAGTGATGGGCTTGCCGAAGGACGAAGCCAACGCCGCGATCCTCTGAAACTCGGTAAAGCCGGGTACCTTGACGATGTCTGGCTGGATGATGTCCACGCGCCCCTGGAGGATCAGGTCCCGGTACTGCCAGTGGGTGAAGATCATCTCCCCGGATGCGATGGGAATGTCCAGGGCATCGGCGACGGTGGCCAGCCCCTCCAGGTCGTAGAAGGGACGCGGCTCCTCGAAGTGGAAAACCCCCAGTTGCTCCAGGGCCCGGCCGATGCTGATGGCGTGGTGGGTGGAGAAAGCGCCGTTCACGTCCACCAGGATCTCGATCCCGTCGCCTACGGCGGCCCGCACCTCCCGCACCGTGTCTATGGTTTGGTCGGCGGGGTCGTCGATGGATCCTGGGACCGCGCTGTGGAGCTTGTACCCGGTATACCCGGCGTCGACAAAGGAGGCCGCCCGGCGGGCCTCTTCAACGGGGGTCATATCCCGGCGCATGGAGCTGGCATACATTCTTACACTGTCCCGCACCTTGCCGCCCAGCAGCTGATAAATGGGAAGGCCCAGGGCCTTGCCTTTGAGGTCCCAAATGGCGATGTCCAGCCCGGCAATGGCGCAGAAGATCGCGCCCCCCATCTCCACCGCCGATCCGGCCCGGACCATATCCCTCCAGCGCAACTCGGTGTCGAGCGGGTCTTTGCCCTGTAACACCGGTTTGAAGATGCGGTCCACCTGCATCTTGATGAGATCAGGCTGGCGCCGGAAACACTCCCCGATCCCCACCAGACCCTCGTCGGTGTAGATTCGGACGAGGGGGAATTGCCGGTCCAACACCAGGCACTCTACATCGGTGATCTTCATCCTCTTCTTCTCCTCATCTCCGGGGCGCCGGCCTAATGGCGCCGCCTGGCCCGTCGCCGAACCGGCGATCGTGATGGCAGGCCTCACCGCAGGTTCGAACGCCTCTCCCCGGCTGCCTAGGCCGGGTCCCGCCACGGCGACGGTACCTGGCGGTAGGTCCCCGGCATCTGCTCGGCCACCAGCAGCCGGAGGGGCTCGTTACCCGGGTTGGCCAGGCTATGGCGGGCCCCGGACGGAACAAAGACCAGGTCTCCGGTTCCCATCTCCAGGGTCGTGTCTTCAACGGTCTGCAGGCCCGTCCCGTTCAGGCAGTAGCGCACGGACTCGCCATGGCTGTGACTGGTAGAGTCCTGGTAATGCGCCGGTACTACCCGAATAGAAACTTGGAGGGTGAAGATGTTGAACCCCAGCTCCGGCGCCACCAGGGGGACCGGCTGAGAGGCGGCGTTCACTTCCCAAGGGATATCACGCCAGTGTACGACGTAGCGAGTCTGCTGCCGCCGCCGGTTGAACTCATCGTCCAAGACCCCCAGCTGATGAAGGAAATGCTGTCGGCGTGAGTACAGGGTCGCGGAGTCCATCGCGGCCGGGTCTTCCTCCGCCGCCGAAGCCAGGAAGCTAGCCAAGCTGCTGCCGCCGAGGTCTGAGGCATGATACTGCCAGGGCGCGGGAACCGGGAGGTGAGTACCCGGCAACTGGTGGAAGGCGATGAACACCATGGGCTCCTGACCGGTGTTCTCCGTCCCATGCCAGATGTTGGCCGGGATGAAGGCCAGGTCCCCCGCCTCCACCTGGTACTCCTCTTGCCCGATGATCTCCTTTCCCTTGCCGTGAAGGTAATACTTTACCGCGTCCCCGTGGGTATGATATGCGCCCTCCACGCCACCACCGCCGATCTCCCGCTGGAAAACCCGAAAGGTGTGGATGTTGAAACCCAGCTTCGGAGAGATGATGCGGGCCAGGCGGTGCCCTTCCTGCTGAGTCGGGTGTACCGCCGAGGCGGATTCCCACCGGATGTCGGCTGCTCGGGCCAGCAGCCGGTTCTCCCGGCGTCTCCGATCGAACTCCTCTTCGATGCGGCCAAACCGTTGGAGGATCGAGTCGCGTCTCTGGGCCAATTGGTCCGGACTCAGGGCATCCAATTCATCTGGCATCGGCACACTCCTTGGTCTAGAGTCAAGGCGTGGTTCGTGAAGACTGTTTCCAAAAAGTAGCACCTAAATTTGAAACTTGGATACGCGATTACCCCCGCTCTCCTTCTCCCAACGTGGCAATACCGGAGCGCCGGGGCCGTTGCCGCTACCCGGCGGAATAGGTATACCAGGTACGATTCCCGAAAGCGGCGAGCCGCCCCCGATCCCCTTCATTCAGGAGAGGGGCGGAAGCACGACGCCCGTCCCCGGCGGCAGGTCCCACGCTTCATCTTGCAGGCCGCGGATGAAGTCGATCTGGCCGTGGTGGTTGTTCTTGTGGGTCACGAGATGACGCAGCGCCGAGGCCACCGTGTGCTCCGGCCGCGACGGGTCGGGCGCGATGTCGAGTCCGTCGGCGGTCAGCGTGGCGAGGTAATCCATGGTTTGCTGGTAAGCGGCCTTGGCGAAGTCCGTCAGGACCGAAAGATTCGGAATCGGCAGGCTTCTCAGTCCCATCCTATCGCCGGGGGCGGGCGCGTCCACCGGCTGGCCGAACTTCTTGTGCCAGCCCTCTGAAACCCAGAGCGCGGCTGGCCCGCCCCGGAGGGAGGAGGTCCGCCGGTCTTCTCCGCGGGCCACGTGCCACAGGATCCACCCGATGTTGTTGGAGGTGGGGCCGGGACGCCAGAGAACCTGTTCTTGGGTCAGGCCCTCGCAGGTGGCGAGCAGGCGCAGTTGGACTTGCCTCAAGCTTTGGGTGATGAAGTTCACGGCATCCATGTCGGCCTCCACGGCGTTTTCTCGGTTCCCCGAGGATTTTCGCCTGCCACCCGAGAGGGCGGGTTCGGCGTGTTTGGCGCAATTGTAACCCCAAAGCGGCCCCAAGGGTATGCCTGGCGGGCGGGCCCGCCCCCCAGCCGGCTACCTTACTGCGCTCCGAGTCTGGGATCATTCCCGGGAGAATGGGGCATCGCCGGTCCGGTTTTCGGTAAACCGGGCCGCCCACATGCACCCCACGGCCAGTAAGCCCAGCGAAATGGCCAGGGGAAAGGCCACCGTGTAGTCGCCCTGGGCGTCGAACAGAACACCTCCGATGACCGGGCCGGCCATGATGCCGATGCCCCGTCCCAGGTGCACCAGGCCCATCACCGAACCAAGGGTTCCGGCCGGGAACAGGTCGGCGGCTTTGGCGCTCACCATCAGCCCTCCGATTCCGTCACTGAGCCCCAGCAGTCCGGCGAAAAGAATAATCGGCCATAAGCTCTGCCCATCTCCCAGCATGTAGATGGTCACCATGGCGAGGACGTGCATTCCTTGCCCGGCGGTGTAGATTGATTCACGGCCGGCATGGTCGGAGAGGGCTCCGGTGACCGGCCTGCCCACCAGCCCCACGAGTCCGGCGCTGGCTATCGCGGTGGCGGCGGTGAGCGGGCTGTACCCCGCCGCCAGCAGGAACGCGACCAGGTGGACCCGGATCAACTGGCGGCCCAGTGTGGCCAGTAGGCGAGTCAACACCAGGAACCATAGCGGAGGCCCCAGGAGAACGGCTCGCCAGAGAGATGGACCGGAGGCTGGTGCGGGGCCGGCAACTCCGGCCGCGGCGGTGGAGGCGCCGGGAGTGATCACCGGCCCGGGCTCCGCGGTGGTGTGACTGCCGGGAGGGCGCCTCTGGAATAGGAAATTGGCCGGCGTAACCAACGTGAAAAACAGGATCCCCAGGACCCAAAAGGCGTCCTTCCAGCCGATTGCGGAGATGAGCAGCTGGGCCACCGGCAGGAAGACCAGTGAGCCCAACGGGTTGCCCGCGTCGGCCAACCCGAGAATGCGGCCTCGGGCGTTGGGAAACCATGGAGCCAGGTTGGCGGTGGTGGTAAACGAAGAGACCATGCTTTCGCCCAGGGTCGCGAGCACGCTGTAGAAGATCAGCAGGTGCCACAGCTCGGTCCCGAAACTGCTGGAGAGGTAGCCTGCCAGTATGAGGACCCCGCCGGCGGCGAAAAAGTAGCGAGGCCCCAGCCGGTCCAGGAGGGCGCCCAAGGCCGGAGCGCCAAGGCCGCTGACCAGACCGGCCACGGAAAATATGCTCGAAGTGGTGGTGGCGCTCCATTGGAAGCTGTCCCGCAGGGCCACGTAAATCACGGGTACGGTATTCTTGATCCCGCCTTCCACGAAAAGGTTCGAAAAGCTCAGCCCGAATATTGCCCACCCGTAGTGGCGACTAACCGTGGTTGTGTCCGCGCGACTCTCCAACAGACGAAACCGCCTCATCTCCGGTTATGGGTGTGTTTCAACAGAAGGACTGGCCTTCGCCGGTTCCGGTGTGCCCCCAAGAAGCTCCATCGGCGCCAATCGGCCAAGGGGTTGGAACTGCCCGCGGCAAGCCTCTGGGGCTGGTGCTATGCCTCGACCTCCACCACCATTTCAATCTCCACGGGTATTCCGTAGGGCAGGCCGGCCATGCCCACGGCCGAGCGGGCGTGACGGCCGGCTTCCCCGTACAAGTTGACCAGCAGGTCGGACGCGCCATTGGCGACCTTGGGCGGATCTACGAAGTCGGGAACGCAGTTTATCATGCACAGGAGTTTGACGATCCGCTTGACCTTGTCCAGGTCGCCTATCTCCCCCTTGAGGGAGGTTAGAAGGTTCAACATGGTCTGCCGGGCGCAGTCGTAGCCCTGTTCGATGGAGACGCCGGAACCCAGCTTTCCTTGGAACAGAAACCCGCCGCCGGGGATACTCGGCCCTTGTCCCGACAGGAAAATGAGGTTGCCGGTCCGGACCGCCGGGACATAGATTCCGGCCGGTGACGGCGGCGGAGGCAACTCGTATCCCAATTCACGAATCTTCTTCTCAATCTCCACGTTAGACTCCCTCCATAAGAAAAGTTCGCCCAAACCCGGTCGATCTGATGCACATTGCATTTTGCCGTGGTTGCGATCCAGGATCATAGCCGGTCAGGCGCCGATCATTCTCGGCGGATAGCGCCAGACGGATAGCATAGGTGGATCGGGGTCCCCGATCATGTTCGGCCGATCAGAGGAGAGTCATCGGCGGTTCGGAAGAGAACCGTGAGGTATCCGCTATCCAGGAATTCAATCTGGACGTGCCGGCTGGAGCTACCGCCGATTTCAGGAGGCCGGTTCGCCCTCGCGAACAAACATCCGGGGAGAGCGAGTGTCGAGGCAACTGCCCGCTCCGCGGGCGGAATTTGGCGCCCCGGTAACCGTTCTCCATGTGGGCCAGGCCGCCGCTCAGGAGCCTCCCAGCGCCCGGATCAGCTCCTCCGACGTGATTACGTCGGCCTGCCGGGGAAGGATACGCTGGGTCAGGAAGTCGTGGACCTCAGGGTCCGAGTCCCAGCAGCAGTCCTCGACGACGAGGAGACGGTAGTCCAGATCGGCGGCGAATCGCGCGGTGGACAGAACCACGCCGCCGGTGGCGTAGCCCGTGATGATCAGCGTTTCAATGTCGTTAGCCCGCAGGACCACGTCTAATCCGGTGCCGTACAGCGCGTTGACCCGGTGCTTGCCGACCACTATCTCCCCTTCCGCGGGTCTCAGCGAGGGGTGAATCAGCTTCAACGGGTCGCCCGCCGCCGGCTGGCCCGAGGTTTTGCGCTGGCGGAAGATCTTGTTCCGGTCGCTGATTTCCGGGTAGCCGGGCCGGAACACGGTGGCGCTGTAACAAACCAGAATTCCGGCATCCCGGGCCGCCTTCAGCACGGTCTGGGCTTTCTCCAGCACCTTCCGCTCCACCGCGTGGGAAAGGTTGAGTATCATGTCCTCGTAAAAGTCGCCCATGAGTATGGCGGTCTTACCCAAGTCCAGGGATACTTCAGCCATTGCGAGCCTCCTAAACAGCCTTCAGCTATCAGCCCTCAGCCAAGCTGACTGCTGAAAAGATCAGATTGGCACATCCACGTCCATCAGGGGCCCGTGCTGCTGGGCGCCGTAGACGTCGGAGTCTTCGACCGCGCCGGAGCCGTGGAGCCGGGGGATAGTGGCTTTGATGGCGTTGGCCGGCGGGAACTCCACCAGCAGAACGTCCTTCTCCCCCACGCTGTAAAGCCGGGAGATGAGCCCCTTGTTGATCACCCCGGAGGAGCGCACCTTCTCGAAGGTCTCCTTGTCGGGAAACACCATGTCCAGGGTAAGCAGAAAGGGGTTGGCGTTTTTGCTGCGGCAGATCACGGCCAGGTCGCGAATCCTAGTCATATCACGCACTCGGGGTTGATTTGGGCAGTCAGTCCTCGGTTCGGTTGACCGCTTATACCGTGACGTATTCTATGGGAAACATCTCGAGGGGGTCGTCCGGTTGCACCGCGTGCAGGATGTTGAACTCGTAGACCGGGCCCACGGGGATGTCCGAAGGGGAATAGGGGTAGGTCAGGCAGCCCTCATCGCAGAGCTTGCCCTCGTAATGAAGATTCTTGCTTGCCTGGCGGGCCAGTCCCAGGATCTCGTTGGCCAGGTCTTGGGTCGGGGCTACCGCCTCCATGATGACCCCCAGTTCGTGGGCCAGCACTTCCTTGACTGGCTCCCGCTCCCCCATCACGGCGTTCTTGCCGATGACGCGGAACACCAACTTGTAGTCGTTGGGGCCGACGCCCATGCCGTCCACCCGGCGGGTGACCAAGGACCGCACGTCGGCCAAATAGCTGTCGATGCACTGCACCAGCACCGGGTCGCGGGTATAGGAGATGCAGATGCACCGGTAGCCCACCAGTTCCACCCCTTCCAGCCGGATGGTGTACTTTTCTCGAGGGAGGAACCGGGCGCCGGTTATCTTCACCGTCCGGCCGTCCACGGCCTCGCAGTTCAGATCGCTGAGGTCCAGGACCCCCGACGGCTCGGTGTGATAGAGGGGTGTCTCATTCTCGTGCAAGAAAAAGGTGGAAACGCTGAGAGGGGTGCACGAAAGACCGGGATGGTTCGGCTCCACCACGATGTGGTCCTCCCGCAGGGTGACGGTGATGCCTTCGCTGCCGTACTTCTGCCGGGGGACGGCGCAGGCCGCGCCGCACTCCAGCAGCTTGCCCGCCACCCAGCCCAGGGCGGGGTCGAACTCCTCTTTGATGGGTAGCGCGGCGAAAATGGCGGCGTCATCGGACCGCCCGCACAGGATCACCTGGGCCCCCTCGCCCAATGCCTCGATGTAAGGCTCAACCCCGGCCATGCCGACGATGGTGGAACTCCGGTCGATCACTTCCTGGCGCAGTGGCGGCAGGGGCCACAAGGGCTCCACTCGGTCCTGTTCCAGTTTGAGGGCCACGTACTCCCTGGACTGCTCCGAGTGGATGAGGGCCATTCGGAAGTGTAGGTTGTTCTCGTGGGCTATCTCTTCGACGATCTCCCGGGTCCATTGCAGGTGGGCGTCCGCGCCGGCGCCGCCGCTGGTGCCGACGACCATCGGTATTCGCCGGTCCACGGCGGCCTGGAGCATCAAAGCCAGGTCCCGCTTGGCGGCGTCCCGTCCGACGAAAGCCTTGCCCATCCCCAGGTAGTTGGGTCCCGGATCAGTGCTCCCCCCGTCGCAGGCGATCAGGTGGGGGTCCTTCCGGAGCACCCGCTCCAGGGAGCTTTCCTGGAAGCCGTAGCCCACGATGGCGGTGGGAGCCACTATTCGCAGTTCCTGGTCGGACATGGAAAGCCTCCTGGGCCCTGTGGCCCCTTGCCGGTCAGCCGTAAATGCTCAGCGCAGTTCCTTGACTGCCTTGGAGGTCCGGGCCAGGGCCTCCTCCACGTCGGCGCCGGAGATATGGCGGTGGGTCACCATCCTGATGGAATGTTTGCCTGGAGAACTCACCTTCACCCCTTCCCGAGCCAGGGCGCCGATAAGCCCCGCCGCCGGTCCGAGGGCCGGGTTCACATCAAAGATGATGATGTTGGTCTGTATTGCGTCCGGGTCAACGTCGAGCCCATCGATGTTGGCCAGGCCGCCGGCCAACTGCCGGGCGCGGGCATGGTCTTCGGCCAGCCGCTCGATCATGGTGTCCAACGCCACCAGCCCGGCGGCGGCGAGGACCCCGGCCTGCCGCATCCCGCCGCCGACCATCTTGCGCCACCGGCGGGCCTGGTCGATGAACTCCTTGGAGCCGCAAATGACCGAACCCACGGGACAGCTCAGGCCCTTGGACAGGCAGAAGCTGACATCGTCCACGTCCTTGACCAGCTCCGCGGCGGGGACTTCGAGCGCGACAGCCGCATTGAAAATACGGGCGCCATCCATATGCACGCTGGCCCCGGCGGCGTGAGCCACCTCACAGATCTTGCCGGTGTCCTCGGGGGTCTGCACTCCACCGCCGCACCGGTTGTGAGTGTTCTCCAGGCAAACCAGAGTGGTCGGTGGAAAGTGGATGTTGCCCGGGGGACGTATGACGGCTTCCAGGTCGGCGGCTTCGATCCGGCCCTGGGGACCGTTGGGTATCAGCCGGAGTTGGGCTCCGGCGAGGGCCGCCACGCCCGCCGACTCGTTCCAGAATATGTGGGCCTGGTCGCCCATCACCACTTCGTCGCCCCGGTGGCAGTAGGTCAGGCCGGCGATCAGGTTACTCATGGTGCCGCTGGGCGTGAGCAGCCCGGCTTCTTTGCCCAGCAGCTCCGCGGCCCGCTCCTGCAGCCGGTTGATGGAAGGGTCCTCGGCGAAAACGTCGTCGCCAACCTCGGCGTCGGCCATCACCCGGCGCATCTCATCGGTGGGGTGAGTAACCGTGTCGCTACGGAGATCAATTACCCTCATTCGGGCCTCCACTTTCTGGAAATATGGGCTATTCTAGCAGGATTCTCATTTGAACACTACGGCGAACACCGCTTTCCGGAACAAGGCGATCCACCCCCTCCTTCGTAAATAGGGGATGACGCAGCGGGAACTATTTCGCGGGTCCCTGGCCCGGGGTTGAAAGCTGACTACTGACCGCTGCCTGCTTCCTTGCTAAACACCACCGGTTCTCCTAATATGGAAATAGCTTCTAGGAGGTCAGAGCGGTGCGTCAGAGTGCCGTGACATTCAAGACCAATGGCCTGAATTTCGAGGGCGTGGTCGCCCAACCCGAGGCCCACGCCGGTCCGATGCCGGGAGTTGTGGTGTGTCATCCTCACCCGCTCTACGGTGGTAACATGGACAGTAACGTGGTGCTGGCGGTGGCCTTTGCTCTGGCGGAACGAGGGTTTGCGACTCTACGGTTCAACTTCCGTGGCGTGGGCAGCAGCGAAGGACGGCACGGCAAGGGGCAAGTGGAACAACAAGAAGTGCTGGGGGCGCTGGATCTGATGAAAGCTTGGCCAGGGGTCGACGGGCGGAGGCTGGGAGTGGCTGGCTACTCTTTCGGTGCCTCGGTTGTCTTGGATAACCCGGCGTTGCATCGGAAAGCACGGGCCTTTGCCCTGATCTCGCCGCCGTTACGCGCCCTGGAGAGTACGGAACTGGGAACCAACGATCACCCCATCCTGGTCGTCGTCGGAGACCAGGACAAGCTGGCCCAGTCGGACCGTTTTCCCTCGGTACTGGAGTCCTTCGACCATCCGCCAACCTGCCATGTCGTTGCAGGCGCCGATCACTTCTGGTTTGGATACGAGGATCAGCTTGCGCCCCAGGTGGCCGAGTTTTTCTCCGGGACGTTGAAGTAGCCGTTGATGATCCGGGATAGTGAAGCCACCGGGCCCGCTCCCTCGCGGCGCTTTCCAATCTACAAAGACCTGCTCCTGCTCCAGTTAGCGGCACTGGTCTTTTTGACCGACCAGTTCACCAAGTTTCTGGTGCGGGAATTCCTCGCGTTCCGGGAATCGTATCCCGTTGAAGGGTTTCTTCGTATCACCCATACCTTCAATACGGGCAGCGCCTTCGGTTTGTTCCGCGACCAGAACGTCCCGCTCATCCTGGTGTCCGTGGTCGGGATCACCGTGCTAGCGCTGATCTACCGCAGTCAGCGTCGCCATACCGATCTGCTGCGGCTCAGCCTGGGGTTGCAGGTCGGTGGGGCTACCGGAAACCTGCTGGACCGGCTGCGTTTGGGCCACGTGACCGATTTCATGGACGTTGGGTCCTGGCCCGTGTTCAACGTGGCCGATGCCTCCATCGTGACCGGCCTGGCGCTGCTGGCGTGGATCCTCATCAAATCGGATCGGGAACGGGAGTTGGAAGGGAAAGCCGCCCGCCAGGCGGCGCTGCTGGAGGTCTACGACTGGTGCCCGGTGTGTGACGGCGAAATGGTGCCCCTGCCCGTGGGCTGGCGATGCTCCACCTGTGGCGTGAGGGAAAGAGTCGACGCCGCTGGGGTGGCCGCTGCCGATCCACCACCGGCCCCGAGGTTCGACCCATTGCCCTCGGCCCCCTCCTTTGGTACCGGGGATGCTGAGGATGGGCCGGTAGCCGCCCCTTGAAGCCTCAACCCCAACCGGAGTCGGGCTTTGCCGCTGCCCCCGGAATGGATCAAGCCGGGCCCTTCCCCGGTGGCTGGAGAACGCTGATTTGGCCTCACAGGTTGGGACCACCAGGGAGTTCAAGGTCGAGGCCGGCGGGCCGCGGCTGGACCAGTTCCTGGCCGGCTGGGAGACCGGGCTGACCCGCAGCCAACTGCACCGGCTGATCGTTGAGGGCTCGGTCCTGCTCAACGGGGCCCGGTCCCGGCCCTCCCAAAGGGTGCAACCGGGAGACCGGGTGTCTTTGACTGAGCCACCACCCCGGCGGTTGGACCTGGTCCCCCAGTGGATGCCGCTGACGGTGGTGTACCAGGATTCCGACATAGTGGTAATCGACAAACCCTCCGGCCTGTCGGTTCACCCCGGTCCGGGGCACCCGGACCACACACTGGTCAACGCCTTGCTGGCCCGATGCCCGGACATCCAGGGAATCGGGGGAGCCATCCGGCCGGGCATCGTGCACCGGCTGGACAAAGATACCTCCGGGCTGATGATGGTGGCCAAAACCCATCAGGCCCACCAGGCCCTGTCGGCTCAAATAAAGGACCGGCAAGTGACCAAGGGCTATCTCGCCTTGGCCACCGGGGTGCTCTCGTCCCGCGAGGGCCGAATCGACGCACCGATCGGCCGGGACCCGCGACACCGCAAGCGCATGGCGGTGGTGCTGGGAGGGCGGCAAGCCGGGACCCGCTACCGCGTTCTGGAGACCTTCTCTGGTCACAGCCTCCTGGAGCTGTACCTGGAGACGGGCCGTACCCACCAGGTGAGGGTCCATCTGGCCTACTTGGGACACCCCCTTCTGGGTGACGCGGTCTACGGGAGACCCAGTCCCCTGCTAAGACGCCACTTCCTCCACGCTCACCATCTGGGCTTCAAGCATCCGGTGACGGAAAACCCGGTCGAATTCCGGTCCGAGCTGCCGGCGGATCTGGCGTCGGTGGCGGACCTGATTCGAGAGGGCGCGGTTACCCGATGACTCCTCAGAGTTCCCGGCGTCCGGAGGCCATTCAGCCGCGGCATATCATGATAAGATTAGGCACAACTATCTAGGAGAATCACCTTGGCTGAAGCCGTCCGCGTCAGGTTCGCCCCCAGTCCCACCGGTTTGCCTCACATCGGCAACATCCGCACGGCCCTGTTCAATTGGCTCTTTGCCCGGCATCACGGCGGCAAGTTCATAGTGCGGGTCGAAGATACCGACCAGGACCGGCTGGTACCCGGGGCGGTGGATGCCGTACTGGAATCCCTGGAATGGCTGCACCTGGACTGGGACGAGGGCCCACGGGTAGGCGGCCCTTTCGCTCCCTACCGCCAATCCGAGCGCCTGGACACCTACCGGCGAATGGCCGAGCAAATGATTGAAAAGGGGCGCGCCTACCGCTGCTACTGTAGCGAGGACCGCCTGCTACAGATGCGGGAAGAGCAGCAACGGCTGAAGCGATCATCCGGATATGACCGCCGTTGTCGCCACCTGGACCCGGAAGAGCGCCGGACTCTGGAGGCAGATGGCGGGCCGTCGGTAATTCGGTTCGCCATGCGGCTTTCCGGCACTACCAGAGTCCGCGACATTATCCACGGGGACGTGGAGTGGCAGAACGAACTGCTGGACGATTTCGTCCTTTTGAAGTCCGACGGCTTTCCCACTTACCACCTGGCGGTGGTGGTGGACGACCACTTGATGGAGATCAGCCACGTCCTGCGGGCCGAGGAATGGCTGCCCAGTACGCCGCGCCACCTGCAAATCTACGAGGCTTTGGGCTTCGACCCGCCCCGGTTCGGCCACCTGCCCATGATCTTGGGCCCGGACCGTTCCAAGCTGTCCAAGCGCCATGGGGCTACTGCACTTTTGGAATATCGCGACGAAGGGTTCCTGCCCGAGGCCGTGGCCAACTTCTTGCTTCTGCTGGGCTGGTCGCTGGATGACAAGACGGAGATCATGGGGCCTGAAGCCGCCATAGAGGGTTTTTCCCTGGAACGGGTGAGCCGGTCCGCGGCAATTTTCGACCACGACAAGTTGACGTGGATGAACGGGGTGTACATCCGGCAGCTCTCGGTTGAGGAGCTGGCAGACCGGTTGCTGCCAATTCTTCAACAGGGCTTGCCTGCCGTCCTGCCGCCGGTGAGCCGGGACCAACTGCTTCGTATCGTCCCTCTGATCCAGCAGCGGACCAAGCTGCTCTCGGAGGCGGTGGACTTGACCTCCTACTTTTTCCAGGCCGAAGTGGAATACGATCCTCTCAATCTGGTGCAGAAGGGCATGGACCGGGAGAGCGCCCTGGCGGCGCTGGGGGCTGCCAAGGAAGGATTGGCCAAGGTCGCCCAGTTTGAGCACGAAGCCATGGAAGAGCTGCTGCGGGCCGAGGCGTCTCGCCTGGGCCTCTCGGCGCGCCAGTTTTTCGGCACGCTCCGGGTGGCCGCCACCGGCCGGGAGACATCGCCGCCGCTGTTTGAGACAATGGAGGTCCTGGGCCGGCAGCGGGTGCTCGCGCGCGTCGGGTCCGCGATCGAGCGGCTAAATGCTGTCCCGCATTAGAATGGAAAGAGGACACTGAGTATGACCATGCCCGAAACTCACCCTTCCGCCGATTTCGTACGGAGCATCGTGGCGGAGGACCTGAAGAATAACAAAAACGGCGGCCGCGTCGTGACCCGGTTCCCTCCCGAACCGAACGGCTACCTGCATATCGGCCACGCTAAGTCCGTCTGCCTCAATTTCGGCATCGCCCGCGAAAACCAGGGTGTCTGCCACCTGCGGTTCGACGACACCAATCCTACCAAGGAAGCGCTGGAATACGTTGAATCCATCCAGGAGGACGTGCGCTGGCTTGGTTGGGATTGGGATGATCATTTGTACTTTGCTTCAGACTACTTTGAAACTTTGTATGATTATGCGGTGAAGTTAATCAAAGCGGCGAAGGCCTATGTTTGCTGTTTGAGCCCCCAAGAGATCAGGGATTACCGGGGTACCCTGACCGAGCCGGGGAAGGACAGCCCATACCGGGACCGCCCGATGGAAGAGAACCTGGACCTGTTCGGCCGGATGCGGGCCGGGGAGTTTGAAGAGGGCAGCCACGTGCTCCGGGCCAAGATCGACATGGCGTCCCCCAACTTGAACCTGCGCGACCCCGTCATCTACCGGATTCTCAAGGCTTCACACCATAGAACCGGGGACCAATGGTGCGCCTACCCCACCTACGACTTCACCCACGGCCAGTCGGACTCCATCGAAGGTATCACCCATTCAATTTGCACGTTGGAATTCGAAGACCATAGGCCCCTGTACGATTGGTTCCTCGATGCATTGGGTATCTTTCATCCCCAGCAGATCGAGTTCGCCCGGCTCAACCTAACCTACACGGTGTTGAGCAAGCGGAAGCTGGTGGGGCTGGTGGATGGAGGCTACGTCAGCGGCTGGAGCGACCCGCGGATGCCCACGGTGTGCGGCCTCCGGAGGCGCGGCTACACCCCGGAGGCGATCCGCAACTTCTGCGAGCGGATTGGTGTGGCCAAGCGGGATAGCGTAGTGGAAGTCGCGCTGCTGGAGCACCATCTAAGGGAAGACTTGAACCGGCGGTCTCCCCGGGTCATGGCCGTGCTGCGGCCGCTGCGGTTGGTCATCGACAACTACCCGGAAGGTCAGGTGGAGGAACTGGAGAGCCAGAACAATCCGGAGGACCCCGGCATGGGGTCGAGAAAGATCCCGTTCTCGCGGGTGGTGTACATCGAGCAGGAGGATTTTCGCGAGGACCCGCCGAATAAATACTTCCGCTTGGCCCCCGGCCGGGAGATACGCCTGAAGGACGCCTACTACGTTACCTGCGTGGACGTGGTCAAGGACGACTCGACCGGCGAGGTGCTCGAGGTGCATTGCACCTATGACCCGGAGACGCGGGGAGGGCGTTCCCAAGACGGACGCCGGGTCAGAGGAACGTCCCATTGGGTCTCCGAGGCCCACTCCGTGGAAGCCGAGGTCCGCCTCTACGACCGCCTTCTCCTGAAGGCGGATCCCAGCGAAGATGATGACGGGGCGGACTACAAAGACTACTTGAACCCGAACTCGCTGGAGACGCTGACCGGGTGCCGCGTTGAGCCGGGTCTGGCCGGCGCCGCGCCGGGTAGTCTCTTCCAGTTCCTGCGCCAGGGCTACTTCTGTGTCGATTCTGTCGACTCCACCCCCGGGGCCCTGGTCTTCAACCGAACCGTGCCACTCCGCGACTCCTGGGCCAAAATGGAAAAGGCCGGCAAGGGAATCTAGCACCTCTTTCCAGTACCGCCACAATGTGAATGTGATGGTTGCGGGTTGACCCCCTCTTGGATATCCCCTTTCGCAAAAGGGACAGAACCGTTCCTTCCCCTTCCGCGGAGGAACGCTAGGAAGGGGGGTCTTGGGCAAGCACCAGCCCTACCCGTGAGGGGTGCTGCCTAACTCGGCGGGGTGGAAACTTTTTCCGATGCCGCCGATTTGCGGAGGTCCTCCGATCCGGCTGGCAGGCTATCCGCGCCTCCGCCTGGACGGCTTTCCCCCTCGTCCCTCTTACGGCCCAACTCGGTTGCGGTGGGCAATCTTCCAGGCGCGTTTTGGCTCGGCTGAAGGTTGAGTTAGATACGGAAGTTGAACAATTGCTAGAAGTGGTTTAAGAGAAATGTTCAAAAAGATTTTAGGAATTGCTAAGAATTCATCGATTTCTGCCTTGACAACGGGTATGTCTCTCTCCCATTATCGTTGTTGAACTATAAGGGGGTAATGCCGGGGGCATCCGGTAGACATAATATGCCCCGGCTGGGCCGTCCCTTCGGCCGGCAGAGCGGCGTCGGCCAAAAGGAATCGGATCAGAGGAGGTGGCCACTGAGCAAAGTACATGGCTTTTTCAAGGACAGGCGCATCGGCTGGAAAGGCTGGTGCTAGGCCCCGTCGGGAAACGTCCCTCAACATCAATGTTGCCTTCATAACATTTGTAGATACCATACGTCATCATAGATATTAGTCCTTCTTCCTGGAATGGGGATAGCTTCGACGGGTGCGAGATTTAAGCAATTTTTGCGAAGGGATTGGGTGAATAAGATGATGTCGACAGCTGTCAAGATCATCAGTGATGGTGTCATCAAGCTAGATGGCGGTTCAATGTTTGGGCAGGTGCCCAAAATGGCCTGGGAAAACAACGTGGTTACCGACCGAAAGAACCGGATGACACTAGGGCTGAACTGCACGCTGCTTCAAGTTTGTGGACGCAACGTGCTGGTGGATGCGGGAGTCGGGTCGAAAGACGCCGACAATGACAAGGAAACCCTGGGACTGGTTCCCAGCCGGCTGCTCAAAGGCCTCAAGGCGATGGGGCTAACTCCCAAAGATATCCATGCAGTAGTTCTTTCTCACCTTCATTTTGATCATAGCGGCGGTTGCACCCGGCTGGACCGCGCGGGCAACGTGATGCCCACCTTCCCGAAAGCCACCTACTACGTTCAACAGGCCTGTTGGGACGAGGCCCGTCACCCCAACGAGCGCTGCCACGCGATACACCGGGCGGATAACTTCCTGCCCATCGAGGAGCGAGGCCAACTGGAGTTGCTGGATGGGGACACGGAGATATTCCCCGGACTGAACGTGATCGTGACCGACGGCCACGCCAAAGGCCATCAAATGGTAATGTTCAATCACGGTGGAGAGAGGGTGGTCTTCTTGGGAGACATTGTCCCCACGCCGCATCACCTGAACCTGCCGGTGATCTCCGCCTTCGACAGCTCTCCTGAGGTGACCCTGGAGCAGAAGCGCGACCTGCTGAGCCAGGCGGAGCGCCAGGGCTGGCTGTTGGTCTTCTACCACGGGAATGACACCAAGGCGGGTTATCTGGAACGGAGGGGTGACGCAAACTATCTGCGGCCCGTCGCGTTGTAATCCGCTAGCTTCCTGGTATTCCCCCGGTCGGGGTACGGCGGCTGTCTCGCTTTGACTCTCTGAAGCGCAAGACAGCCGCCGCTGCATTTAGGGGCAGGTCGGCCCTGGCCGGCCGATGCTGATGCATTGCTCGGAGAATAGCCCTGCATCGGCGAATTTGTGCAACACCCCCCCCCGTCTTTCCGGCGAAGGCCGGAACCCAGAGAAGCGTGGAGTGGACCCCGGCGTTCGCCGGGGTGACGGATTGGATACCGGGCCAGTTACGAGATACTTGCCCTGGCGATCTCCCGCGTCATCCCCACGGCCGTCTTTCCGGTGAAAGATGGAATCCAGATCGGCGCCAACTGGACCCGGGTCTTCAATAGGCGGGCGGCCCGGGTCACGACGCCAGCGTGGTTACCGAATCTCCGGCAAGGCCGACCAGCCGCGCCGGAGCGATCGTGTTGCGCAGGTCCCTCCGGTCTTCGGTACTGACCCGGATGTAGTTATCCGTCAGTCCGCTCCATATCGGTACGGCACCGCTTTCCCGCGCCACTTCCCACAGCACGGGCCGGGTCTGCCCCAGTTGTTTATGACGAAAGGCCTCGAAACCCCCGGCCGCGACCTCGAGCATTTCCGCGGTCCGGGCCTTCTTCACGAGGTCCGGGACGTTCACGGCAAGGTAGGCGGCGCTGGTCCCCGGTCTGGAGGAGTAAGGGAAGATGTGCATGTCACTGAACTGCATGGATTGGGCGAAGCTATGGCTCTCGCGGAACTCGCTATCTCCTTCACCGGGAAACCCCACGATCAGGTCGGTGGTGATTCCGGCGTCGGGGACCTCCTGCCGGACCAACTCCACGGTGCGGGCGAAGTGCTCCGTATCATAACGACGCCGCATCGCCGCCAATATTCGGTCGCTCCCGCTCTGCAACGGCACGTGGAAGTGGGGGCACAGACGGCGGTCCGCCCACAGCTTCAGCAGTTCCGGGGTGATCTCCTGGGCCTGCAGAGAAGAAACCCTGATGCGGGGCACGGCGCTCTCCGCCAGGATGCGCCGCAATAGATCAATGAGGCTGGCCCCGGCGATGTCGTAGCCGTAGGTCCCCAATTGGGTCCCGGTGAGGACGACCTCCCGGCAACCCTGGTCCACCCGGTGAATAATCTGCTGAACCACGGTGTCCGGAGGGACGCTGCGCTCGCGTCCCCGCACTTTGGGCACGATGCAATAGGCGCAGACCTGGCCGCACCCCTCTTGGATCTTGATCATCGCCCGGCTGCGCCCGGAGGCGGACCGAACGGTGTCGGCTTCGAGTTGGTCCCGTTCCTCCCCGGCAGGCCTCGCCTCCGGGGGATCCTGGGAAGGTTCGCTCCGCGAGCCGCCGCGACAGGCGAGGGTGGCGGTGACGGCCGAGACCAACTGGTCTTTCCGAGTGTTGCCTATCACCAGGATCGCCGGACCCAACCTCTCGAGGTCGTGGGCGGCCCGTTCGGCATAGCAACCGGTGGCGACGATGAGGGACTTCTGGTTGTCGCGCCGGGCGGCCCGCAAGGCCTGTCGGGCTTTGGCGTCGGCCGTCGCGGTGACCGTGCAGGTGTTCAGCACCAAGACATCGGCGCCGGCCGGCCATTCGACGATCTGGTATCCGGCTTCAGCGAAATACCGGGCCAGCGTTTCACTGTCGGCCTGGTTCAATTTGCATCCGTGGGTGTGGATGGCCACCGTGCCGCGATAGCCACCAGCCGCGGATCGCACCGCCGACGGATTAGTCTGGGTCATCCTGGGGTACCATCTCCCAAAGCCGCTCCACCGCCGAGCTGATGTCTTCGAGTACCGGAACCAGGCGGTCCACCCGGTAACGCAGCTCTCGGACCCGCTCGACCCAGTCGGCGAAGGTACTCAAATGGGTGAACGCGTCCCGGATGCGCCGGTCCCGATGTTCCAGGCCCAGTTGGGTGGCGTACTCCCGCACCGCCTCTTGGCCCTCGATCTGTTCCGCCCGGCTCAGGGCCACCCCTTTCACGGCCAGGGTAAGGCTGCCCCAAAGGAAGTCCTCGGTGCGCGACCAGCGGCCCCCACGCATCTCGTCGAACGCGCTATCCAGGTATTGGAAGCTCTGTCTGCGGTAGCGGCGGATTCGTTGGCGGTCCATGGCCATTGCTTTTTCGTCTTCGCGGCGTCGGTGAGAGCCGGCTGCGGTATTTGCCACGCTGGACGTGGTGGCGTGCCAATTTATTCTAGCATGAGTTCACGGCTCCGGAGGGGAACCACTCGTTTATCTGCGTCCGCGCAACTACGAATCCGGGCCGGGACCAGGCCAAGGAGGGATCGCTCTTCATCGGGCCGGATGGCCGGATCCCGGAGGCGGAATTTGGAACGGCGGCAACAGGACGGGCAGGGGCACCTCGATGACCACCGGCCGCTGGGCGCGGAGGGCGCTGCGGAGGGCATCTCCCAGCTCCTGGTGGCCGGAGAGCTTCACCCCCTGTGCACCGTAAACCTCCGCCAGTTGGGAGAAACTGGGGTTGTGGAGCCTGGTCCCGATGGCCCGTCCGCCGAGGCGGTCCCGCTGCTCGCTGTAGGACGCGCCTAGGGCCCCGTTGTTGAACACCAGGGTGACGGCGTTAATCTCCTCCTGCACCGCGGTGGCCAGCTCGCTGGAGGCGTACCCGAACCCGCCGTCTCCGCTGGTGGCCACCACCTGCCGGTGAGGGTTGCCCACCTTAGCTCCCAGAGCCGTGGGGAAGGCGTAGCCCAGGGTGGCGAAGTACCCCGAGGTGATGTAGGAGCGGGGCTTGAGGACCGGGAACGCCAGGTGGCTCCAATACCCGATCTCGGTGGTGCCGCTGATCAGGATGGCGTCGTCGTCCAGCTCCCGGCGGATGGTCTCTATGATCTCGACCTGCAAGGGAGCTATCTCCTTGATCTTCTGGTAAGAATCCTGCCGGATCGAGGTCAGTTCCCCGCCGGTCCACTGGCTGGACCCGGTGGCGCCTCCCAGCTCGTTCAGCAGCGCCTGCAGGGCCAGCCGTCCGTCGGCGGTTATGCCCACGGCCAGGGGTAGGTTGCGGCCCACCTCCTCGGGGTCGGCGTCGATTTGGATTAGCTTCTGATGGGGCTGAATGCCCCAGGGGAGCTTTGGCGCAAAGTGCATCCGGCTGCCCACGGCCAGGATCACGTCCGCTTGGGGCAGCACCTGGTGTCCGGGACCGTGGGCGTAATAATAGGCGCCCAGGGACAGGGGGTTGTCTTCTGGAATGGCGCCTTTCCCCTGAGCCGTGGTGATTACCGGGGCATTCAGGGCCTGGGCCAGTTCCAAGAGTTCTGCCGAGAGGCCGGCCTCACGGGACCCGCCTCCGGCCCAGATCAGCGGACGCCGCGCTTCGGCCAGTAGCCGGGCAGCTTCCTTTATGTCCGGCGGCTCCGGGTGCTGCTTGGCAAAGACCTCCCGCTCCGGCAGCTCCGCCTCGGCGGTCGCCGGTAGGACGTCCCACGGTATCTCGATCTCCACCGGCCGCGGTCTCCCGGTTGACAGGTGCTGCATGGCGGTGTGGACCAGTCCGGGTATCTCTTCTACCCGGGAGGTGCGGGCACACCACTTGGTGATCTGCCGGAACACCTCCATCTGTTCCCCGATTTCGTGGAGGGCGCCCCGGTTTTCTCCCAGGTTGTAGCTTTCGATCTGGCCGCAGATCAGGAGCACCGGCGACGAGGTGGCGTAGGCGGTACCCAGTCCGGCGGTGGCGTTGAGGGCCCCCGGTCCGGGAACGACCAGGCCGACACCTGGCCGGCCGGTGGTGCGGGCGTAGCCGTCGGCCATGTAGGTAACCGATTGCTCGTGGCGCACCAGCACCAAGCGGATGGCAGGCTCGTCGTACAACGCGTCGAAGGCGTCCATTATCTGAACGCCGGGAAGGGCGAAGACCACGCCGACGCCCTCGCGGGCCAGTGAACGAATTAAAGCCTGGGCGCCGCTCATCATCGGCATGGCACTCCTCGGCGGGAACTGGTTATCAGGTTCGTTGAATCACCCAGGGAAGCTGCATCTCATGATAGACGAACGGCCTCGCCTGTCAACCGGACCCGAAGGCTGGTTGCCAAAAGGACGGGGGAATGGCAACATAAGTGCCAGACCAAGAACGCAACGCGGTGGGAGACGACTGTGCCAGGTCCGAACAGTTTTCGCATCTCAGGGTACTCGATTCGAGTCCATGCCGGGGACGACGCCATCGCCCGGCTGAGCGATGAGGCGGATCGAGCCCGGGCCAAGCGGGTTTTCGTGGTGTGCGGCCAGTCGGTGGCTCACCGAACTGATTTGCTGAACCGGGTAAGAGACGTGCTGGGAGGCCGGCTGGCCGGCGTGTTCGACGGCGCCCAGACCGGCTCGCCCGTTCCCTCGGTGACGAAGGGCGCGGCCATGGCGGCTGAAGCCGGTGCGGACCTCATTGTCGCCGTGGGCGGAGGCAGCGCCGTCGTCACCGCCCGGGCCATCACCATCCTTCTCGCCGAAGGGGGCACGGCCCGCGACCACGCCACTAAGTACCCGCAAGGCCTGCCACCGGTCAGCCCGCGCCTGATGCAGCCAAAAATTCCCAATGTCCTGGTGTTGACCACTCCCACCACGGCGGCAACCCGGGCGGGCACGGCGGTTATCGACCCGGAGACGGGACACCGGCTGGAATTGTTTGACCCCAAGACCCGCCCGGCCGCTTTGATATGGGACACGAGGGCTCTGCTGACCGCGCCTCCTTCGCTCTGCGTGAGCGCCGCGGCCTCCTGCTACAGCGGAGTGGTGGGGGCCTTGCAATCCCGTGAGAGACTGAACCCGCTGGCCGGGGGGGACCTGGTTCAGGCGTTGCGGCTGCTCCAGGAGAACCTGCCGCTTGTGGCGCTGCGGCCGGACGCCGGGGAGGTGCGGCTCAACCTGTCCGCCGCCGCCTTCCTGTACAATCGTGCCGGAGACAGTGGCGCGGGCGGGAGCGCGGTTGGAGTGGTGAGCGCCATGGCCCACTCCCTGGATACGCGCTACCCGGAGTGCGACCACGGTGCGGCCTACGCCATCCTCACGGCGCCGGGGATGCGGTTCAACCGGGATCACAACCTTGCCGGGCAAGCCCGGCTGGCCTCTGTAATGGGTGTGCGGCAGCATTCAATGGAAAACGATGCTGCCGCCAGAGCGGCCGCGGATGCCGTGGCCCAGACCTTCAACTCTCTCGGGTTGCCGGCTCGGCTAAGCCAGGTGGGAGTAGGCGAGGAAGGAGTGAAGCTGTTGGCGGAGGACACGATGACCGACTTCGCCTTGCACCGTAACGTCCGGCCGGTCAAAGAGGTCTCCGAGTTGGAGGAGCTGCTGCGGGAGATTTGGTGAGGGGCTTCCTTCCAAGAACCCGACCAAGAGGGAAAACGGGAACAGAGCGGGTAACCGTAACCGATGACCGGCCTGGCGGCACGTTGACCGGGCGGCTTGGAGACCCTGGCCGCGAGCATGTCTGTGAAGAAACCGGGGACGAGGCCATATTGATGTAGGACCGGGACGGACGAGTTATCGGCTTCGAGAAACCGCAAACTTCGATCCCAAACAGGGAACGATTGGCAGTAACCTTCGAAGCCGTGGGATGAGGGCCGTTAGATGCCCTTCAGTCGAGCAGATCTTCAGCAGTCTTGGCAAAAGGACGGTGATTCAATGACAACTGGCGACAACAAGGTCAGAATAGAGCGAGACTCCATGGGACCCATGGAAGTCCCCGCCGGCGCTCTCTACGGCGCCTCCACCATGCGCGCGGTGCTGAACTTTCCTATCAGCGACCTGCGCTTTCCCCGGTCTTTCATCCGTTCCTTGGGTCTCGTGAAGCTGGCGGCGGCCAAGACCAACATGGCCCTGGGTCTCCTGGCGGTGAAAGAGGGCAACGCCGTGGTGGCCGCCGCCCAAGAGGTGGCCGACGGAAAACTGGACGAGCACTTCGTCCTGGATGTTTTTCAGACCGGCTCCGGCACCTCCACCAATACCAACGCCAATGAGGTCATCGCCAATCGGGCGTCCCAGATACTAGGTGGCGACCTCGGGTCCGGCCTGGTCCACCCCAACGACCACGTCAACATGGGCCAGTCGTCCAACGACGTCATCCCAACTTGCATCCACCTGGCGGCGCTGATGGCCGCCACGGAGGACCTGGTCCCCGCTTTGGAGAAGCTTGAGGGAGCGCTTCGGAAAAAATCCGAGGAATTGTGGCTCGTCATAAAAACCGGCCGCACCCACCTCCAGGACGCAACCCCGGTGCGGCTGGGCCAGGAGTTTCTGGGCTTCGCCGGCCAGGCTGGATACAGCATTCAACGTCTGGGCAGAATGACGGATGCCCTGGCCGAGGTGGCACTGGGCGGCACCGCCGTGGGCACCGGGGTCAACACCCACCCGGAGTTTTCCGCCCGCACCTGCCGGCTCCTGTCCGAGATTACCGGAGTCCAAGTCCGAGAGACGGACAATCACTTCCAGGCTCAGGCAGCCCTGGACGGCGTGGTGGAGGCCAGCGGCATCCTCAAGACCATCGCCATCAGCCTGCACAAGATGGCCAACGACATCCGCTTCCTGGCCTGCGGCCCCCGCGCCGGGCTCGGTGAGATACTGGTGCCTGAAGTGCAGCCGGGCAGCTCCATCATGCCGGGCAAGGTCAACCCGGTGATCTCGGAGTCGGTGATCCAGGTGGTGGCCCAGGTGGTCGGCAACGATGCCACGGTAACCCTGGCCGGCCAAGGTGGCTACTTCGAGCTGAACACCATGATGCCGGTGGCCGCCTACAACATACTGCAATCGATCTCCCTGTTGGCGGCGTCCGCCGACAATTTTGCCGAACAGTGCGTCAAGGGCATCCAGGCCACTGAGACAGGGCCCCAGATGGTGGAAAAGGGACTAATGCTCGGTACCGCGCTGACTCCGGCCATCGGCTACGACGCCGCGGCCACCATCGCCAAAGAGGCAGCCGCGACCGGCAGCACGATCCGTGAGATGGCCAAACTCAAGACCAGCCTGTCCGACGCCGAGCTGGACAATCTGCTGAACCCCGCGGCCATGACCGAGCCGGGCCTGGGGTCCGGCGTTGGTGGCGGGGGCTAGACCCTCCTCCGGCCGGACCCGCAGCACGGCCAATCCGATTACCGGAAGGGCGGCCCTGGCCTCCCGATCCTGGCCCATGCCGGGAAATGTCTGGGACCCTGCCGGGAACTTTCCGGCGACGCCGGGCGTCTTTGATGGAAAGATTAAAGACAGAGGTGGCCCCATGATGAAGCTAATCGTTTTTCTCACTTTGGCCGTATCGATCTTCCTGATGGCGTGCTCGGCGGGGGACGACCCACAAGCATCTGTTGGGTCGTTCGGGGAAGACTCCGCCGAGAACAAAGGAGGCGCTCGGGACGCCGACATGGCACTCCTTTCGGTGGCTTCGGCGCCCACGGCAGCGCCCGCGGCCACGGCGGCGCCCGGCGCTTCATTCGCTGCCCTGGCCGCGGGGGATGGCCGGGTATCCGGCGCCGCCCTGGAAACCGCCCAGAGGATGGTCATCTCGACGGCTTCTATTTCCATCGAGGTGGAGATGGTGCAAACCGCCATCGCCGAGGTGCGGGCCATCGCCGAGAGCCTTGGGGGGTTCGTGGAGCATCTGGACAGCTCCGGAGGGCCGGAGCGCCAGCGGGCCTCCATGACCGTTCGCGTTCCTCAGGCCCAGTTTGAAACCGCGCTGGGGCGCATCGAAGTACTGGGCGAAGTGCAAAGCCGTAATGAGGGCGCTTAAGACGTATCGGAGCAGTTCATCGACTTGGAAGCTCGCCTGAAAAGCTCGCTGCGGGAGGAGCAGAGCCTGCTGTCTTTGCTGGGGAGAACTGGGACGGTGGGCGAAATCCTGACCATAGAACGGGAGTTGGCCAGGGTCCGGTCTGAGATCGAGCGATTCCAGGGCCAGCTCAATTTCCTGGAAAGGCGAGTGGACCTGGCTACCATATCAGTGTCGCTCTTCCCTCCGGATGAGGAAGTCTCCGAGGCTCCCTCGGCCGCCCTGGTGATCCGGGTATCGGATGTCGGCGCCGCCGTGGCGGAGGTCAAAGGCCTGATCGGCACCTATGAAGGAGTCGTGGAACGCGTCTTCCTGTCGCAGCGAAATGACCAGGAGGAGGCGACCCTCTCCCTCAAGGTGTTTGCCGGCGAGTTCCCGCAGGTAATGGACCTACTGGAAGCGCAGGGCGAGGTGAAGAGCAAGGAAGTGCAGGAGGGCAGAGTCCCGCCGGGCGGGACGCCAGAGCGTGCCAAGAAGCCCGACGCCAGGATAGACCTCTCTCTGGTTGAAAAGGATGAAGACTCGAACGACGCCCTGATAGTGATAATCATCGCGGCTATCGGCGGGGTTTGGCTGACAGCAATTCTGGGGGCCCTGGTCTTCTTGGGCAGCCGCGCGGCGCGACGCCGAGGAAACTGATTCCGGGGCACTGTTAAGGCGGTGCCGCTGGGAACCCACGAGAGGTTAGCCACGGAGGCACAGAGACACGGAGCTATTACGTCCTATTTATCTCTGTGCCTCCGTGGCTCTGTGGCTTATCTAGTTCCAGGCACAGTTTTCGGCAGGCGCGGGCGGAAAAGGCTTGCCTCAAAACTGTCAATCCGAGTCGTCATGCCCCGGTGAGACGCCACCGGCAGACGGAAACACCTGATGCCCCCCTCTCCCACCGGGAGAGGGCTGGGGGTGAGGGGCGAATCCCTCTATTGAGGCCCGGTCCCGTTATGCTGCAGCGGGTTTTCCATGGTATCGCCCAAACCGCCGCCCGGCCGTACCATTGGGTACACGTTGGCCGAGCCGTCGACGACGAATTCGATGAGGAAGGGGCCTTCGTGGGCTTGGGCCTGGCGGAGGGCAGGGAGGACATCCTCCTGCTCGTTTACGCGCACCGCGGGTACGCCGTAGGCCTCGGCCAGCTTGACATAATCGGGGCCGGTCAGTTCGGTCGCCTTGATATGCTTTTGAAAGAACAGCTCCTGCCACTGGCGGACCATTCCCAGGGACCCGTTATTGAACAACGCGATCTTGATCGGCAGATTCGCCTCGGTCGCCGTCGCCAGCTCTTGCGAGGTCATCTGAAACCCGCCATCGCCGGCGATACTCCAGACCGGCGCGCCGGGCCGGCCCGCTTGAGCGCCCAGGGCCGCCGGCAACTCGAATCCCATGGTGCCCTGGCCGCCCGAAGAGACGAAGGTGTTGGACTGATTGAAGTAGAGGAACTGGGCGGCCCACATCTGATGCTGGCCCACGCCGGTTACCACGACGGTCTCCGGGTTCTCCTGAAGGAGTTCGTTCAAGCTGGCCAGCACCTGCTGGGGTTGCAGGGTATCGGACTGGGGGATGGCCAGGCATGGATGATGGACCCTCTCGCCGTCGATGAAGTCCATCCACTCCTGCCGCTTGGCGTAGGTCACCAGGGGCAGCAGCTCCCGAAGCACCCCTTTGGCGTCGCCGACCAGAGGCACCTCCACCGGGACGTTCCGGCCGATTTGAGATGCTTCGATATCCAGGTGAATGATCCGGGCGTGGGGCGCGAAGGTGGAGGCCTTGCCGGTGACCCGGTCGTCGAAGCGCATCCCCAGGCCGACGATGAG
The DNA here is from genome assembly GCA_030753265.1 of Dehalococcoidia bacterium. Next base: position 62,211 of record JASMCQ010000035.1, read on the forward strand.
GTCGGCCCGGTCCACCGCCATATTTGCCCAGTACATGCCGTGCATCCCCAGCATTCCCAGGCTCAAGGGATGATTTCCCGGGAAGCCGCCGAGGCCGAGAAGGGTGGTGATGACCGGGATGCCCGTGGTCTCCGCTAGGGCCTTGACCTCTTGGGAGGCGCCGGAAGCCATGACGCCGTGTCCGCTGATGATGAGGGGCCGTTGGGCCTCGTTGATCAGCCGTGCCGCCCGCTGCACCGCCTCGAAGGTCTCCGGGGACAGGGAAGAAGAAGCCGGCTCGGCGACCTCGGGGAACTCGAACTCGGCTTCTTCAAGTTGAACATCCCGCGGTACATCGATCAACACGGGCCCCGGCCGTCCCTCCATCGCGGTGGCGAACGCCTCACGGATGGTGGGCGCCAGGTCTTGGGTGGACAGCACCATGTAGCTCTTCTTGGTGCACGAAGCGGTGATCGAGCAGATGTCGCATTCCTGGAACGCCTCTGATCCCAGCGAAGTCCGGGCCACCTGGCCGGTGATGACCACCATGGGTATCGAGTCGGCTTTGGCACTCATGATCCCGGTGACCAGGTTGATGGCGCCGGGGCCGGAGGTGGCCATGCAAACGCCCACCTTGCCGGTCACGCGGGAGTAGCCGTCGGCGGCGTGGGCCGCGGCCTGTTCGTGACGAACCAGGATGTGCCGCAGCTGGGGATAACTCCAGAGGGCGTCGTAAAGGGGAAGGATAGCCCCTCCGGGATACCCGAAAACGACTTCAACGCCTTCCCGAAGAAGGCTCTCGCAGATGATTTCCGAACCTTTTAGTTTCAAAGCAGCCCCTTCTTAAGACAACAAAAAAACCCGCCCCCTATAGGGACGGGATTTCTAAGCTCCCGCGGTACCACCCTATTTGCCCCGACATAGTCGAGACCTCTCAGTGAGGACACTAACATGCCCCGCCATCTCTAACGGGCGGCGACCCCGGCTCAGCTTACCTGCCTTTCCAGTTCAGGAAGGCCTCAGCTGGCGGCTCCGGAGGGATTTTCGAATAAGCTCGGCACACCTGCTCACACCGCACCAGGCTCGCTTTGCGCCTACCCTTATCTACTCGTCTCCATCACAGCTTCTAACTGCGTAAAGTACCACAAATAGTGCCTAGCTGTCAATACGGGCTACTTGCGGGCTCGCCTCAATCCTGCCCCGCGTGTCCCTGCCGGTCAGACGCTCTCGGACGTGCCGGACCGCACTGCTATACCCATCCACCAGTGGCGTCCCTGACCCCTGCGGCGACGGCGGAAACCAAGACCGGTAAGGGCCCAAGCCAAAATTTCGTTGGCGCCACGGTTTTGCCCGGTTCTCATCGCACCATCTGAGATACGCAACGTAGAGGTCTCTAGCGGGCGCAGCCTGATCGGAGGATACGAGGCACGCCTCCGCTACGAACCGATTCAGCGAATTGGCCTCCGGCGGGCCGGTGACAGGGGTGCCGCCATCCGCATCCTCTGGTGTGTCCTCTCCCAGGCCGGGAGGCGGACCGGAATCCTCTTCCTCCAGGGGGGTTACCCTGCGCCTGCCTCCCACGGTGGTGCCCCGTTGGCCATCGAAGAGCTTGCGGCCGCGGGCCACGTTGATACCCGGTGAACGGGTCGCCGGTTCCCGGGCCTGATCCGAAGATTCTTGGGGCGCCTCTTCCCCAGTACGGAGCATCCAGGCGTTCTCGGTAGCCGGGTCGGTTAGCCAGTTCTTCACCACCCGTTGGAAATTGCCGGGGATCTCAACCCCCAAACTGCTGGCGACGCGGTTCATGAAGTTGAACAAACAGGTAACCAGGACGATGGAAAGGATATCCTGCTCGAGGAAGCCCGCGTCCCGCAGCCCATCAAGGTCGCCCTCGGTCATGGAGGCCGGCTCCACGGTTACCTTCAGCGCGAAGTCCAGCATCTTGAGGTCTGGCGCGGACAGTTCCGCCTGAGTGTAGTCGGAGAGCAATTGGCTGGCCAGGCCCGAGTCGCCGGAGTGGCGGCGCACGAATCCTCCGTGGGTCAAGGCCCCGTACCGGCACTGGTTGGCTACTGCCACTACGGTGGCGATAGCCTCCTCTTGAACTCGGCTCAAGGTCGAACCGCCGAAGGCGAGGGTCTCGTTCAGCCCTTTGACCGCCTCCAACGCCTCGGGGTTCAACGACAGCGCCTGGAAAATCGCGGGCAAGTCTGGCAGGTTTGCTTCTTCAATCCATGACATATAACTGCCTATCGACGAAAACTACCTCTCTAATCCACTCTCCGCCACCGGACTGGAATTTGTCAAGGGTATACGCTGATTCACCCGATTCCCCGATTCGAGTGTGGTAGTATGGTTCGTGGAGGAAGAAGTTGATTGGCGGTTTCCAAGGCCCAAAGAGTCCTGATGTGTACATACGCGACGTGGCGCTACTGCCCGCAGAGAAGGTAACCCATATCTTCTCCGCCGACCTGGGCCTCGCCGACGAGACCCCGGAGGCCGGGCAGGCTTTGATAACCACCAACCGGCGCATTCTGGCCTTCACCAAGCGTGAAGGGCGCGACGTAACCTTCGTGGCCTTCGTTGAAGAGCTGAAGGGCGTGGCCGTGAAGGCCGCGTCCCGAAGGGGCGGATCGCTGCTTCAAAGCCTGCTGCTGGCGGCAGGAGGAATCCTCCTCTACGTGGCCTTCGCCTACTGGGTGACCGGCCGGATTGGCGGCCCGAACATTCCGATCCTCAACATGGGCTTTGGGCCTTTCATTTTATTGATCGGGGCGCTGCTCGGCGCGGTATTCATCGGCCGGTACTTCTACAGTCAGGGAGATGGCTCGGTCACTTTCCAGGGAAGTAGCTGGAACTTTGTTTTCGCCTTCAACGGTAACCTCGCCAGTGAAGATATCTACCGGGTGGTCAACACGCTCTTTGCCACCCGCGACTCCTCCATCGGCTACTCGCTGCTCTGGAAAGACTGAGTACGCATCCACGGCAGAACCGAAGAGATCCGGCCCGCCGATAATGGTGCGCGGCATCGGCCCGGCCCGGGCCCGCGGGCCATCGCCTCTAGCCCAGGGGCAGGCTGGGGTCGATGTCCAACTCCATGCCGGACTGCTCTCCCCTCTGATTCATGAAATAGGCGCACGCCGCGATCATCGCCCCGTTATCGGTACACAAGACCGGAGGAGGAACGATGACCGGCAAGGGGGAGCGGCGGGTTATTTCCTGACGCAGCCTGGAGTTGGCCGCGACGCCTCCACCCAGGATGAGGCCACGAGCCCCATACTTTTTGGCCATGTCCAGCAGCTTGGCCGTCATCACTTCTACCAACGACTCCTGGAAGGCGGCGGCCAACTCTCGGACCAGGCTGGTGGTGCCGGCCTGGTCCAGGGCCCCACCCCCCGGCGGATAAACCCCTTTGGCCTGGGCCAGGTGCAATAGGGCCGTCTTCACGCCGCTGAAGCTGAAGTCCAGCGTATTCTTCATCCAGGCCCGGGGCAACCGCTCGGTTCCGGCCGCTCCCTCGGAGACCCGCTGAATCTCCGGGCCCCCGGGAAAGCCCAAGCCAAGGATGCGGGCCGCTTTGTCGAAAGCCTCTCCCGCCGCGTCATCCCGGGTGCGGCCCAACAGCTTGTAGACCCCGTGGCCTTCCATCAGGATCAAGTCAGTGTGCCCGCCGGAGGCCACCAGGCAGGCCAGCGGGAACCCCGGGTCTTCCTCAGGCCGGTTTTCGGTGAGCCAGGAGGCATAGATGTGGCCCTCCAGGTGGTTTACCCCGATCATGGGCACGCCAAGGGTGTAGGCAATGGCCTTGGCCGCGTTGAGCCCGGTGATCAGCGACCCGGCCAGCCCCGGCCCATAGGTGACGGCGACGATGTCGGTTTCCTCCAGCGACTGGCTGCCGTCGGCCAGCGCTTTTTCCAGGACCGGCACGAGGTCCCGGACGTGCTGGCGGGAGGCCACCTCGGGGACCACGCCTCCAAAGGGGGAGTGCAACTCCACCTGGGATGCGATGACATTGGACCGCAAGCGTCGGCCGTCTTCCACGACGGCGATCGCCGTTTCATCACAGGACGTCTCGATGCCCAGAATCTTCAGACCCATTTTTCAGCCATCAGCAGTCAGTAGTCAGCAGTCAGCAGTCAGCAGAAACATGATATGGGCCGGCTCCTTGGGCGTCAACTTTACACCCCAACAGGCCGATGCTATTATCGTGGCACAGCCTAGGGTGGGCAGCGCCCCCCCTCCGGCGACTGGAGGTGTTTCCCGAAAATGGATGCCGCCGACTTATGGAGGCTAGCCCTACTGCTTCTTTGTCTGACCATATCCGGCTTCTTCTCCGCCTCGGAAACTGCCTTTATCGCCCTCCCCAGGGCGCGGCTGATGCACCTTGTGAACATCGGGCAGCCGGGCGCCGGACGGGTGGCCCATCTCATGCTCCGGCCGGACAAATTTCTGGCCACGGTGCTGCTGGGCAACAACTTGGTGAACACCGCCGCCGCGGCGTTGGGAACGGTTCTGGCAGTGAGCCTGATCGGCAACACCCCCCTGGCGGTGCTGGTGGCCACCCTCGGCGTCACCCTGGTTCTGCTGGTATTCGGAGAAACGATGCCCAAGACCATCGCCTGGCAGCGGTCCGAGAAGGTCGCTTTCGCCGTCTCCCGGCCGCTGGCAATGGTGGAGACGACCTTGGCCCCGGCGACCCGAATACTCCGGCTGGTAAGCTTGGTGACCAACAAAGCCCTGGGCATCAGCGGCGCTGCTCCCCAGGTGGGGGTGGAGGAGATACGGACCCTCATCGCCGCCGGCGCCCGCTCCGGCACCGTGGAACCGGAGGAAGCCGCCCTACTGGAAAAGGTCTTCCGGTTCGGAGATCAGCAGATGCGGGAGATAATGACCCCCAGGCCCGAGATCGTGTGGATCGAGCGGGGGACCACGCTGGAAGGGTTCCTGCGGATGTACCAGGACCATTCCCACACCCGCTTTCCGGTCTACGAAGGCTCTACCGAGAACGTGGTCGGCGTCCTGGCAATCAAAGATGTGTTCATGGCCATGGGACGGGGAGAGCTTGAACTCCAGGACCCCATCACCGGCAATCTGCGGCCGGCCTATTTCGTTCCGGAAACCAAAGCCCTCAGCAGCACCTTTGGCGAGATGCAGCACAGCGGATATGGCCTGGTGCTGACGGTGGATGAGTTCGGAGGTATCGCCGGCCTCGCCACGCTGAAGCAACTGCTGGAAGTTATCGTGGGTCAGGTGGGCGAAGAGGGCGCCGCCCCTGATAATGCCTATACCCCGGTGGACGAGCATACCTTCTGGTTGGACGCCGGCGTCGGTATCCTTGAAATCAACGAGGAGTTGAAGTTGGGCTTGCCGGAAGGAGATTACCAGACGGTGGCCGGGTTTATTCTGGACTGGATGGGGCGGATTCCCGAAGAGGGCGATGTGCTTGAATACCGCAACTTGAGGTTGACAATTAAGAAGATGGCCGGGGTCCGAATCGATGAAGTCGAGTTGCGCAAAATCCTTGGCGGCCAAGATGGAGATGCCGGATGAAGCTGGTCTTGGTGCGCCACGGCGAAACCGAATGGAACAAGCTGGGCAGGTTCCAAGGGCATCACGATGTCGAATTGAACGAAAAGGGAGCGGCTCAAGCCCGGGAGACGGCCCAGGCCGTGGCCAAATGGCAGCACTCAGCGGTCTTCTCCAGCCCCCTGCATCGTGCGATGCGGGTTGCCGAAGAGATATCGCTACTGAGCGGAATGCCCGTGGTGCCGGTGCCGGAGTTCATGGAGCTGAAGCTGGGCGACCTGGAGGGGATCACCGGCGCAGATTTACGAAAGACCTGGCCCGAACTCTCAACCACCTGGCGAAGTGACCCGGGCCGGGTGGTGATGCCCAACGGCGAGTCTTTGGCCCAGCTTCAGGAACGGGCCTGGTGCGCCCTCATCGACCTGGAGCAGAACCACCAGGGAGATGAGACCGTGATCGTCGTATCCCATAATTTTGCCATACGGACCATGATCGGCAAGCTTCTGGGGATGCCACTTTCCAACTTCCATCGCATGTCGCTGAACTTGGCCTCCATCTGTGTCATCGAATGCGACCGGCGGGGCCGGCGGCTGATTTCCTACAACTCCACCTTTCACCTGTCCCCCGAAAACCGGTAGGGAAAACCCATGGCCTCGGTCTCCAGGCTGGAAAGGCAGGTGGCCGGCGCACTAGTCCGGGCGGGCTATTCCGGCAGTGACACCGTCCTGGTGGTGGCAGTGTCGGGCGGTTCCGACTCGTTGGCCCTTCTCCATTGCCTGCACCGCCTCAGCAATTCGCACCGCCTCCATCTGCACGTGGTCCACCTGAATCACGACTTCCGCGGTGAGGAGGCGTTCGCCGACGCCCGGTTCGTGGCGGCGGCGGCCCAGGAGTTGGGATGGCCGGCAACGGTGGAGGAGCGCGATGTCGCGGCCCTTCAGCGGGAGCGGCGCATCTCTTCCTTCGAGCAGGCGGCGCGGGAGTTGCGATACTCTTTCCTGGCCGAGGTGGCGGCCAAGGTTGGGGCCGCCGCCGTGACGACCGGCCACACCGCCGACGACCAGGCCGAGACCGTGCTGATGCATATCCTCCGGGGCGCGGGCCTCCATGGGCTGCGGGGCATGCCCGAGCTTTCCCTTTGGCCCTGGCCCGGTGATGGCCTCGGCCTTCGTCTGTTCCGTCCCCTGCTCCAGGCAACCAAGACGGAAACCGTGGCTTACTGCCGGGCCCTGGGGCTCGACTACCGGGACGATACCGGGAACTACCTCCATCGCTTTACCCGGAACCGGGTCCGCCATGATCTACTGCCGTTGCTGGAATCTGAGTACAACCCCGGAGTACGGGAGTCCCTGGCCCGGCTGGCCCGGACCGCGGCGCTGGAAACAGACTACCTGGAGAAAGAGGTGGCCCGGTTGTGGCCTGAGGTAGCGGACCAGGAGGCCGGGGCCGTGGTCTTCGGTCAACCGGCTTTGTCCTCCCTGCACCCGGCGCTCCGGAGGTTGCTGCTGCGCCGGGGCTATGAGCATCTGACGGGGGACACCCGCAGGCTGGGAGAGGGGCATCTGGCCGCGATGGACAAGCTGGCGGGGGACATGGCGGCGGGCCGCAGCCTGGACCTGCCGGGCGGCCTGAAGCTTCATAGCACCTACGGCTATCTGCGCCTCTCCCGAGATATTGCTCTACCCTGTCCGTTCCCGGGACTGGGCGGAGAACATCGCCTGGTTTTGCCCTCCGGTGGGGATCCGGAGGTGGCCGCCGAAGCCGGTCCGTGGCGGGTATCCTTCCGAGTCGGATGCCCCCCCAGGATACCCTTCGAAGACCCGTCTGCCCGGCCTTTCACGGCGGAGGGGAGAGGTCTGGCAGGAGTCGCGTCCTGGTCCGCCTGGCTGGACAGCGGGTGCTTGGGCGACGCGGTGCAAATCCGCACCCGGGCGCCCGGCGACCGGTTTCAGCCGCTTGGCATGGACCAGGACAAGAAGCTCCAGGACTTCTTCACCGACGCTCGAGTGCCGGGAGACTGGCGTGACCGGGTCCCGTTGCTGGTCTCAAGCCGGGGCATCGCCTGGGTCGTCGGCTACCGCATCGCTCACTGGGCCAGGCTCCGGGAAGGGGGACCGGCTTCGGTGGAGGCCGTGAGGGTAGAGTTTGAAGCTATTGGTGGTCACGGCCGGCCCTGATTAGCGGCCGGGCCGCCGGTGGCCTCGAGGGCTAATTCCAACCGGCGACGCGCGGCACTCCCGTAGCCTATTCCGGCCTACAGCCCCAGCAAGCGGGCCGGGTTGTCTTTCACCAGCATTCCCACCTCCACCTCTTCCATGCCGGCTTGAAGCAGGGTGGCGATGCCCATCCGAAGCCCTTCGGCGGGCATCGGGTGGTAGTCCTGGCCGAAGTCGGTGCTCACGATGCAGTTCTCGGGGCCGATGGCGGAGATGGTCTCCGCCAGTTCCTTGGGGTTGAGACGGCAAGTAACCGGCATCATAACGTGCACGCAGTGCTCGATGTAGGCCCCCATGCCGGCCAGGGTTTTCATGTCATCCAGCGTCATCCCCGTCCAGAAGGACATAGTCGTGGCATGGGTCACCACGATGCGGCCGATCCCCAGGTTGCGGGCTTCAGCTACCAACACCATGCTCTCCGGCGTGGAGAGATGGCCGGTGGCCAGGATCAGGTCGTGGGCCTTGACAACCTCCAGGACGGCGTACGCTTCGGGCACCAGCCGGCCCCGCTCGTCGAGCACGGAGATGCCGCCGTTGAGGCCCCTACGCTGATGGTCGGCTCGGGCCGAGAAGGTGGGCATCCAGACCAGCCGGCCACCCATCGCGGCGCTGCATTCCACCGCCATCGGGTTCAGGCCGCCCACCTGTACGTCCAATGCTACCCCGCCAATCAGGGTAATGCCGGGTACGGCCTGACTGGCGGTATACGCCACCGGGTGGGTGAGATACTCGTGGCTCTTGAAGACAACGCCCCGCATTCCCATATCCCGGGCTTGCTGGGCGATTTCTATGGCGCCACCCCGTCGTTCCACCTTGGGGTCCGGCGCAAAGTGAACGTGGATGTCAAGGGCACCTTCGAGGAGCCGGTCTACGTTGCTCATGGTATCCTTTCATGCCCTTTAGAGCCGCGCCGCCAAGCGGCCACCGGCCAGGGTCCGGTTCGCCGTGGAGAAGCTGACAGCCGGGGCGAAGTTGCGCCGGCTCAAGCCGGGGGCGGCCTGATGACCGGCGTATGCCTTCGAGATTTAACCCGATTGTAGGTTACCCGGCTATTGAAGTCAAAGTACCCGCACGCGGAATTTCCGGTGCATCCGGACCTGCGGCCCCGGCTGCTATCGGCAAGCGCCACTCCATGATACGCATCAAGGCCGGTGACGACCGGGCGCCGAACCACGGCCGGACGCCCGGTTCGCGAGTGGCTTTGGAGTACAGGATGCTTGGGTGGCGTGCAAATACCCGAGTAGCCAGGCTGCTACCCGTGTCCGAAGCCCTACGGGGCCCAGGAAGGCGACTGATCCACGCCGGGGTAGCTGGTGATGTTCGTCTGGCCGGAGCCGTCGGCGTTCATCACGTATACCTCGGCGTTGTCGCCCCGGTAGGTGGTGAAGGCGATCCTGGAGCCGTCGGGCGACCAACTCGGCCCTTCATCCGTGCCTGGGTTGCTGGTTAGTTTGGTGACCCCGGAGCCGTCGGCGTTCATTACGTAGATCTCGGCGAATCCGGTCCGGTCGGAGTGGAAGGCGATCGTTGCGCCGTCGGGCGACCAGGAAGGCTCCCGGTCCGAGCCCGGGTCGTTGGTTAGCCTGGTGACTTCGGAGCCGTCGGTGCTCATGACGTAGATCTCGGCGTAGCCGTCGCGCCAGGAGTAGAAGGCGATCGAGGCGCCGTCGGGCGACCATGAAGGGTGGGCGTCGAATGCGGGTTCATCGGTCAGCCTGGTTACTTCAGCGCCGTCGGCGTTCATCATGTAAATCTCGGCGTTGCCATCCCGCGAGGAGTAGAAGACGATTCTGGAGCCGTCGGGCGACCAAGAAGGCTCCCGGTCCACCCCCGGATCGTCGGTCAGCCTGGTGACGCCGGAGCCGTCGGCGTTCATCACGTAGATACTCTGGTTGCCGTCGCGAGTGGAGGCAAAGACAATCTTGGCGCCGTCGGGAGACCAGGAAGGGAACTCGTCGTCGGCCGGGTCCTGGGTAAGCCTCTCAACTCTGGAGCCGTCGGCGTTCATCGCGTATACGTCGTACTTGCCGTCCCGCCTGGACGCGAAGGTGATGCGGTCTTGAAGCTGGGGCGCAGCGGGCGCCGGCGACGGAGCGGCGGTGGCGGGGAGGGGAATCGAAGTATTGCCGGGAGTGGGAGTGGGAGTGGGGGCCGGAGCAGGCGTCGGCGCCGGAAGTGCGGTCGGGGTTGCGGTGGGCACGGGGGCCGGAGCGGTCGTGGCCGTTGGCGTAAGCGTGGGAGTTACCACGGGAGGTGTAACTGCGGGAAGGGGCGTCGGCGTGGATACCCTTTGACAGGCCGCCAGGATAAGCGCCAAAGATAGAATTACGCCAATCGGAACCAATTGCTGAAGTCTGCGGGCGATTATTGTGGCTCTTCCTTGTGGCGCTGGTCGATTCTGCCGGTCACCGGCTCTATTCTACATCCGGCTGTCCAGCGGCTGCCAGAGATTTCACTGCCCTGGATTCAAGGGAGTCACATTGACTGCCCCAAAGGGGGATGGTATATCTATTCTTGGAACTTGGAACTTGGAACTTGGATGGTGTAACCGCATGGCTACTTCGGCGCCAAAGGAATTCGACTACCACTCGATAGAAATCGGCGAGGATCTGGGGTCCTACGAGTACGTCCTCAGCCAAGAGACGCTCGACAACTTTCGGCAGGCGGTAGACGATCCCGACGCGCGATACCCCACCATCGCGGTCAAACACGACCTGACCGCGTTTTTCAAGAGCTACAACGACTCCACCGGTGGCGTCAACGCGGGAAATGAAACCGAATTCTTCAACCCGCCCGTCCCCGGCAAGAAGATCAAGGTCTTGGCTCGAATCGCCGACAAGTACTCGCGCCGGGACAAGCCCTACCTGGTGACCGAGGCTACGGCCGTCGACGAAGACGGGCGGCTGCTGGAGATAACTCGCACCTACATGATGAAGAAACCCGACGAACTGGGAAAGAAGTGGCAGCCTAAGAGCTAGATTCTGGCCCGGAGGCCTCGCCGGTATCCAGGCGCACCATCCCGGTCCGGCGGCCAACCTGCCGGACCACTCGACGGCAGTTCGAGAGGGGGCTGCTCCGGAAAGTGTATCCGCCGTCCAGGTTCCGTCTAAGCATCCCAGCCAACCGGGCCACCTGCTCGTCGGCGCGCTCGCGCAAGTGGCCGACCCAATTCGATGCCGGCTGAAAAGGGTAAGGCCGTTGCTGGCCGGTGTATACTAGCTGTGGCGCACGAGAGTTGACAGTGGCGGAACGGCCGCCGGATGTTCTAGCCGAAAGATATTCCGGGTCCGGCGCACAACGGTCCTCGTGCGCGCCTGGACCAGCTCCCGAGACGGGAAGTGTTTGCAGAAATCAAGCTGTAGCGATGACCTGTCTCGGTCTTCCAGGCCGCGCCGCTATCGGCCCGGAGCCATTCTACGCCCTGATCGACGGACTGTAGGCGTGGATTAGGTCTTGGGCGGCCGGTATCGGGACCAGTCTCGAGCTGGAAAGCCGACAACCGTTGCCTGATAAAGATACCGCGGCGCTCACGCCGAGCGGAACCATCCCCAAGGGGAGGCGGAATGGGGGCTCCTAAGTCAGACTCTTACGATGTTGTGGTGATCGGCGCGGGCCTGGCGGGCATGACGGCCGGCGCCATGCTGGCCAAGCAAGGGATGCGAGTGCTGGTGGCGGACCACCGGCCTTCTCCGGGGGGAGTTTGCCACAGCTTCGAACGCGAGGGCTTCACCTTCGACGTGGGGCCCCACCTGCTCAGCGGCTGTAGCGATGGATGGGTGGTGGACCAAGCTTTGCGCCGCATCGGCGGCCGTGACCAGGTGGAGTTCCTTCCGGTCAACCCGCTGGCCCGGGTTGTCTTCCCGGAGCACACATTCGACATTCCCGCCGACGGAGAAGCGTTTCTGGATATACTCTCCGAACACTTCCCCGGCGAGCGCCGCCAGCTCGGCATGCTGTTCGGAGAGATGCTGGCCATGTACCGTGAGGTGGACGAGCTGCCGCACACCTTCGGCATCTGGCAATACCTGAAGGTGCCGGTCAACCAGCCTATCTTTCTCAAGTATCCGGCCAAAACCTACCAGGATGCCATGGACAACTTTGTCCTGGATCCGCGCCTCAAGGCCGCCATGGCGTCTCTGTGGGTCTTCTTCGGCCTGCCTCCGTCCCGCATATCGGCGGTATTTTGGACGATGGTCATGGCCACCTATTTCCTGGGCGGCGGGTCCTATCCCAAAGGCGGGCTGTCGCATCTGGCGCAGGCCTTCGCCTCCGGACTGGAGCAGTCTGGCGGGGAGCTGCTGCTGAACGCCCGCGCCGAAAAAATCCTGGTGTCCAAGGGACGGGTGACAGGCGTCAAATTCACGGACGTGACCGGGCGGTGGCTGCCCGACGGAAGAGCCGCCAGCCCGGACGGGACCTCGGGGGAGAACTTTCAGGTGAACGCGTCTCACGTTGTGTCCACCGGGGATGCCATGGACACCCTCCTCAACCTCGTTGGAGTGGAGCAACTGCCGGGCAAGTTCGTCAAGGGCCTCAAGAAGTTGGAGCCGTCCCTGTCGCTGGTCAAGGTGGCGCTGGGCGTGGATTTGGATATGGCGGCCGCCGGGTTCGGGCGGCACGACACCGTCTTCTACGATACCTATGACATGGATCGAGTCTTCGGCAGGATGATGTCCGGACTTCCCGACGCCCCGTGCGATGTCACGGTACCTTCGGTAACCGACCCGTCGCTGGCGCCCCAGGGGGCCCACACCGTTTACCTGTGGAACTACGTACCTTATTCGGAGGCTCGGGACTGGCAGGCCACCGGAGGAGAGGTCGCCAAACGCTTCGTGAAGTGGATGGACGACCGGGCTCCGGGTTTCGCCGGGGCGGTGCAGCAACAGGTCGTTGCCACCCCGGAGACCCTTCGGGAGTTCGCCTTGACGGTGGATGGCGCTCCCTACGGGTGGGCGTTCTCCCCTCAGCAGATGGGCTTCAACCGGCTTCAACCTAGGACTCCCATCAAAGGGTTGTACCTGGCGGGCCATTGGACCACGCCGGGTGCCGGGGTTGCCGGAGTGGTCATGTCTGGGGAGCGCACGGCGAATATTGTGGCGGCAAAAGAGGGGTTCGCGCTATGGCGGAAGAGCGCATAGTAGCTCGAAACTGGTCCAGCAAGATCTCGATCTGGTACCGGGAGACCCGTCCCCCGTTTCTGACGGCCTCGGTCGTGCCCATCCTGTTGGGCACCTGCATGGCTTGGAGCCGGGAAGGCGAATGGGACTGGGGTCTCTTCGCGCTGGCTATGTTGGGAGGGGTCCTCCTACACGTCGGCACCAACGTCATCAATGATTACTTCGACCATAGGTCGGGCGCCGATAACGTGAACTTCGAGTTCGTACGCCCCTATGGCGGCGGGAGCCGGATGATTCAGCTTCAACTGATGTCTCCCCGGGAGGTGCTGCTGGAGTCCATCCTCGCCTTCGCAGGGGCGATACTGGCGGGAGTGGCGCTTATTTTCCTGGTGGGTATCCCTATCCTGTATATCGGACTGGCGGGTCTCCTTTCGGGTGTTCTCTACACCGTCTGGCTGGTGCGCGTGGGCGTGGGTGAGTTGTTTGTCGGCCTGAACTTCGGCGTGCTCATGACCGTGGGCGCCTATTACGTTCAAACCCGCGCCGTCTCCACCGAGGTGGTTGCGGCCTCCATCCCTCTGGCGCTCCTGATCGCGGTGGTCCTGTTCATCAACCAATTCCAAGACTATACGGCGGACAAAGCTACGGGGAAGCACAACCTGGTGGTCCGCCTGGGCAGGGCCCGCTCGTCGGTCGTGTTCGCGGCAATGCTGGCCGCCAGCTACCTGTCGTTGATCGTGGGCGTGGCCGCGTTCGATGTCTCGCCCTTCACGTTGCTGGCGTTGTTGACCGTGCCACTGGCGTGGAAGGCAGGGCGGACGGCCCGGCGCTTCTACGACGATTACCTTCGGCTCACGCCGGCGAACCAGTCCACCATCATGGTTCACATGCTCGCCGCCCTTTTGATGACCCTGGGCTACGCGGTCCAGAAGGCCGTCAGCTAGCGGCTGCCGTTAAAGGCTGCGGGGTCAGCGCGTGGCCTTTGGCCGTCGCCGCGCCTTGGCGGTGGGACTGGGCCTCCGCCGGCGGGCGAATTGCCCTGAATCGGTTAATCCGGATCGGAGATTTCCCCTCATCCATCTTTCCTCTCCTCACCCTGGTGGCGGCTGTCATGACCCACGGGTTTTCAGGATAGCCGAGTCGACTGGGGCCGGCTACGGCGACGCTGTTGTGTCCGGGAGCGAGGCTGCAGATTTAATGGTGTGTCGTAATACACCGGTAATTCTCAGGGGTGTAAAAGGGAAGCGGGTGGCAAGGGATCAATCTCGGGGTCATGCCATTGGCGCATTTTCATTTAAGTTAACGAGTTGTATCATAAATACATCACCATGATTGGAGCCGGAGCCGGCGGCTGGCTCGGCGCTGCCAATTTGGGAAGAGGGCTTTTGAGAAACCTGGCGAGCTTTCTGGTGCACCTGTTCGGCAGGGATGAAGACCTGAGCCATGTGTATCTCTCCGTCGTGCACGACCGGTGCTTGCTGTGTGAGGAGCCCATCAGCGAATCCGCGGCCTACCTGACCTACCGGGTATGCCCATTTTGCCGTTTCCACTACACCCTGACCGCCAGAGAGCGGATCGAGCAACTGGCCGATAAGGGCAGTTTCAAAGAGTCCCACAAGTACCTCAGTTCAGTGGCCCCCCTCTCGTTTTCCCGGCGAGGCCGCTACCGAAAGCTGCTCGTCCAGGACCAAAACCGCACCGGCCTAACCGAGGCCGCGGTGACGGGCCGCTGTCGAATCGACGGCTTAGAGCTGATGCTGGTGGTTTTGGACTTTGGTTTCATGGGCGGCAGCATGGGCAGCGTAGTGGGAGAGAAGGTGGCCATGGCCCTGGAGACGGCAGCCCGCCGGGAACTTCCCCTGCTGGCGCTGGTTTCCGGCGGTGGCGCCCGGGTCCAAGAAGGTGTCCTGTCGTTGATGCAGATGGCCAAAACCGTGACCGCGGCCAAACAGCTACGGGAGGCCGGAGCCCCGTTCATAGTGGTGCTCGCCAACCCCTCCACGGGCCAGGCCTACGCTAGCTTCGCCAACCTGGCCGACGTAATTCTGGCCGAGCCGGGCTCTCTGATCGGGCTATCGCCGTTGAGGACCTTGCGTGAGATATCCAAGGCCCCGCTGCCTCTTGACGCCCACACCGCCGAGGCCCATCTGGGACATGGCCTCTTGGACAATGTGGTGGACCGGGAAGCCCTGCAGTCACGGCTTTCAACGCTATTGCAGATACTCACCTCCCAGAAGCAGAGCAAAGGGAACCACAAGGACCTGCTTCAGACCGAGCTGGAGGTGGCCGCGGAAACTGGGGTCTGGGAGGCGGTAACCATCGCCAGGAACGAGGAACGTCCTCTGGCGATTGCCTACATGCGGTCGATGCTGGACCCTTTCTTCGAGTTGCGAGGAGACCGTTTGAGCAGCGACGACCGGTCGGTTGTCGGAGGAGTCGGGTTCCTGTTGGGGGAGCCGGTGGTCGTCATCGGCCAGCAACGCCGCGCTCCGCTACAGGGCCAGCGGTACCACGTGTGCCCCGACGGTCTACGCAAGGCCCAGCGGCTGATCTCCCTGGCAGGCCGGTTCAAGCTCCCTCTGGTGACGCTGATCGACACGCAGGGAGCCGATCCAAGTCTGGAAGCGGAGGAGCAGGGCATCGGCAATGCCATTGCCAACACCCTGTCATTGATGGTCGAGGCGCCCGTTCCGATCGTCTCCGTGATCATTGGGGAAGGCGGCAGCGAAGGGGCGTTGGCTCTTGGGATGTCCGACCGCATTCTCATGCAACAGTACGCCATCTACTCACCGATCTCGTTGAACCGCAACCTGGGCGGACCTTTCCCCGACCGGATGTTGGACCGGGAGGCGGCGGAAGCGTTGATGCTGACGGTCCAGGACTGTTCGGAGCTGGGCATCGTCGATCAGGCGGTGCCGGAACCGGAAGGCGGGTCTCACACGAACCCCAGGGAAGCGGCGAGCGTGATGCAGTTGGCCGTCGTCAAGCAAATTGCGGAACTCTCCAAGCTGTCCCCGAGCAAGCTGCTCAAGCGGCGCTATCAGAAGTACCGCCGGATGGGCGAGCGAAGCGCGTTTTCTCAGGAAGCCATGAGCCTGGAAGTGGAGCTGTTGATCAATATCGCCGCCCATGGCCAGCGGCAGGGCCGCGCCGTCCGGGCCCAGAAAGTAAAGGCTCCGGAGGGAGAGCCTATCGAAGCCCTGGCTACCGCCGCGATAGAAACCTAGCGGAGCGCCGTAAAGGTCAGGCTGCTTCTCGTCCCAATTCCCGCAGGCTCTTCTTGACCTCCTCGGCCAAGCGGACGTACTCATCGCCCACCGCCTCGTCGACCAAGGCGGTCGGTCTGGAGTTGTCCTGGTAGGACGACCGTAGCGCGATGGTTCCCAGGAAAGGTGCTTCAACATCCTGGGCCAGCACCTTGCCGGCGCCCTCGCCAAATATCTCGCCGGTGTAGTTTTCGACAATCCCCAGGACGTTCAGGTTGAGCTTCCGGATCATGTTGATGCAACGTTTGGCGTCTATGTTGGCCAGTTGCTGGGGAGTGCTAACGACCACGAAGCCGTCCATGGGCAAAGTCTGCATGATGGTCAACGGAGCGTCTGAGGTGCCGGGGGGCAGGTCCACCACCAGATAATCCAACTCGCCCCATTCAGTGATCTCCAGGAACTGATTGATAGCGTTGTGAATCATCGGCCCGCGCCAGATAATGGCCTCTTCTTCATTCTCCTGGAAAAAAGCCATCGACACCACTTTGACTCCCCATTTTTGTGAAGGAAGAATCTGGCCGTCGACGAAGTCCGGTTTGTCGGCGATGCCCAGAACCTTCGTTGCGTTGGGGCAGTCGATGTCCACGTCCAGCAGCCCGACCAGCTTTCCCTCCTGGGCCAGGGTAACGGCCAGGTTCACCGCGACGGTGGTCTTCCCGACGCCTCCCTTGCCGCTGTAAACTCCGATCTTGGTCCCGATCTTGGACAGGCGGCCCGTTATTTGGCGCTTTTGCTGCCAGCTTCGTTTGATCTGCTCCAGCCTGGGGTTTCCTTCGGGAGTCGACATGCTTTATTCCTTTCGGCCGCCATCATCGGTGGAGTTCTGCCGGCGGAGTACGCGGCGTTCCTTCGGGCGAGCCCTGCTATTTGCTTTGGCAGGTTATCCTAAAGCCGCCCGGCCTCACCGGGCGAAGCGTTGATCGGCAGGTTGAGCACACGATAAGGCCGCAGGGACTGGCCTGCGGCCGGAGCCGGGGACGGACGGCCCCACCAATCTTTCCCGTATCACCGGGGGTGTCGAGGGGCGGTCTCGTCGGCCTATCGAGCCACGAGGCCCGTGATTATCTTGGTCAAATCGCCGGGCTTCATGGGCGGCCGGCGCCGCATTGAGACTTCTCGGTTCACCGTGGCGGCGGCGGCATCGAATCCGTGGGTCGCCTGGCCGTTTCCCGGGTGCAGCGCGGAATATTCCGGTACAGGCGGGCCGGGCGACGCGAGATGAGCGCTAGATCCCCAACATGGACCTGGCTTCTTCGCTAATCAGGTCGGGCGTCCAGGGCGGATCGAAGACCAACTCTACCTCCACATCATTCACCCCTTCGATCTCCTGGATGGCCGTTTCCGCCTGCTGCGCGATGAACGGTCCCATTCCGCAACCCGCGAAGGTCAACGTCATCTGGACATAAACATCGCTGCCGGTGACCTGGACATCGTAGATAAGCCCTAGGTCCACAATGTTCACCGGTATTTCCGGATCGAATACGCTTTTTAGGGTCTCAAAGACAACCTCTTGCGTTACCGTGGCCTCCGCCATTCTCTCCTCCTGCTGCCGGGCCTTAACCAATTATATATAATGTTGACTGAATAGGTCAACAATCTGATTTAGTGTCTCGTAGGCGGCTCGATCCCCAGCCGGCCGTCCCGGCGAAGGCCGGGTACCGGCGAAAACATCTCTGGATTCCGGCCTCGATGGCGTCGGGGACGATGGCCGGAAGGGCGTGTTACACAGGTTCGCCGGTGTAAAGCTATTTGCCAGACAGGCTACTAGGGAATGAGCAGCATCTTGCCGGTGGTGGCTCGGCCCTCTAGCTGACGGTGGGCCTCGGCTGCCTCCGACAGGGGCAATACGTGCTCGACCCGCAGCTTCAGTTCTCCGGTCTTCACCCAGTTCAGCACGTCCCCAGCGCGTTTTTCCAGCTCCTCCCTGGTTACGGTATAATCGCCCAGGCCGGGCCGGGTGAGAAACCGGGAGCCGTTGCCGAGGATCCTCGGGTTCAGAGGTGGCACGGGGCCGCTGGCCTGGCCGTACAGCACCATGTAGCCCCGGCGGGCCAGGCAGCTAAGGCCCTTGTCGAAGGTGGTCCGACCCACGCCGTCGTAGACTGCCTGAACGCCCGCTCCGCCGGTCTCCCGTTTGACCTCCTCAGCGAAATCCTGCTGGGTGTAGATGATGACGTGGTCGGCGCCGGCCCCCCGGGACAGCTCCGCCTTGGCCTCGGTGGAGACCGTGGAGAAAACGTAGCCGCCCAGGCGCTTGATCATCTGCGTGAGCAGCAGCCCGGTACCGCCGGCGCTTGCGTGGACCAGAACCCGGTCGCCGTCCTGCACCGGGTAGGTGCTGTGGCACAGGTAATGGGCGGTCATCCCCTGTAGAATGGCCGCTGCCCCCGCCTGGGCGTCCAGACCCTGGGGCATCTTGATGAGCCGGGAGGCGGGGACCACCGCCCGCTCGGCGTAGGAGCCCGGAACACTGCAGTAAACCACCAGATCACCGGTGCTGACACTGGTGACACCGAGACCAACGTCCCGCACCACCCCCGCGCCCTCCACCCCGATGGTTCTCGGGAGGGGCGGCCCCGGGTTGATGCCGGCCCGGCTGTAAACATCGGTGAAGTTGACCCCTACCGCCTGGATTTCTACGACCGCCTCTCCGTCGCCGGGAGCCGGGTCAGGCACGTCTTGGTATTTCATGACCTCAGGGCCACCGAACTCAGTGATCTGTATCGCTTTCATGGCTGCTCCTTTTGAGATCAAAATGAAGCCAAGGCGACAGTATACACCGGATCGGAACGCCGGCACCCGAAGCTGAACGACAGGAGACGATGCGCGGGATCAACCGAGAGGATGTCCCGCGTGCCACCGCCTACCGGACCTCTTGAACTAAGCACTCGGAGCCGTGAATCTTTGCGGAGGCGGAAAGGGAACAGGTAGAATGTGAGATGTGTAGAGAGCGCCCTCTCTTCATCGCCGTGACGTATTTACCCGAGGGGAGTGTTGGCCGGGGACTTTGCCGGCCCTTGAGAAGACGGCGGGCATGCATGGTGAGCGAAATCCCCCTGTATCCCCCTTTACAAAGGGGGACTGGATGGGCACTACTCGTTGGGATGTCTTGCAGCTTCGGCAAGGATTGGTAACCTGAATGAAAAAGTTGCACCGGCTGCCATCGTGATCCCCATGGACGTAGCAAATGTCTGAACTTCCACATCGCAGCAGCGGGGAGTGGCGGGCCGCCGGGCCCCCGGACCTTCTGCTGGTAAACGCCCGGGTGGTGACCCTCGAACCGGGACAGCCCAGGGCCGAGGCCGTGGCGGTGCGCGGCGATACCATTGTCGCCGTCGGCGGCCAGGCCGAAGCGGTGGCCCTTGCCGGACCCGGCACCCGGACCGTCGATTGCCAGCGGATGTGCCTGCTGCCGGGCTTCGTGGACGCTCACTGCCACCTGATGGCCCTGGCCGCCTCCCTACAGGGGCTCGATTGCGGTCCGGGGGTCGTCTCATCCATGAAAGGGCTGCAAGACATGCTGCGCCACCGGGCCATGCAGACCCAACCCGGCCGTTGGATTCGTGGTTTCGGATACGACGACCTGGCATTGGCCGAAGGGCGGCACCCGGCTCGCTGGGACTTGGACGAGGCGGTCCCCCACCACCCTACCCGGCTAGACCATCGCAGTGGCCACGCCACGGTGCTGAACAGCCGGGGGTTGCGGCTCGCCGGGATCGACCGGGATACCCCCGACCCCCCAGAGGGAGTGATCGACCGGGACGGCGCCACCGGAGAGCCCACCGGGTTGCTGCTCGATCTGGCGGGATTTCTGCGGCAGCGCCTGGGCAGCTTGCGAGACGCCGAACAGATCGAGGAAGGTATCGTCCGGCTGAACCGAGAGTTGCTCGGCTACGGCATTACCTCGGTTCAGGACGCCGGGCCTGACAACGACCCGGCTCGTTGGGAGTCCTTCGCCAGCCTGCAGGGCTCGGGGAAGCTGCAATGCCGGGTTACCATGCTGGCCGGGGAGGCCCGCCTGAACGAGTTTTTGGCGGAGGGCCGGCGCCCGGCCGGTGGTGATCGATGGCTGCGGCTGGGCCATGCCAAGGTGATGCTCACGCTGACTACCGGAGCGCTCCAGCCAGACCTTGCCAGCCTGGGCCGGATCGTCGTCGAGGCGCATCATGCGGGGTTTCCCGTGGCCATTCACGCGGTGGAGCAGGAGGCGGTCGCGGCGGCGGCGCGGGTACTCGGGGAAAACCCGTTTGCGCCCCCTCCTGGAAGATTGGGAGATAGGGCTTCGGGGGCCACGAGCCCGCCGGTCGCCGCCCTCGCGCTCAAGGACCGCATTGAGCACTGTGCCGAGTGCCCGCCCGATCTGGTGATCCAGGTGCGGAGAAGCGGGGCCGGGGTGGTGACCCAGCCGGGTTTCGTCTACTGGAATGGAGACCGCTATCGGGAGCGGGTGGAAGCGTCGCTGCTGGATCACCTCTATCCGGTGGGCGCCCTGCTTCGCTCCGGCGTGCCGGTGGCTTTCGGCTCCGACGCTCCGGTCATCGATCCCAACCCCTGGCCGGGCATCTTCAGCGCCGTGACCGGGGCCACGC
The DNA here is from genome assembly GCA_030753265.1 of Dehalococcoidia bacterium. The sequence goes on from JASMCQ010000035.1 coordinate 82,904, forward strand.
GGGCCGGAGCGTCGCTGTCCCCGGCAGAAGAAACCGGGTCCGGAGTGGGCCGTGGGGTTTCCATTCAAGCGGCATTGGAGATATATACCTTGGCCGGCGCGCGCTCCGAAGGCAACCAGAACAGCAAAGGGACGATCCGTCCGGGGAAGCTGGCCGACTTGGTGCTGGTGGACGCGGACCCGACAATGGCTCCCATTTCCGGCCTGGCGGACATCCGGCCGGTCTTGACGGTGGTGGGAGGCCGGGTGGTCTGGACCAACGGCCGAGTGGGGATCGATGGTTAGTGGGTGCGCTCCCGGAGGTAGCCAGACAGGTCCAGCAGGGAGTGCCGTGCCTGGCAATCGGGAAGTTCGTCCAGGGACCTCGATGCCGTCTCACAGTATTGCCGGATGACGGTGTAGCAGTCCTTGATAATGGTGGAATCGTTTATCATGTCCAGGACCTTTGGCACCTGGCCATCCTGATCACGGTCCTCAGACAACTCCCGGAACAGCTTTTCGATGGGGTTATCCGCCGGATACCGTTCCATCAGCATGATGGCCGGCAGCGTCAGCACCCCTTGCCGGAGGTCGCTGCCGACCGGCTTGCCCAGCTCGGCGGCGTCGCCCTGGACGTCCAGCAGGTCGTCCATTATCTGGAAGGCCATGCCGATGTTGAAGCCATAAGCCCGGAGCGCCTGGGTTTGTGGCTCCGGAGCCCCGCCCAGGATGGCGCCCGTTTCCGCCGCGGTGCAAAACAGAGAGGCGGTCTTGCGGTAGATGCGCTCGTCGTAGAGCTTGCGGGCCTGCTTGGCATCGAAGGCGCTGAACAGCTCGATCAGCTCGCCGCTGGCCAGATCCATGATGGTCTCGGAGAACCGGCGGATGACCCGCACGTTCCCAGTTTCGCAAACGAACGTGGCGGACGTGGCGAAGACGTAGTCGCCGAACAGCACCGCCACGTTCCGGCCCCAAGCGTTGCTGACGGTGGCCTTGCCGCGGCGCAGGTCCGAGTTGTCCACCGTGTCGTCGTGGATCAGGGTGGCCACGTGAAGCAGTTCCACCGCCGCGGCCATGGTGATCGGATTTTCCGGCTGGTGGGGGTAGAAATCGGCGGCCAACAGGGTGATGGCAGGCCGGATCCGTTTCCCGCCGCTCGTCAGTACGTGGTCCAGCAGGGGGCCCAGGTAGGGGCTGTCGTCGGTTTGGCTCAGGCCCCGAAGACGCGCTTCCACACGGCCCAGATCGAGCTGAATCGGCGTGTAAATTGACGCGGTCCTCTCATCCAGCCCTTTGAGCAAGCTGCCCCCTATGCGGTCCCGACGCCTAGCCGCTGCACCTCATCATCCACCACCTGGGCGTCCAGCTTGGTATACAGCGGCGAGGGCGCGCGCAAGGACTTGCCGCCCTCCACCCCTTTCAGGATCGCATCAAAATCCCACTGTTCCTCTTCGACCGGGCCGTCAAATCCCAAGAATTCATGCAAGCGGTGAGCGCTGAACGGGAGGAAGGGGTACAAGATCACCTTGAGGCAATTTATCACCGCAATGCTAGTCCACAGGGCGGTGGCGGCATCCTGCCGGGCGGTCTTGATGGATTTCCAGGGCGCCGTGGTGTCCAGGTAGCGGTTGGCCTCCTGCGCCAGGGAGAAGGCCTGGCCGATGGCAGCCTTGAAGCGGCAATTGGATAGGCTCTGGTCCACGCCGTCCATCGCGGCGCGGGCACCCTTGAGAATCGCCTCGTCCACCGGGCTCAGCGGCCCCGGCGAGGGAATCTTGCCATCGAAGTTCCGGTAGGTGAAGGACAGTACCCGATGCACCAGGTTCCCGTAGGTCGCCACCAGCTCTTCATTGTTCCGGCGCACGAACTCGCCCCAGGAGAAGTCGGTATCGGCGGACTCCGGCATATTGATGGAGAGGACGAAACGGAGGGGATCAGGATCGTACCGGGCCAGGTAGTCGGGCACCCAGACCGCCCAGTTCTGGCTGGTGGAGAACTTCTGGTTCTCCAAACTCAGGAACTCGTTGGCCGGAACGTCGTAGGGCAAGTTGAGGCCGCCGTGGCCCATGAGGATGGCCGGCCAGATGATGGAGTGGAAGGGGATGTTGTCCTTGCCGATGAAGTAGTAGGGCCTGGTGTTGGGGTCCTTCCAGAACTCCTCCCACTTGCCGGGAGTCCCGGCCCGCTGCGCCCATTCGACCGCCGCCGACAGGTAGCCGATCACCGCCTCGAACCAGACGTAGATTCGTTTGCCCTCGTATCCTTCCACGGGGACGGGTATCCCCCAGGTGAGGTCGCGGGTGATGGCCCGGTCCTTCAACCCGTCCTCCAGGTAGCGCCGGGTGAAGTTGAGAACGTTGGGTCTCCAGTGATCATGCTGGTTTACCCACTCCAGAAGTGGCTCCTGAAAGGCGGACAGCTTGAGAAAGAAGTGCTCCGAGTCACGAAACTCCGGCGCGGTCCCACATAGGTTGCAGCGGGGCTCCAGCAGGTCTTTGGAGTCCAAGGTGCGGCCGCACGTTTCGCACTGGTCACCCCTGGCCCGGTTGGAGTGGCAGTGGGGGCAGACGCCTTCCACGTACCGGTCTGGCAGGAAACGGTCGCATGCCGGGCAGTAGGCCAGCAGTGTCACATCGGTGTAGATGTATCCCTTCTCCCGTAGGAGCCGGAATATGCCCTGGACCACCTCTTGGTGATTCTCGGTGCGGGTGGTGGTGAACAGGTCGAAAGATATGCCCAGACGGTCCCAGGTGTCCAGGAACTGGGCGTGGTACCGGTCCACGACCTCTTGGGGAGTCACGCCTTCCTGCTCGGCCCGGACGGTAATGGGGGTGCCGTGGCTGTCGCTGCCCGATACCATCAACACCTGGTTGCCCTTCATCCGATGGTAGCGGGCGAAGATGTCGGCGGGGAGATAGCACCCGGCTACATGGCCCAGGTGCAGGGGTCCGTTAGCGTAGGGCCAGGCGACGGCGACGAATATGCGCTCGGGCAACGGCGGACTTCCTCTAGGTGTCTCACGGAATGGGTTCGTTCATTCTATCATAACCACCAGGCATAATCGCCACACGCTGCCTCGCCCGGCCCAGGCTGCGCCAGGGCATCCCTCTCCCGAGGGAGAGGGAACGAGGGTGAGGGCATCGGCGCGTAGCTGTGGTTGACAAGCTGACTTTGGTGCTGATAACATCCACGGGTTACATTGCTAAGAAACCCGCTTAGAAAGGGAGTAGTAGGAGTAACCGTTCCCAGAGAGCCGGTGGTTGGTGGAAAACCGGTGAAGGCAATACTCCGAACTCGCCCTGGAGCGACCAGCCTGAACTAGAGTAGGGCGCGGCGGCTGGCACCGTTAACGGCCTTGGAGCAGTTCCGGCATCCGAGTTGGTAATTAGTCAGCCTCAAAGCTGAGTCATGACGACTGGATTCCCGGAAAATAAGGGTGGTACCGCGGGATCTAACGACTCGTCCCTTTGGGGATGGGTTTTTTTGTTTATCGAGGCTCTCACTCCGGCTAAACCAAGCGGAGTGGGAGTCACGGGGAGCGGGGATGAAGCTAACGGGCGCCGAAATCGTATGTGAAAGCCTCCTGAAAGAAGGGGTGGAGGTTATTTTCGGGATTCCTGGGGGCGCGGTGCTGCCTTTCTACGGAGCCCTGTCCAAATACCCCAAGATACGGCACATCCTGGTGCGCCACGAACAAGGCGCGGCCATGGGCGCCGACGGCTACGCCCGGGCGACCGGCAAGGTTGGGGTATGCACCGCCACTTCGGGGCCGGGGGCCACCAACCTGGTTACCGGCATCGCTTGCGCCCAGATGGACTCGGTGCCGATGGTCGCCATTACCGGGCAGGTGTCCCGGGCGGTCTTGGGAAGCGATGCTTTCCAGGAGATCGACATGACCGGGATCACCCTGCCCATTACCAAGCACAACTACCTGGTCATGAACGTCGCGGAAATTGCCGGAGTCATCAAAGAGGCGTTTCACATCGCCCGGACCGGGCGGCCGGGGCCGGTACTGGTGGACCTGCCCAGGGACGTGCTCCAGGACGAGCTGACGGAGTTCGTCTGGCCCGAGACAATCAGCATTGCTGGCTACAATCCGCCCGGCGATGCGGACCCGGAACAGGTGGCCGAGGCGGCCAGGCTGATCAACCAGGCGGACCGGCCCGTTATCGTGGCCGGACATGGGGTGCTCATTTCCCACGCCTACGGAGAGCTGCGGGAGTTTGCGGAGAAGACCCAGACACCGGTGGTCACCACCCTGCTGGGCATCAGCTCATTGCCCACGGACCACTACCTGAACCTGGGCATGGCGGGAATGCACGGCCTGGCCAGCGCGAGCCTGGCGGTCGACAAGTCCGATCTGATCATAGCCCTGGGAATGCGGTTCGACGACCGGATCACGGGGCGCCTGAGCGACTTCGCTCCCAATGCCAAGGTGATCCATGTCGACGTGGACCCTTCGGAATTGAACAAGAACGTCCAGGCGAATGTGCCCATAGTTGGGGATCTCAAGTGTTTCCTGCAACAGCTCATGCCCCTGGTGGAGCCCAAGGTCCACATCGACTGGCTGCGTAGCGTCGACACCCTGTGGACCGAGCACCCGACGGCGCACATCCGGCAGACCGAGGAGCTGCTGCCCCAGTTCGTGCTGCGGAAGCTTTCGGAGGCGACCCAGGGAGACTCGATCATCGTGACCGGCGTGGGGCAGCACCAGATGTGGGCCGCCCAGTTCTGCGCCTTTAACGAGCCGAACACGTTGATTACGTCGGGCGGGCTGGGCTCCATGGGTTATGAGGTCCCCGCCGCCCTGGGAGCCAAGTTGGGACGGCCGGATAAGACCGTCTGGTCCGTCGCCGGCGACGGCGGCTTCCAGATGACCTTGTGCGACCTGGCTACAGCCGCGGAGAACAACATCGAGGTGAAGTTCGCCATTCTAAACAACGGGTCCCTGGGCATGGTGCACCAGTTGCAGGACCTGTTCTTCGACCAAGACTATTTTGCTTCCCAATACACGGCCAACCCGGATTTCGTCAAGCTGGCCGGAGCCTACGGGATTCATGGGATTCGGGTCACCGCGAAAGACCAGGTGAACGGGGCAATCCAAGAGGCGATGGAGACTCCCGGCCCGGTGATCATCGACTTCCGGGTCGTGGAAGAGAACGTGTACCCGACGATCCCGGCCGGGAAATCCGTCAACGACATGATAGAGGAACCGGCGCCGGAGGGCATTCACTGAAATGAACCGGAACGGAGAGCAGCACACCATTGTTGCCCTGGTGGAGGACCGTCCCGGGGTCCTCACCCGCATCGCCAGCATGTTCCGGCGGCGCGGCTTCAACATCGCGAGTTTGGCAGTTGGAAAGAGCGAGCGGCCCGGCCTGTCCCGCATGACCTTCGTGGTCGACGGCGATCAGAACACGGTCTACCAGGTGACCAAGCAACTCGACAAGCTCATCGACGTTATCCTGGTTTCCGACATCTCCGCTGATTCGATCGTGTCCAGGGAGTTGGCCCTGGTCAAAGTGAAAACGGATCCGTCCACCCGTGGCGAGATCATCCAGATCGTCCAGCTGTTTCGGGCCAACATCGTGGACGTGGGCACCCAGTCCATGGTGATCGAGATCACTGGAGAGGAAGACAAGATCAACGCCTTGAGCAACCTTCTCGAACCCTTTGGCATTATTGAGTTGCTGCGCACCGGGCGCGTGGCTATGGTCCGCGGCCAGACCAACGGCCGGGTCACCGACAGTGTTGGAGTCGACCTCGGCGGGAATGGATTCGGCGACTGAGGTGGGGCAATCTCCGGGATTGGAGAATTCGGCGAATTGAAGATGATGGTGAAATGGTAAAAGTTTTCTACGACGAAGACGCGGACCTGGGGGTCCTGGCGGACAAAACCATCGGCATCGTGGGCTACGGGAGCCAGGGGCACGCCCACGCGCTAAACCTGAAGGACAACGGGCAGAAGGTGATGGTCGGCCTCTACCCGGGCAGCCCTAGCCGGGTCAAAGCCCAAGCGGCGGGCCTGGAAGTGGCGGACGTGCCCGACGTGGTCAAGGCGGCGGACGTGTTGATGGTGGTGATCCCGGACCACGTGCAAGGCGGGGTGTACCGGAAGGAGATCGCTCCTCACTTAAAGCCGGGCAGCGCCCTCATGTTCGCCCACGGTTTTAGCATTCTCTACCGGGAGGTGGTCCCACCCAGCAACGTGGACGTGATGATGGTTGCACCGAAGGCCCCCGGCCACCGTATGCGGGAGCTTTTCGAGAGTGGAGTCGGGGTGCCCAGCCTGCTGGCCATCCACCAAGACGCCACCGGTCACGCTCAAGAGGTCGGTCTGGCCTATGCCAAGGGCGTTGGCTCCACCAGTGCGGGGGTGTTGGAAACCACTTTCAAGGACGAGACCGAAAGTGATCTGTTCGGCGAGCAGACCATCCTCTGCGGGGGCGTCTCGTCTCTGGTCCGCGCCGCCTTCGAGACCCTGGTGGAAGGTGGGTATCCACCGGAGATCGCCTACTTCGAGTGCATGCATGAGCTGAAGATGATCGTGGACCTCATGTACCAGGGAGGGTTCTCCTACATGCGCTACTCGGTCAGCGACACCGCCGAGTACGGGGACCTGACCCGGGGGCCCAGGGTCGTCGACGATCACGTCCGGGATAATATGCGGAAAATCCTGAAGGAAATCCAGGACGGCACCTTCGCCCGGGAGTGGATCGCCGAGAACGACGAGGGTCGCAAACGGTTCCTTCCCCTCCGGGAGGAGGCGCGCCACAGCCAGATAGAGGAAGTGGGCAAGAAGCTTCGGGGCATGATGACCTGGCTCGACCCAAAAGAGGTGTAAAATCCTCACCCCATCCTTCGATCACCCCTCTCCCAGCGGTAGAGGGGCCGGCGATGAGGAGCCCCTAGGAGAAAGAATCATGACAATGGAGATACAGACAGTAGTTCACCGTCACACGCTGGTCTTGGCAGGGCTGGGTGCGGTGGACTACGTGACCCTGCCCTTCGTTTCTGCAAGCTAGGCAAGCCGTTTCGCGGGTTTGCCGGCCCGGCGCGGCCGAGGACTCTCGGGGTCCGGCTGGTCCGGGAGCATCAAGTCGAATATCCGATTTGCCGTAGACCAAACGATACTGCAAAACAGAAAGAGAAAGGGTTGAATAAAATGGCTGAAAGAAAAGTATTGTTCTTGGACACCACCCTCCGGGATGGAGAGCAGTCCGCCGGGATCGGGATGACCGCGGACGAGAAAATGGAGATCGCCCGGCAGCTACAGCGGCTGCGGGTTGACATTATCGAAGCCGGGTTTGCCGCCAGCTCCCCGGGGGACTTCCAAGCGGTGAGCAACATCGCCCGGGAAATCCACGGTCCCATCATCGCCTCCCTGGCCCGTGCCGTCGCCGACGACGTTGACCAGGCATGGGCGGCCGTCAAGCACGCCGAGAAACCCCGCATCCACATCTTCCTCTCCTCCTCGGAGATCCACCAGATGCACCAGCTTCGCAAGAACCGGGAAGAGGTGATGGACATGGCGGTGACCATGGTGGCGCGGGCTAAAGGATATTGCGACGACGTGGAATTCTCTCCCATGGATGCCACGCGCACCAATCCAGAGTACCTTTTCGAGATGCTGGAGGAGGTGATTCGTGTCGGCGCCACCACCGTCAACGTCGCTGACACCGTGGGCTACGCCATCCCTTCCGACTTCGCCAGGCTGCTACTCGAAATTCAGGAGAAGGTGCCGGGCATCGACAAAGTGAACCTCAGTGTCCACTGCCACAACGACCTGGGCTTGGCGGTGTCCAACAGCCTCGCCGCCATTCAGGCCGGCGCCCGCCAGGTGGAGGGTTGCATCAACGGTATCGGGGAGCGAGCCGGGAACGCCTCCCTGGAAGAGATAATCATGGCGGTCGACACTCGCCAAGACCTCTTCGCGGTGCAGATAGGCATCGACACCACTCAGCTTTACCCCGCCAGCCGATTGGTCAGCCGTATCACCGGGATGGCGGTACAGGCCAACAAAGCGGTGGTGGGCGAGAACGCCTTCCGCCACGCCTCCGGCATCCACCAGGATGGGGTGCTGAAGGACCGGTCCACCTACGAGGTGATGCAGCCGGAACGGGTGGGCGTACCCGGCAGCACGCTGGTGCTGGGCAAGCTGAGCGGCCGGGCCGGTCTCCAGTCCAGGCTGGAAGACCTGGGATACACCCTGAACCGAGAGGAGATCTCCAAGGTCTTCGAGTCTTTCAAAGTGCTTGCCGACAAAAAGCGCGAGGTCAATGACCGGGACCTGGAAATCCTCATGGATGAGGAGAAACGAGTGGCCACCGAGCCCGTCACGTACGCCCTGGACCAGGTCCAGTTCTCGAGCGGCGACCATGACATCGCCACGGCCACCGTGCGCCTCATCGGCCCGGACCAGGAACCGGCTACCGACGCCGCCACCGGCAACGGCCCGGTGGACGCCGTCTGCAAGGCCATCAACCGGGTAACCGGTTCACCCTGCGAGGTGGTGGACTTCAGCGTCCAATCGGTGACTGAGGGCATCGACTCGATAGGCAGAGTGACCATCCGGGTCGAAAAAGACGGGCAGGTCTACACCGGCCGCGGGGCCTCCACCGACATTATCGTGGCCAGCGCCAAGGCGTATCTGAGCGCGGTTAACCGCATGTTGGCGTCCGACGAATCGGACATCCTGCCGCCCGTGGGAACCACGCCCGACTAGCGTTACGCCGTTGCCGAAACAGTAGGGGCGCAGCATGCTGCGCCCCTACAACATTTTCATCTGAAATCCGGCATCTATCCGCCGGCCCCGTTCATCCAGGTGGACCGCCGGGTAGCCCTCCTGCCGCAGGTGGGCGGACAGCTCCGGAAACCCGTTGACGGTGTACACCTCTTTGGGGTGCACCCGATGCACGTAGTCCAGCAGCTCGTTGAAATCGGCGTGGTCACTGTAGGGAAGGCTGGAGTCTCCCCGCCGGCCCCAGCGCCGGTTGCCCGTGGCCCAACCGGTTAGCTCCATGAAGCGGAGGCCGCGAACCCCCTCCAGGTTTGGCCCGCTCCGGGAGCCGGGTGGACAGAGCAACACCTGGCCCTGGGGCCAGCGGCCTTCGAATGGACGCAACTTGCCGGGGAAGATCACGCCGGCCTGCTGATAGACCTGGGCTATCCGGTAGACGCTTTCCTCCACCGCCACGTCGAACCCTTGACCCAGCAGGAGATGCAGCAACTCCTGGGCCTTGCCCAACCGCCACCCCTGGACCACCGGCTTCTCCCCGTTCCCGAGCCAGGTCCTCAGTACCTGGTAGGCCGTGGTCAGCACCTGCTCTTGAGATGGAAAGGTGTACTGTGGCCTGCCGTAGCAAGCATCCAAGATCAGAACGTCGCAGGCCACCGGTTCCAGGGGTTCGTTGGTGGGGCTGGAGCGGACCTTGAGGTCGCCGGTATACAGGACCCGCACCCCGCTGGCCTTCGACTCCACCAGAGCCTGGGCCGAACCCAAACAGTGCCCCGCCGGATAGAGGGTTAGGGTGTAGTTCTCAGTCTCCAGGGGTTCGTGGTAGTCCAGGTAGATGGGGCTGGAATTCTTCAGATAATCCGCAAGAAGTAGCCCCGTGTTCCTGGTCAGCACCGGCCGGCGGTGCCGGGCGATGTGGTCGGAATGGGCGTGGGATATCAGGCCAAATTCCCTCTGCCGCCGGGAATCCATCCACAGGTCCAGCTCGGGCAGGTAAACGCCGCGGTAAAATCCTACTTCCAACGATTCTCCGAGCCACACCCTTCATCGCCATTGACGAGGGACCGCCGCCGGGGGTTGCCCCGTTTACCGGGGTGGAGTTGGGGCGGTGACGCGCCCAAGAAACGGCAACGGCGGAGGCCAAGCCGGCCCAGTATATCACGGGTTAAGCTCCAATCAGGTTCGTCACCGGACACGATGGAATCCGGTGTGGTGTTCCTTGAGCCAGGCTGCCATGGTCTACAATCCGGATAAGGCAAGGCCCTGCATGGTGAAGAGAGGAGGATTGGGGCCGGTTGCTGGTTTCGCGGCCGGAGCAAAATCGAGCCACCCCGGCGAGGGCCGGGTGGGTACCGAAGGGGGATTTATGGCCGCAAAAGGGTCAGGTGGCTATTTTCTCCACCATGTAGCGGACGGTTCCCTTGGGAACGTTAATGACTACCTCATCACCCACGGACCGGTCTAGTAGCGCCTGCCCGACGGGTGATTTCGTGGAGAGTTTTCCCGATGCCAGATCCGCCTCCCGGATATCCACCAGGGTGTATACGATTCGTTTGCCGGAAGCGAGGTCTTTCAAACTGACCTTGGTGCCCAACGCCGATCGCCGGATTCGGGTTGCTCCCTGTTTGGAGAGGATTTGAGCGTTGGCGAGGCTGGCTTCCAATTCCCGGATCCTGCCCTCGATGACGCCCTGGCGTTCTTTCGCCGCGTCCAACGGGGCGTTCTCCCGAAAGTCTTTGTCCGCCATCGCCTGCCGGATATCTTCCACCACGCTGGTTCGCTCGAGCTTGAGTACCGCCACCTGGGCTGCCAGGTTATCGTAGCCTTCCTGGCTGAGTTGGGTGCTCTCCTGTTCTTGGTTCGAACCGGAGCCGGCCCGCCGGCCGCTGGTGCGGCGGGTCCGCGGAAGCCTCAAATGGGCGGCCAGACCGTTCTGAATCCACCCTTCATCCTTCCAATAGCTCAAGAATGACTTTACCGGGCTGAGCCGGTTCGCGGACTCAATTCCCCCCAAGCCAATATACTGAGCGTAGTCGGCCACCTCAGACGGAGTCAGGTCAAGTACGTTTCTGTCCCTTCCACACCAGGCGACGAATCGGCCCAATTCGTGGTGATTCAGTGGCGCCTTCTTGCCGTTCTTCTTGGCGGCGATAAAACGGGTTAAGGCTTCTGAAAGGGAGGGACCAGAAAAAATTGCCAACTCCAACACCTCCGGGGGGCGAACCTGAATCGCGACCACGCCATGCGACCGGCGCATTACGCCAGGCTCCAAGGCATAACCGCGGCGATTGCCAGGCCTGTTTGGGTGTCCGATGCCGGAGGAGTTGAGAGGTATTCCGATCCCGCCCTTCGGACCTTGTAACCCATGTTAATCATAGCAGTTTCTGCCCGCCATAGCAACGCGAAGGCCCACCTCCGGCGTCTCGCGGGGCGCCGGCCGGCACGCCGGGCGCGGGCCCGGAGGTTCAGATAGAGCGCGTCCGTCCCCCGGTTCGGGTAGAGGTGTCTTGCTCCCGGTATGCCGGCCGCCGGAAGATTCGGCGGCGATATCCGGCAGGCGCCCAGAGCTGAGGGTCTGGGTGATACGCGGCCCGTCGGCCGCTCTGGTGACGCCGCGACTAGCTCCTTTCGACCAACCGGGCCTGCTCTATCTGCTCCTTCAAAGCCGGCACCGGGTTCTGGTCTTGGAAGACGTGTGGGTTGGCGTAGTCAGGGGCCTGACCGGTCGGGTTCGTAATCCAGACCGACGCTTCGAGGGCGATGCCGTTCGGATCGTGGAAGTAGATAGAGTGGATGAACTTGTGGTCGATTACCTGCGTCACTTCCACGCCGGCCCGGCTCAGCCGGTCCTGCAACTCCAACAGCCCATCCTCGTCTTCCACGTCGAAGGAGACGTGGTCGAACTGCAACCTGCCTCGCGCCGGCTGGCCGGCGGGTTTGTGGAACTCCTCTACCATGCCGGGCCACTCGAAGAAGGCGATGGTGCTGTTTGGTCCCGTCTCGAAAAAATAGTGGCGGTACGGATACCCCGCCGGCGTGTTTCCGATCGCCGCCACCAACGGCATTTGCAGCACGTCTCGGTAGAAGCGAACGGTCTTCTCCATGTCGTTGGTAACCATTGCCAGGTGGTTTACGCCGCGAAATTTCATTGTCCCTCCCCGAATATTCTCCGGCACAGACCCTGGGCAACCGGCTGCGCCTATTGGATTCAATATTAAGATTAGATGCAATTGGAATCGGTTGGATTTCGCCGGCGCCAAAAGCAGGAAGTTAACCAGCCCAAGCTGCTATGATGTTAGGGCGGCTACCGTCAGGGCTCCCCGGAGCCCGTTGCGGCGGTCCTTGGTCCGGATTTCAAGATCGTGCTTGGGGCCCGCGAATTTGGCTAGCGATCGAAGCGGTGCGGACCCGTTGGCGCGGCGGGATATGACATAACAGGAGGGGTGTCGGCTTGAAAGCGGTTGTCTTTGACTGGGACCTTACCCTATGGAATAGCTGGGATATGCACGTCTGGATAATGCACCGGATGGGCGACAGCCTCGATTTGCCCCGGCCGGGGCTGGCCGCCATCGCCCAAGAGTTCTCCAGACCGTTCCTGCAGCACCTGGCCTGGTTCTTTGGCAAGGACGAGCAAAGCTTGAGGGACACCTACGTGGGATTCTACCGGGACGCCGTGTCAAGAATGGCCAACTTGTATCCGGAGATAGAGGGAATGCTCCGGGCCCTCAAAGCCGGCGGCTACCGGCTTGCGGTCTTCTCTGACAAGCGCACGTCATTCGGATTGTCGGAGTTGGACCGGACCAACATCGGCGATTTACTGGACTACACCTTGTTCTTGGCGGAGGGCCGCCCCTACAAGCCGGACCCTCTTGGCCTGCGGGAAGTGATGGCGGCCTTGGACGTAACCGGCGATGAGACCCTTTACGTTGGAGACGGCCGCCAGGACGTGGAGTGCGCCTACCGGGCCGGCGCCAAGAGCGGCGCGGCCCTTTGGGGGGCGGTGGACAGGGAGAAGGTGTTGGCCGGTCAGCCGGACTATTCGTGGGAGCGGGCTGCCCAGATACTCGGCACTCTGGGGGTACCGGCCTGCTCATAGCGGCGGACCCACCGGTGGACCGGCGCCGAGAGGGCGGGTGAGAGCCTTTCTCAGATCGCCACGCTCCCTCGCCGCCGGGGTCTTCGGCCGCGGCTCACGTTCCGTTACGGACGGCTCCCGAACCCGGTCACTTCCCTCCTCCGGAGGACGCTTGGGTGGCAGGGAGCGAGCTGTAATCGCGGCCGTGGTCATGCTGGCACTGGTAGGCGTGTTCCTGGTCATTTTGGACTGGCGGGAGGTCCGGGATGTTTTGTCCGAAGGGGAATGGAAGTGGGTACCCCTGGCCCTGTTCATAACCGGTCTCTCGTACCTGTTCCAAGGTGGCAGCTTCAGCCTGATCAATCGGTCGTTCGGTATCCAACTAGGTTGGGAGGACCTGCTTAAAGTCGGGTACCTATCCGCCGCGATGATCGCCGCCGTCGGCGGGCTGGCCGGCCACTCATTGCGGCTGTTGCTGATGGTGCGCCGCGGGATGTCGGCAAGTGATGTCATGGCGCCCTCTCTTTTCCACGCCTACCTGGAGAGCCTGCTGTTCGCCGCACTGATACCGGCTGGCCTGACCTACCTGCTCCTGACTCACCCCCTATCCCCCGAGGTGGCGGTTGCGTTGGGCATCGGCGCCGGGGCCCTGGCGGTGGCCTTCGCCTTGACAGCGGTGGTCTTCTTTTACGGGCCTGTAAGGTTGATAACCCTGCGGCTGGTGCGGGTTCTCTGGCGTTGGACTACTCGACACGAACTTGGGCCACCCCTGGACCGCTTCGAGACCACCCTGGCGCGGGGATTGGCTGCGGTGCGGGAGCGGCCCCAGGTACTGGTCCTGCCCGTGGGCCTGGTCCTGGCTGACCGAGTCGCCCGGGTGGCAGTGGTTTGGATCTGTTTCCAGGCCTTTGGCAGCAACGTTGAGCTTGGCGTGGTTGTGACGGGGTTCGCCGTGGGCGTGGCTCTGGGGGTCATGTCCATGGTGCCGGGAGGCTTGGGTGTTCAGGAAGGCTCCATGGCCGCGACTTACCATTTCTTAGGGATGCCCTTGGAAGAGGCCGTCCTGGTCTCCGTTCTCTTCCGGGTGGTCTACCACTTGGCGCCCTTCAGCGTTAGCTTGGTCTTCTACCGGGGTATCCTATGGGGAGGACGCCGGGGCCAGGTTCACGATGGGGCGACGGCCGGCGCCGGCGCCGGCTGAGGAGACGATGGATTACGTCTCAGGGCCGAGTTGATGCGAAGAAAGCGTTGCCGTCTGCGTGCTTCCGGGAGCCGGGTATTGCTGAGATCCCCTGAGCCCAGGGCGGGACCTGCTCATTACGGGGGAGACAGCTGCTCCCCTCCGGCACCAGGCACCCGGTCCCGGCGCCCCGGCGGACCCGCCAGGCGAGCCCAGACGCCGGCCCGCTCGCCGTCCGTGACGTGGTAGTATTCGTGCCGTGGTATCCACCAAACGGAGGGGGGCTATGAAAATCGTGAACATCGAGACGTTCATCGTGGATGCGGGCTGGCGTCCCTGGACCTTCGTCAAAGTTGAGACCGACGAGGGCATCACCGGGTTCGGCGAGTGCACCAGCAGGACTCCTTACGGCGTCGCCGGTGCAATTCAAGACCTCAAGCGGTTTCTGATAGGTACAGACCCCCGGGCCTATGAGATGCGTTTCTGGGACATGTATCGGGCCACGCGCTCCAGCCGGGGCGGCATAGCGGCCGGGGCAATCGCCGGGATTGAGCTGGCGCTGGTGGACATCAAGGCGCGGGCCCTGGGTATCTCGGTGGTTGAGCTGTTCGGAGGCCCAACCCGGGAGTCGGTTCGCCTTTACTGGTCTCACTGCGGCTCATCCAGGGCACGTGTTCCCGAGATTCTTGGCACGCCACCGATACGGACAATGGAAGACATCACGGCTCTGGGCCGCGAGGTGGTCAGGCGGGGCTTCACCGCGCTCAAAACCAACACGGTGATCCCCGGCGACCCGTCTTCAGTCTACGGCTTCGGTGTTTCAGGCGGACCCGGTACCACCGATCAGGTGATTACAACCCCGATGCTCCGGCACATCGAAACCCTGATCGGTACCTTTCGGGATGCCGTCGGCCCTGATGTGGACATCAACCTGGACATCAACTTCCATTTCAAACCCGAAAGCTGCATGCGGATTGCCAAGGTGCTGGAGCAGTTCAACATGTTGTGGCTCGAAATCGATAATCACGATCCCAAGGCCCTTTTGCAGATCAAGGAGTCGACAACCACTAGGATATGCAGCGGCGAGACCCTGCATCACATGCGGGAGTACCTGCCATTCTTCGACCTGCACGCCGCCGACGTGTTCATGCTCGACATCCAGTGGAACGGTTTCAGCCAGTCGAAGAAAGTTGCCGAGCTGGCCGAGGTGTTCCAGCTCAACGTGGCCCCCCACAACTTCAACAGCCATTTGGGGTCTTTCATCGCCGCCAGCCTGTGCGCCGTCGTCCCGAACGTCCGCATCATGGAAATCGACATCGATGACGTGGCCTGGAAGGACGACCTGGTTACGAACGCCCCGGAGATCATCAACGGCCGAATGACCGTACCCACCGGGCTGGGTTGGGGTACCGAGCTGAACGAAGAAGTAATCAAGGAACACCTGCGGAAAGCATGATGGGCTGCGGAGTCCGGGGGCCAAACGGCTTACAGACAGCTTCTAGGTGCGCTTCTCTGACTCACCCGCTAGTCGTCAGCGGTGGCCACTCCGGTCTGGGGCGACTTCAAGCCGGCGCCGGGCGCGGGCAGTGCCTTGTGGAAAGAGTTGATGACGGCCCCGGCGAGCATTATCGCAACTACGGCGAGCGCCGCGACCTGAAAGCCCCGGATGTAAAACCCTTGAGATTCCGATCCGGTCATCAGGGCGATGGTGGACGGTAACACCGTTGCCATGATAATCGTCGCCAGGGTGGCTCCAAACGCGTGACCCAAATCCCGTGTCGTCTCCAGCATCCCCGAAGCGAATCCCCGGTGCTCAACCGGCAAAGCGTTCATCACCGTGGCGTTGTTCACCGTGTTGAAGGCGTTGGTGCCAACCGAGATGGGCAACAAGAGGAGCGGAATGAGCCAGACCGGAGCCTGGCCGGAAAATAGGCCCAGCAACACGAAGCCCGCCGCGATGGAAAGCATGCATCCGGGCCGCAGAAACTTGGGATTGTACTTATCGTACACGTTGCCCGCGATTAGAGGCATGAAAAGCCCAAAGGATTGATGGGGCAGCAATACGAGCGTTACGAATATGGGCGACAAGCCCTTGCCCTCCTCGATCATCACCGGCACCAGGATAAAGGTCGCGAGCATGGAAAGGTGGAACATTACGTTGGAAATCAGCGAGAGGCTGAAGTACTTCTCCCGGAAATGCCGGAAATCCAGGAACGGGTACTTTGCCCGGCGCTCGACGACGATGAAAAGAGCCAACAAACCCAGGGACAGCAGGTTCACGGGAATGTGGTAGGAAAGGGCGCTCTCGCTGGTAAAGGCCCCTTCTCCGCCGTGGATATGCATTCCAGAGAGGAGAAACACCGAGGCCGTGGCAACTAGGAGGCCGGCGCCCAGGTAGTCGATGGGGTTGGAGTCCGCCACCCGTGACCATGGACCTGACGCAAGACCGGCAAGCTGCTCCAGATGACAATGAGGCCAATGGGCAGCAGGGTGAGGAATACCAGCCGCCAGCTGAGGAATTCGAGGAACAAGCCGAAAAGCCCGAGCCCAATCAACGTGCCCAATCGAGACCCGGTTATGGGGAAGGCATCGGCGCGTCCTCGCTCTTCGCTGGGAAAGGCGTAGGCCAGCATGGCGTTGCCATTTCCGTGGATCAGCCTGGCGCCAAGGCCCTAGACCCCGCGCCAGATGACGACTTGCTCCAGGCTCTGGGCCGACGCGATCAGCACCGCGGCCACCGAGATGATGATCGTTCCCAGGAAGAAGACCCTGGGGTGCCCGTACCGGTCGCCGAGCCGTGCTCCCAGGAACACCGGGCTGCCCAGCACCAGCAGGTTGACAATCACGATCCAGGCCGCGTCTTCAAGAGAGGCGTCAAAATGTCTGGCCATGCTGGGAAGAGCCAGATTCACCGGCATACTGGGGAGCTGCACCAGCAACTGGCCGCCGGTCATGGCCACCAGCACTTCTTTACGCTCCCGCGTCCCCACGATGGCCTTGTAACTACTCAGTATGCCCACTGACTACTCGAGCCTGATGAATGCTGACCCGATCGCGCCATAGGTCCGCCCGGCGCCCTCCGACTGAAAATGGCGCTTGGCCAGGGCCGGTCCAACCCTTACGAAAAGTGAGGCAAGCCGTGTTGTCCCACCGAGGCGTGGCAGCATGGCTTGCCGTCTTCCGGTCTCGGTGACTCTCTGTGGCGGACCAGAAGTATAAATAAATCTAACAGAATTCCTAGCGGCTGGTTAGCCCGGGCCGAGGGACCGGCGCCACTTCTTCGATGAGCCAGCCTCGCTTTCGTGGCGATGGCCGGCGGGTCAATGCCCGCCGCGACTACTCCCCGTTCCAAGCGGGATCGACCGAAGATCCGCCGAAAGCCTATCCAGCAAACCGCCGAACAAAGGCCGTGAGATGGGCTTTTCGCGGTTCAGGAGCCGGAATGCAGCGTCGCCGCGGACTGGGACGCTTCTTTTTCAGCCCGGAGCATGTCCGTGGTCAGCCTGACCAGGGTGTTACGGTTGATTGCGCCCGCCCGTCTTTCGAAAATCTCTCCGTCCGACGTGATGAACACCGTGGTCGGCATACCGGTCACATCGTACTTGCGGGGTACGCCGCCGTCGCCGGTGAACCCGGCGGGATAGGTAACTCCCAGCTCCCGCAGCAGGTCTTCCGCGTCCCGGTGCGATCCCAGGCCCACGAATGGCCCGATGTCGACACCAACAAGGGTCACCTGATCGCGGTACTCTTCGAAAAACTGCTGGAACTGGGGCATCTCGGCCCGGCAGGGCGGACAGAGGCCCGCCCAGAAGTTGAGGATCACCGGCTGGCCTCGGAGCTGTGATAACTCCAGGTCTCGGGCGCCCAACTCGGTAACCCCTTGGTACAGAGAGAACGAGAAGTTGGGTGCGTTGGAGGCCCCTGCAATAGCTCCGACGGCCAAGACTATGACCACGGCCAAGACGGCAAACGCCGCAGCGCCCAGTCCGCCAAACTTCAATGTTTGCCGGCGTTGCTTTTGGGAGCCCGCTCGGGCCGCGGCTGAGACCCGCTGTCCTGACCTCCGTTTCGCCATCGTCCGATCCTCCTAGAAAGAAGTTGCGTCCCCACGGAAAACAAGAGTTGGACACAAGCTTTAGATGCATCTCGCGACGATGGGATGTAGCACCCCGGCGCTTCACGGATTCCAGCAGGTACAGCCCGGCGGCAGGGTGAGTCTGGCGAAGAAGGGCAGAGGCAGTTGGGCCTTGGCTCGAAAGCCGGATCGGCGATCAGCCATAGCGCTGCCGGCAGCAGACGGCAGGCGGGATTGACTTGTCGAGCGATGGGGAGCGGGTGACCATCGAGTTGAGGCGGAGGCAACCGCAATCGTGCCTCAACCGGCCCTCAGATTACCACCTCTGTCCGCACCAGCTCGTCGAGCTTCTCGGCGGATAGCCCCAGGATGTCCTCGAAGACGAGGCGGTTGTGTTCTCCCTGGTTGGCCCATCCGTCGATGCGTCCCGGGGTCTCGGAAAGACCCATGGTGACGCCGGGGTACTCCACTGGCCCCGTTTCCGGGTGGTCCATGGTCGTCAGGTAGCTCCGCGCCCTCAGGTGGTGGTCGTAGACCAGGTCCTCCCCGCTCTGGACCACGCCCGACGCGATGCCAGCCTTTTGCAACGTGCGCATCACCTGCCGGGGGGTGTATTCCCGGGTCCATTCCCCAACGTGCCGGTCCAGCTCGGCGCGATTCTCAAGGCGCTGTTCGAGGCTGGCGAAGCGCGGGTCCCCGCACCAACGGGGGTCTCCCATCACGTTCCGGAAGGCCTGCCACTCCTCCTCGGTGAAGCAGGCAATCACACACCAATCATCGTCGCCCCGGCACTGGTAGGACCCGTGGGGTGCGGCATGGGGGTGCCAGTTTCCCACCGGTTGGGCGATCCGGTCGTTTACCAAATAATCCAGGTACATGGGCCCCATCAACGAGGCCATGGCGTCGGCGTGGGAGAGGTCGACATTCTGGCCCTTGCCCGTGAGGGTGTGGTAGTGCAGGGCCGCCGTGGTTGCCAGCGTGGCATATATGGCGGCAACGTAGTCCGGCAGCACGGAATTGGGCGCCGCCGGTTCATCTGCGCCGGCATAAGACCAGATGTGATAGAGGCCCGAGAAGGCCGCCGTGGTGGCCGCGGCACCTAAATACTCGCTTCGAGGCCCCGTCATGCCGAAGGCCGGCATGTCCACCACGATGATATCGGGCTTGACGTTTCGCAGGTTCTCGTAATCCAGGCCCCATCTCTTCATGATCTTGGGGTTGAAGTTCTCCACGACCACGTCGCTGACCCGAACCAAATCCCGGAACAGTTCTTGGCCCTCGGCGGTGTTGAGGTTGATCGTGATGGCTTTCTTGTTCCGGTTCAGGCCGCCGAAGGTGACCTTCTGCTGAAGGACCACTCTCGGGTCGGGGAAGTCACGTCCTCGACGCTGGTGCGTGGCCGACTCCACCATGATTACCTCGGCCCCATGCTCTGCGAGCAAACCCGACACCTCGGGCCCGGCGATGGCCATGCCCACGTCGAGGATGCGGATTCCCTCGAGCGCCCGTTTTCCGGGTGTCAGGGGCGTGGCCGGGGGCGTCGCCGGGCGGGGCGTCCCGGCCAGCCAGGACTCCGACACCTCCCGGTTGTGCTGGCCCAAGAGGGGAGCGGTGCGCCGCACCACGCATGGGGTCTCGCTCAACTTGTAGGGGGCCCCCAGGATGAAGTGCGGGCCGACTTCAGGGTGATTTGCCTCCTGGAAGGTTCCTCGATGACGGGTCTGAGGGTCATTGAAGAACTCGCCAGGGGTGTTGATCGGCACGATAGGAATGTGGCGTCGCTGGGCCTCTTCGGATATCTCCAACTTGTCGAATTTGGCGGCGAACTCGTGGATGTAGGGATCGATGACATCGACGTTCTGTGCCCGGAAGTGGCGGTTCTCCCAGATGGAATCGTTCAGGGCCTCAGGCTTGCCCATCCAATCGAAGAGATTGCGCCAATGCCACGGCGAGAGAATGAAGAACTCCGCGAACCCGTCTTTGCACCGGTACGCTCCGTTGGGAGCGGACCCACCCCGGGCCGAGCGTGACCCCATGCGGCTCAGCAGGTTCTCCAGCGCACTGTAGTTAACCACGATGTACTGCTGCGACGCCTGCACCTCTTGTGACGACACATCGACGTGCTGGCCTCTTCCCGAAAGGCGCTGTTGCCGGGCGGCGATGAGCACTCCCACCGCCGTATACACCGAGGCGAGCTGGTAGCCAAGCTCATAGGGCATGCTGAGAGGGGGCTTGTCCGCGTCGCCGGACAGGTACATGACCCCGCCCATGGCGAAGGAAACTATTTCGGGGGCTTTGTACTGGCTGTGGGGACCCGTCTGCCCAAATCCGGAGACGGAGCCCATGACCAGGCCTGGGTTGAGGGATTGGAGGGTGTCGTACCCCAGCCCCAGGGATGCCATATATCCCGGCTGGAAACTCTCGATGACGATGTCGGCGCGTTTCAGTAACTGTTTGAACGTCTCCCTATCGGCGGGGTCCGGCAGGTCGAGCTGGATACCCTTCTTGTTGCTGTTGGAGTAGAGGAAGTACAGACTGCGTTCCGGGTGGGGCACATCATCCTTGAAAGGCCCCCAGCCCCGCTCCTCGGCGCCGCCTCGCGGCTCCACCTTCACCACCTCCGCGCCCAGGTCGGCCAGGAGCCGGCCACACAATTGACCCCGGCAGTCCGCCAGGTCCAATACCCGGAGACCCTGAAGAGCAGAGTCTCCGTCTGAAGCTGAATTCATGAATTCCTCCGGCCCAAGGGTTAACTAACGATGCAAAAGACCATTCGACAATCCGGCCCCGAGCCTTTGAACTACGCTGGCCGCCCCCCCTTTTTGTAAAAGGGGGCAAGGGGGGATTTCGCCCGCCGTAACCGCCCTGAAGGCAGCTGACAACTCAGGGGAAATCCCATCTAAAGGCCCGCCAGGTGCCCGATGCCCTTTGACCGATGAAGGGCGAGCAAATACAATTCTGCCGTTGGATTCTGTACTGGACGATTATACTGGATGCACCCATGTAATCAAGAGTTCACCGGCACTGGACCCCGCCGAAAGCTGCGAGGCCCCTTACCAATGTCATGCGGGCTGGCGCAACACAGAGTCGCGGGAGCAATCCAGAGAACGCCCTGATGAGACAGATGCAATGAACGAACAAGGGATGACGGAAGTGTTCTTCGATATCCACAACAATATTCCGAGAGAGGGTCCAGGCGACTTCGGGTCAACCCAAAAAGCATTTTCAATGCTGACGAATTTACCCAAAGAGCCTAACATTTTGGATATCGGGTGCGGTCCGGGTAAGCAGACTTTGGACTTAATCCGTCTCACTGCCGGCAAGATCAAGGCCGTTGACATGCACCAACCTTATCTGGACGCACTCAACGAAAAGGTGGCGCAGGAGGGCCTTTCTGACAGGGTTACAGCCCTGAAAGGTGACATGTTTGACCTTGGCTTCGAGGAGAGGACTTTTGACCTTATTTGGTCTGAAGGCGCCATCTACATCGTGGGTTTTGAAAAAGGGCTACGAACATGGCTACCCCTGCTCAAGAAGGGCGGTTACCTCGCCGCCACTGAAATCACATGGATCAAAAACGGTGCACCGAAAGAACCCAGGGCTTTCTGGGAAGAAGCTTACCCGGCCATGCAGGATGTCGAGGCCAACCTGAAGGTTATTCAGCAGACAGGATATCGACACATTGGGCACTTTACGATTCCAGAATCAGCCTGGTGGAACGATTACTACAATCCTGTGGAGAAGAAGCTGGCCGTGCTCCGAGAAAAATACAGAGCAAACATTGAAGCCATGAGTGTTCTTGAAATGGAACAGAAAGAGATTGACCTGTTCAGGAAGTACTCCAATTACTACGGCTATGTGTTCTACGTTATGCGAGTCTGTTAGGCTCGGCCAAGTAGATTGTTGTCCTCGAACGGCTCGCTCAAGCAGAGCATGCACTGCGCCGCGTCCGAAGGCGGACTTCAGATTGTCAGTCCGTCTTTCATCGGCTGACTACTCAAAACCCCCCCGCGGGCTCCGACCGCAGCGCCAAGACTTCAGTCGTGAGGCCGTCTGGCCGTCACTCCAGCACCCCCTCGGCCGTCAAGGCGTCGATCTCTTCGTCGCCGAGGTCCAGCCACTCTCGGAGTACCGGACGAGTGTGCTCGCCGAGGAGAGGGCCCGGGGAGTGAATCCGCGGAGGCGTCCGCGAGAGTTTCCATGGCGCGCCCTCGACGGTGTGCTTCCCCACCACCGCGTGGTCCACATCCAGGAAGACCTGCCTCTCCTGGATGTGCGAGTTGCGGGTCAGTTCCAAGAGGCTGAAACTGGGAATGGCCGCGACGCCGTGGGATTGTAGGAGTTCCATCGCCTCCGTGGCGGTCCGCTGCCGCGTCCACTCGGACAGGTGGCGGTCCAGGTTCTCATGGTGGAGCCAGCGGGCTTGGGCGTCCCGGAAATTCGGGTCCGCGGTCCAGGCGGGGTTGCCCATCGCCCGGCACAGGGACTGCCACTCGCCCTCATCGGACACCGCGATGCTAATCCATTTGTCGTGCCCCTGGCACGGGTAGCAGTCGTGGGGAGCCATGAAGGGGTGCCGGTTCCCGCGGCGGGTCTGCACCCTCCCGGTCAGGCTGTAGTCCAACATCGTGTCTCCCACGACACAAGTGGCGACGTCGGAGGCGGCGAGGTCGATATACTGGCCTTTTCGGGTGTCCTGGCGTTCCAGAAGAGCCGCGATAACCGCCATGGCAGCCATGGTCCCGGTAGCGAAGTCGAGAGGGATGCGCAGGTCGGCGGGCCGTAGTTCGGGGTAGCCGGTCAGGTGACTGGCTCCACCGACGCCGGCGAAGATGGCGGCGTATCCGGGCAGCTTGGTATCCGGACCGCTCTGGCCCCGGGCGGAAACGGAGGCCATAACCAGCCCCGGATTGTTGGCGCTGAGTTCCTCGTAGCCCAGCCCTAGGCGCTTGGCGACCCCGGGCCGAAAGTTCTCGATCACCACGTCGGCCATCTCCGTCAACCGCTTGGCCACGGCACGCCCCTCGGGCTTGCCCAAGTTCAGGCTGACGCTCCGCTTGTTCAGATTCATGGCGCTGAACCTCAACGAAGAATCCAGGTCGTCAGCGGATGCCTCGACCCCCGACGCAGGACGCCGGCGCGCCCCGTCGGACCGGTGACGGCTCTCGATCTTGATGGAGTCGGCGCCGAGCATGGCGAGCAGCCCACCGGAGTAGGGACCGGCCGCGACCCAGGTGAATTCAACCACTCGTATGCCGTCCAGAGCGGACTGGTGCACTGCGATACCTCTAATCCTTACTGGAAACTAGTGCTAAATGTCGAGAAACCGGGTCACAACATCTGAACCTGAGGACTACCCCAACAGTTACGAATCAATCTAACGCTGATTTATGACTAGATTATCCCATCCCGGTGGAGTAGCTCTAGCTTGTTCGGAGAATATCCGAGCCTCTCGCCCAGCACCAGTTGGTTGTGTTCGCCCAGTAGCGGGGCCGGCTGTGGCGGACGGCCCGCGCTTTCCGTCAGCACGAAGGGCAGGGCTGCATACTGTCCCGTCCCCGCCACGGGGTGTTGGATTTCCTGGAATAGGCCTCGGGCGGCGGATTGGGGGGAATTTACCACCTCATCCGGTGTCGCCACATACCCGATGGGGCAGCCGAGTTCAAGGGCGTCCCGGTAGACTTCACCCTTCGTATGCTGGATGGCCCACTCGGCAATGTGGCGGTTGATCTCGTCGCCGTGCCGGCACCGGGATTCGTGGGACTCGAACCGGATATCTTCGACCAGATCGAGCCGGCCCATGATCCTCGCCAGCGAGTGCCAGTGGTTGTTCTCAGCTACTGCGATGACGATGTAGCCGTCCTTACAGGGCATCATCCCGCCATAGGGGTAGGTTCTGGTGAGCCTGGTCTCCTCTTTCTCACCGCTGGCGATCCGGGCTACGATGTCGCGGTTCAACGCCAGCAGGGCCTCTTGTTTGGATACATCCACGTGCTGCCCTTCCCCCGTTAATCGGCCGGCGAAGAGGGCGGCGACCGTGGCCAATGCGGCGCTCCCGCCAACTTCGTAATCGCCCATGTGCCCGCCTCCGGTCATGGGCGGTAGCTCAAGGGATTCCGGGCCGCTCTGGAGGAGGTAGCCGTCACCCCCGGAGTGGTAGCTGTTGATGGGATAGGCCCGGTAGTCGCGGTACGGGCCGGTCTGGCCAAAGGGTGTGATCGAGGTAACCACCAGGCGGCGATTGATCTGGCTCAGCCGCGCATATCCCAGACCCAAGGCGTCCAGCGTGCCGGGCGAGGTATCTTCCAGCAGGACATCCGCCGTCTCGATAAGCTGCTCGAAGATGCGCCGGCCCTTGGGGGTATCCAGGCTCAAGGTGATGCCCAGCTTGCCGGCGTTGGCGTAGAAGTAGAGGCAACTCTTTTCAGGATGCGGGGATTCCCCCACGAATGGGCCCTCGTGGCGGGCCGGGTCACCGGCCGGGGGCTCCGCCTTGACCACCTCCGCTCCCAGCGCGGCGAGCATCTTGCCACAATACGGACCCGCCGCCAACTGGCAATACTCCAGCACGCGAAACCGGCTAAGACACGAATATACGGCCAAATTCCTCCAAGCTCATGGGCGGGTGGCGTGACGCCCAGGTCACGGCACCCGGTTACGTTATCGGGATTCTACTGAGCAACCGAAAATGGCGGTTACCGATGCGCGGCGTATCCGGTACGAGTCAGGAACTCCGTGGCCCTGGCGAACTTCTCGCCCACCCTGGCTCCCTCCAACTCCCTGGGCGACCGTGGCAACTGGACCGGGCCGTGCTCCCTGGAGGGCAGGATAACCGTGCCGCGAGAGGGCGCGACCACTTCGCCTCGCTGGTTGGTCAGGTTCATCTCCACGTCCACCAGGCATCCCAGCTCCGGCGATGTGTACTTGTCAACGACATTCCCGCTGAACCGTATCACGTCGCCGATGTAGACGAACCGGCGTATCTGGTCGTACTCGCGCCACAGCCAGGCGTCGTCCCCCATCCAGTTGGTCAGATAGTTGCAAACCCAGGCGTTGCGCTGCCAGCCGTAGTCGTAAGCGTAGGGGTTGCCGATGCTCCGGGCCCAGGCGTCCTCCCAGTGCACTCGCTCGACCACGTCGGGCACGCCGAACTCGTTGAGCGAAAAGGCCCGCGGATGGCGCTTGTAACTCTGGTGGCGAATCTTGTGGGCCTTGGCGAAGCGTGCCTCCGACCCCTGGAGGAAGCAGAGCAGGTCGGTGAGCAAGATAGGACCCTTGACCATGGGCCTCATCTCGTCTCCCACCTGCACGTCCTCCCAATAGCGAGGCAGGGCGCCCCGGACCTCCTCGTTTTCGGTCAGCTCATCGATCTCTTTTAGCATCTCGGGGGTATAGTAAGGCTGTTTGATATCCATGTACTTGCGTTGCTTGCCGGCGGCCACCGCGCGTTGCGTCCGGGTGGTCCAGTCGCGCCATATCGCCACCAGCTCGTTCCGCTGGTTCCAGAAGATGCCCCGCACCCGGGATATGATCACGGACCGCCCGCTGAAGGCGCTGTTTTCCTTTACATCGACGCCGACGATGGGGAAGCCGATTCGAACAATCTTGTCTCCCTCACGAACCGGATTGTAGAATTCGATGTCGTTGCCTGAATAGAACCCGTGGATGCCGGCCATGGCGCCGCCCCTGCCCCGGTCCCGCACCTCCTTGGGTATCTCGGGTATCTCCTCGGTGGAGCCCATGTTGTAAATGTAGGTTGGAGGGGCGATTAGGCCGCCCCACCGGGTCTTCTTGGCGTACTCGTAGTCGGTGAAGAGGGGGTTGTCATCGCCGAGACCGTAAGCCCAGTGCCGCATAGTATCTCGGGACGCGACCTCAACCCAGGGTCGGTCCCAGGCCAGCGTAGGCGCGGCCACGCCGATCCGGGCCCGCGCGGCCTCGACCAGCTCGTCGGTAATCATCTCGCCGACGTCCAGTTTTTGCTGCTCTTGAGTGGCCATGGTAAGCCTCCTTCTTGACGGTGTTGGCCTGGCCTGGCCTGGCCCCAATTGCACCGAAGCTCTCTGAATCCACGCCGTCCGCCCTCGCCCGCCGCTGAACCGCCTCCAAAACCGCCAAGAGCAGGCGTAGGCTGGGGTTCAACGAAGTGAACGAACAGTCCCAGCTCTAGCTTGAAATGCTCTAGCGCGGCTGAGATGGAGCCTTCAAGCCGGCCGTACTGAAGACTGGCCCAGGACGTTCATGGTAGCCTTCAGGTCATTCCGGAGCCAATCTTCCCACCGGAATGGCCAACCTTTCGTACCGGTAAGAGTTTCTTGCGGAAACGAATCAAGAGTCCAGTGGCCGTCTTGCCATTTGGCTCCCCGGAGCTGTCGCCAGGAGGGCCTCCCGGTAATCCGTTGGACGCCCCTTTCCCAGCTTATGCAAGGAAGCCGGTGGCCGCGCCGGCCGGTGCGCAACCGAAGTTATCCCTGAGTGGCAGCGAATCTTGCCCGAGTCTTGGCCCGTACCTGAGTTAGCCGAATAACGCGGTGACCCGGACTCTCCCTGAGTCACCAGCAAGCGAAAGGCCAGCACCGGGCAATTCTACCCTATCAATATCCGGAATGCCATAGGCGTTCTTCCCGGCTGGTGTGAGCGGGCAGTGTTCGACTTAAGCGCTCATTCTCTATACCTCACAGTCGTACGCTGCTAACCTTATTATTTCACGTGTTCAAGGGAACTAGCGCCCTAAAATCCGCTTCCACCACGCCCGTTTTGGACGGACGGCGGGTTCTCGGTTCGCGCAGATCGGAGGTCTTCAACACCGACCAAGGGCGGCAGTGCACCAGCGAGGGGTTCACCGGGCTCCTTGAGTAGTACGATGTCAGGATCAGCTTGGACGGGAAGGGGCGCTATACCGACAACATCTTCGTGGAAAGACTGTGGCGCACCGATAAGTACGAGGAGGCCTACCTAAGAGCCTACTCCAACGGAAGGGAGGCTAGAGCCGGGTTCGACGCTTACTTCTTCTACAATACCCAAAGGCCCCATCAAGCTTTGGACTATCGGACACCAGCCGAGGTGCTGTCAAGGGCGCTTGAAAACTGTACCGCCTGTCTGTCGATGACATACGATTAGGTCAGTAGCTAACGGTCGAGGGAAAATGTCAGTCATGGAAGGACTGACGTTGACCCAAAGAGAACAAGCGAGGTTAGGAGTTTTGAATCGGGTGTTACAGGGGTTTATGGGGGTAGGCGAGGCGGCCCACCTCCTAGGGGTGAGCGAACGCCATGCCTGGCGAATGTTGGCGGCATATCGGGAGGAAGGTGCCGCCGCGTTGGCCCATGGGAACCGGGGCCGTCGACCAGCCAACACCATCCCCGAGGAGATCCGGCAGCAGGTGATCACACTGGCCGGCACGCGCTACGCGAGGCTGAACCAGACGCATTTCACCGACCTGCTGGAGGAGCGTGAGGGCGTGATCCTGGCGCGCTCCACCGTGCGCAACATACTGGTGGGAGCCGGGATAGGCAGCCCCCGGCGGCGCCGACCCCCGCGCCATCGCGTCCGTCGAGAGCGCTTCCCCCAGGAAGGGATGTTGGTGCAGATCGACGGGAGTCACCATGACTGGCTGGGAGGCCGGGGCCCGGTGATGGCGTTGCTCTTGGCCGTGGACGACGCCACGGGCACGGTGCCATGGAGCCTGTTTCGTTACCAAGAGGACACTTACGGCTATTTCCTCCTGTTCCAGGGCATCCTCGAGCGCCGGGGGATTCCCCTGGCGGTGTACAGTGACCGCCACGCCGTCTTCCAGTTCACGGCCACAGCCCGGTGCCCGCTGGAGGACCATGTGGCCAGGGACCACGGCCTCACGCAATTCGGCCGGGCGATGGGGGAGCTGGGGGTGACGCAGATCTTTGCCCGATCACCGGAGGCGAAAGGGCGCGTCGAGCGGGCAGCGGGCACATTGCAGGATAGGCTGGTGGCCGAGCTCCGGCTGGCGGGGGCCAGCACCTTAGATGAGGCCAACTGTGTGCTCTGGGAGTTCTTGCCCCGGTACAACCAGCGCTTCGGCGTGCCAGCGGCCCACCCGGCCAGTGCTTACCGCCCAATGGACCCGGACCTGGACCTGGCTGGGGTCCTGTGTTTCAAGCATAACCGGAAAGTGGCGAGGGACAACACGGTGAAATACCAGTGGAGACCCGTGCAACTGCTCCCCGGACCGGACCGCCCCAGCTATGCGGGGACACGGGTGGAGGTGCAGGAGCGGTTGGATGGCCGCTTGGTTGTGAGCTACCAGGGCCGGATCATCCCCAGCCGGGAAGCACCCCCGAGGCCGTCAGTTCTCCGGATGGCCAACGGCATCCGGCCTTGGGAACCCACCACTACCCTTCAAAGCCTCGCGATGGGGGTGACCCCCGTTGGTGCCGGGGATCACCCCCATCGCGAGGGAGCTGCCGCAGGCAGCTATCGGCAGGCTACCAATGGAGTAGCTCGTCGCCTTGGCAGGCCACGTTCCCCAGCCCCACCAACAGGACAGAGCCGACGGCCCACCCCGCGTCAACAGGCACGCTGGAGGGCCGTACAGAAGGCCAAGCGCCGTGGACTGGGCCTTCGTGCTATCGCCAGGGAACTCGGTATCCATCGGAACACTGCCCGCAAGTATGCTGCGGCTACCATTCCGCCCACCTATCCTAAACACCAGCCCAGCGTAACCACCGGAGTAAACGCAACTGACATAATCCCT
>JASMCQ010000036.1 GCA_030753265.1 Dehalococcoidia bacterium
CCATGGCGGTGGAATAACCGGGCCGGAGCGGCCCGTTGCCCTGGCCGGTCTTCCGGATGCCACCGGCCGGGCACAATAACAATCTTGCCGGGAGGACGTCGCGATGAGCTGGCAGTTCCAATTGCTCCACAGACCATTTGGCGGAATAACCGAGGGCCCAGTCTGGGACGGGGAGGCCATCTACTTTACCCACATTCCGGCCAACCGCATCATGCGCCTCAACCCTAACACCGGGGAGATCACCCAGTCGCGGGGCGAGACCAACCATACCAACGGGCTGGCCTACGATTCCCAGGGGCGATTGTTCGGGTGCTGCTCCGGAGGGCGCGCCATCGTACGGTTCGACCCCGACGGGACCACCGCCACAGTGGCCGACCGGCTGAACGGCGAGAAACTGAACACCCCCAACGATCTGGCCTTTGACCGGCGGGGAAGGATCTGGTTCACCAATCCCTGGAACGCGGTCAATATCGACCCCAGCGAGCGCGAAGTGCTGGACCACCGCTCGGTGCTCCGGGCCGACCCCCAGGCCGATGGCAGCTACTTGGTCACCCGGGTCACCTTCGACACCACCATGCCCAACGGCATCCTCGTGTCCGGCGACCAGCGCACCCTGTACGTGGCCGAGAGCAACTCAGAACGGGCTGACATCGACCGGGAGCTGCGGGCCTACCCGATAAACGACGACGGCACTCTGGGCCCCTACCTGGTGCTGCATTCCTTTGGCAAGGACTCGGCCGGGGTGCAGCGGGGCATCGACGGCATGTGCCTGGACGCGGAGGGCAATATCATCGCCACTGCCGGCTGGGATCGATCCGGCCCCGGTCCCATGATCTACGTCTTCTCTCCGGCCGGCCGGGTCCTGGAAACCCACCCGGTACCGTGCCTGCAACCCACCAACTGCTGCTTCGGCGGCCCCGGCATGACCACCCTTTACGTCACCAGCGTTCACGGCCATCTGTTCCGGGCGGAAACGGACCGGGTGGGCTCGGCCATATACCCGTGAGGGAACTTAACCCCGGCCCGCCCGACGATATTGCCCGCACCTCCCGCCAGGATTGCCTGACCCGGGCGGGGCGCTTACGAAAACCGTACTAATAAGCCAGGGATAAGGCCCTTGCGCGTAGCTGCCTATCACTTTTCGATGTTTCGCACGTCTTGCGCGCATTTGACTGTGGCTTTATACTGCGTTCGTCGCCTTGGTTGGAATATTCGCCCCCGGTCGTGAGACTGGGTAAGGTCGGCCGGCAGCGATGTGTATTCGCATTTGTAATATTCGCCCACGCGAAGTATTATGGTACCCGAATCAACGCGGAGAGGTGGGCCTATGGCAGTCGCAGGAATTGATGTTGGAGCGGAAACGACCAAAGCCATAATCCTGGACGATGGCCGGGTTATTGCCCATGCCATCGGGCACCAGGGCAGGCATGCCGCCTCCACCGTGGCGGCATCGATGCTGAACGAGGCGGCTCAGAAGGCCGGTGTCTCCTTGGATCAGCTAGAGCACGTCGGCGTGACCGGCATAGGCAGAGAGCAGGTGAATGGGGGGTGGCTGAAAGTGCCCGAGCCCTCCGCTCTGGCCAGGGGCATACCGCACTTCGTTCCCTCGGCGAAAACCGTGCTGGACATTGGCGCCCAAAAGGCCCTGGCGGTCGGGTGCGTGGATAGCCGGGTCCGGAAGCAGGCCAAGAATGAGAAGTGCGCCTCGGGGAGCGGCCTGTATCTGGAAGTGGTGTGCGACATCTTGGGCGTCGACATCGCGGAGATGGGGGAATTGGCGCTGAGCGCGGAGGCGCCGGTAGAGGTGGCCCACGTCTGCACCGTCTTCGCCGAGTCCGAGATCATCTCCCTGATCCACGTCCAACGCGAGAAGCAGGAGAACATCGTCGCGGGGGTCCTGATCGGCATGGCCAAACGGCTCTACCCGCTGGTGTTGAAAGCCGGAATGGAGCAGGATGTGGTGATAGTTGGCGGGGTGGCCAAGAACAAGGGCATCAAGAAGTTTTTGGAGGAGACGGTCGGGTTCTCCGTGCTTACCACCGAAGTCCCGGAAATCGTGGGCGCCGTCGGGGCCGCGGTGACCGCCCAGGCTTCAGTTCGGGCTTCGTCAGAGGGGAGTTAGATATGTTGTTTGCTGGAATCGACGTAGGCAGTTTGACCGCCAAGGCGGCGATACTCAACGAAGGAGAGATCGTCTCTTGGGCGGTCATTCCCACCGGGCCCGACAGCGTGAAGGCCGCTCGGGACGCCCTGGCCAAGGCCCGAGCCTCGGCCTCACTCGACATGAATGACCTGAAAAGCATCGTGGCTACCGGCTACGGTAGGGAGAACGTCGATTTCTCCTCGGCCAGCGTGACCGAGATTTCCTGTCATGCCAAGGGCACCTGGTGGTTTCGCCCGGAGGTGAGGACCATTCTGGACATGGGCGGCCAGGACTGCAAGGCTATCAGCTGTGATGACAAGGGCCAAGTCCTGAAATTTGTCATGAACGATAAGTGCGCCGCGGGGACCGGGAGATACCTGGAGCGCGTCGCCAGGGCGTTGGAGATGCCTCTGGAGGAAATCGGGCCGACCTCGTTGACCGCCACCTCGGAACCGGTGAAGATCAGCGCCTACTGCACCGTATTTGCCGAGCAGGAAGCGTGGGGCCTGGTCCGCCGGGGCGTGGAAAGCTCGGCCATCCTTGCCGGGGCCTTCGACGCCCTGGTGCGGCGGATCAAGAGCCTGCTGGCCCGCAACGGGGGAATAGAGGAAGAGTTCGCCATCAGCGGCGGGGTAGCTAAGAACATCGGCATCGTATCGAGGGTGGAAACCGTGCTGGGCGTCAAGGCCCAGTTGGCGTTCGAGCCTCAAATCGTCGGAGCCGTTGGGGCTGCCGTCTTCGCCAAAGACCTGGCCTTGACCGGCGCGGTGGTCGGGGCGGCGCCGGTCGGGATAAGCATGGGGGCCGCGGGAGCAGAGCCGGTCTGAAGACCCCGGGCGAACCACGGATTGGGTAGGTAGCGCCTGCACCACTCTACCACTCCGGGGATGGGAGGGCCCAGGGTTCGGGCCCAGCACGGAGCCGGGAGGATGTAGCGCACTCAGCTAGAGAAAGGGGTGCCACTTTGCAAAACACTGAAATGGAGGCCAGGCTTCAGCAACTGCTGGCGGCCAACGGCGAAGAGGAAAGGATCGCCCGGGGGAGAGAGCTGAAAAAGCAGGGCCGGCAGATTGTGGGCTCGGTTTGTCACTTCATGGCTAACGAACTCTTTTGGGCTGGGGGCCTGCAATCCTGGCGCATCAGCGGCACGTGGCGCGCCGCCGTCCCCAGGGCCGACGTGTACCGACCTCAAAATGCCTGCGGGTTCTGTACCCACGTGCTGGAGTCCATGTTCTCGGGAGACCTGGACTTCCTGGCGGGCGCCGTCATCTCCTTCAAGGACGATGACATGCGCCGCTTGCACGGGGTGATAGAGCACAAGAAGCAGGTCCCGTTCTTGCGATACCTCCACGTCCCGCATAAAGACATCGACACCAGCGTCAACTTCTTCACGGAAGAACTCCAGGACCTGCGGAAGGCCATCGAAGACCACTTCAAAGTGGAAATAACGGAACAGACCCTGGGGGACGCGATTGGGCTCTACAACGAGAACCGCAGGCTCTTCCAGGAGCTATACGAGCTGCGCAAGCGGGACGTGCCCCCTCTATCGGGCGCCGAGTACCTGTCCATCACCACCGCGGCCTTCGGCCTGCCCCCCGACGATCTCAACCGGGAGCTGAAGGCGTTGATGCCCTACCTGAAGGAGCGAGAGGCCACCTTCGTGAGCATGCGTCCGCGGCTAATGGTCTCATCGGACCACCTGGACCACCCCGGCTACATGGAGATGATCGAGAGCGCCGGCTGTGTGGTGGCGATGGACGACATGGACACCGGTACCGGCTCCTGCTGGGGCCAGGTGGACCCCAACCTGCCGCCCCTGGAAGCCTTGGCCCGCCACTACCTGACCGACGTGCCCAATGCCCGGGCCGACTTCTGGGAAAAACAGTTGGACCAGGTGGTAAGCTGGGCCCGCGACTGGCGGATCGACGGCGTCCTTGAATTTCCCCAGATGTATTGCCAGCCTCGCCTGTATGGAGTGGTCTACTTTGAGGCCCGGATGAAACAGGCGGGTATCCCGGTGGTGACAATCCTGCGGGACTACGCGTTGACCAACATGGGGCAGCTTCGCACCAGGGTCGGCGCATTCCTGGAGGTGCTCAAGGTCCATGCCTAGCTGGCCCCTGTCCAACCAGCCCAATGCCTGCGCGCGCGACGTGGCGGGGCGGGCTGGGAGAGCCATTTTCGGGCCCATAACAACTAAATTGTAAGGGAGGGCAACCGATGAACTTTTTCGAGAGGGAAATAGCCAAGTACGAGCGGCGGGTCAAGAAGATCGAGGCGAACCCGGATCCTAATCTGCTGGCCAGCAACAAACTGCTTTACGAGATGTGGATTCACCATCGGAAGGATGAGTTGGCCGCCTGGAAGGCGGGGAAGCCCTTCGCCGTATTGGACGGGCTTGGCGCCGAGCGGATCCTTACCGCGATGGGTTTCCACACCATAGGTATGGCCGCCGACGCCGACCGCGAGGTGCCGGAGTTCCCCAAGCACTTCGAAACCTCCAAGGCCTTGGGCCTCCACGACAGCCTCTGCGACCGGATCATCGGGGGCATGGGCATGGTGTTTGACGGTGACCTGCCGGAGCCGGTCTTCTGCACCACCGGCAACTTCTCCTGCAGCCCCCACCAGTTGTCCGTTCTCGCCGTGGCCCGGCACTACAAGGCGCCCCACTTCATGATTGACATTCCAATCGACTACAACGAAGACACCGTGAAATACATGGCGAAGCAACTCGAGGAGCTTATCGAGTTCGCCGAGGCTAAGGTCCCCGGGGTCAAGTTCGACATGGACAAGCTGGTCGAGGCCCAGGAGTGGGAAGCGAAGTTCATGGCCCACCAGAAAGAGGCCTACATGCTGCGGACGACCGTCCCCTGCCCCATCAGCGGCCGGGACGTCATCCGCATGCCCCGGTTCCACCACTCCGACCGCGAGCGGTCGGTGGAGTATTCACAGATGCTGGCCCAAGAGATGAAGGTGAAGGCCGATTCCGGCAAGGGGGCCCTGGAGAACGAGAGGCTGCGCTTCTACTGGATGGTCAGCGCGCCCTTCTACGCCAACCCCTTCAAGTTCCTGGAGGATCGCGGCGTTGCCACGGTCATCTTCGAGTTCGGCGGCGCCTCCCGCTCTTCCGACTACAAGAACAGCCCTCCCGGTCTGGGCGAGCCGGAGTTCGGTCGCAAGCTGACTCCGCTGGAGGAGGAGGCCCGCTGGATGGGCTGGAACACCTGGGGCGGCGACACCGAGCGCCGGACCCAGTTCGTGCTGGACCAGGTTGAGTGCTTCAAGATCGATGGCATCGTTCACTTCCAGCAATCCGGTTGTCCCTTGGCTCTGGGCTCGGCACAGGTAATAGCGGACCGGGCCGAGGACGCGCTGGGTATCCCCAGCCTCCTTCTGGAAGGGCGGATGCTGGACGAAGAGTTCTACAACGAGGAAGAGGTGCACGAGAAACTCGAAGAGTTCATCGAGCTGTGCATCGACCGCAAGGAGATGGCCGTCGTATAGAGTTCGGCCCCCTTCTTTTTCACCGGGCAACATATTCGTACTGCCAGATCCTGGCTGGGGCGGCAACGCCGGACGAGAGCCAATGCCGCCCCGGTCACGGTTTGGTGAGGATGCTCAAAATCCCCTTAGTCCCCCATCGGTACAGGGAGAAAAGGGGAATTCCCCCCGTCACCCTCGAAGAGGCCCGACGCGAAATCCGGGTTGGCTCAAGGGCGATAGGGGTTTGTTATGAAAACTTGGATGGACTCCCCTGTTTGAAAGGATTCTCCTGTTTGGATGGAAACTCCCGTGGGGAAGGAGAGCGTGGTCAAGCGCGACGAAACCGCCCTGGGGCCCTACCGAGTCCTGGACCTTACCAACGAGTTGGGCGTCTTCGGCGCCAGGATGCTGGGCTGCCTGGGCGCCGACGTCATAAAGGTAGAGCCTCCCGGTGGCGACCCAATGCGTCGCCGAGGGCCCTTCTACCACGACTCGCCCGGCCCGGAGCGCAGCCTGTTCTGGCTCCATTTCAACGTGAACAAGCGTAGCGTAACCATCGACCTGGAGTCCCCGGCGGGCCAGCAGCTCTTTCGCCGGCTGGTCAAGACGGCCCACTTCGTTCTCGAGTGTTTCGAGCCGGGCTATCTGGACGGCCTGGGTATCGGCTATGAGAGCCTCAAGGAGGAGAACCCTTCCCTGGTGTGGACCGCCATCAGGCCCTTCGGCAGCCAGGGGCCCCGGGCTTCCTGGAAGGGCGGGCATCTGGTGACCAGCGCCACGAGCGGTTTCCTGCAGGGTACCGGCTCCCCCGACCTGCCCCCGGTCCAGGTGAGCCTGCCGGTGACCGAGCTTCTGACCGGCTCCTACGCCTGCGTGGGCAGCCTCATGGCCCATTTTCATCGCCAGCGCACTGGGAAAGGGCAGTTCGTGGACGTCTCAGCCCAGGAGAGCATGTTGCGGGCGGCGATCAACGCGCCGTCCTTCTACCGGAGCCACGGCCTGGTGGGGCGCCGGGACCCTTCGGGCCCCTATGTTCCCGGCTCCCAGAGCGAGCGGCGGCTTTTCGCCTGCAAAGACGGGTACATCACTTGCTACGTCACCTACTGGCCCGATCGCCGGGAGGTACGGGAGTGGATGGCCGGCGAGGGCATAGGCCAGGAGCTATATGGGGACGAATGGAACGAGCCGTTCGAAGAGGGCGGCCAGTTCACCGAGGTTCAGCGCGCCCACATGTATGAGCTGTTCGAGGCCTTCGCCCTGCGTCACGAACGCGACGAACTGGTGGAGAAGGGCCAGGGACGGGGCATCCAGGTGTGTCCGTTCAAAGGGGTGGAGGGGGTATCCACGGACCTACACCTTCAGGAGCGGGAGTACTTCGTCAGTCTGGAGCACCCGGAGTTGGGGACGGAGCTTTCGTATCAGGGACCGCCCTTCCGCATGGGGGAGAGCCCCTGGCACATCGGGAAAAGAGCCCCCTTCATCGGCGAGCACAACGAGGAGATATACCTGGAAGAGCTTGGCCTTTCCTCGGAAGAGATGGCCCGGCTACAACAGTTGGGAGCGGTATAGCGGCCTCAGCGACTATCACAGAAACTTTAGTGCCGACCCCAGCGGTCCTTCGACAGGCTCAGGACGAACGGATAGCGCGCTCCTGCTCCGTTCGTGGTGAGCTTGTCGAACCACCTTTTGAGATCGATATTCAGTGGTTCAGGGCAATTGGTGGCGCCAACCACCTGCCACCGGCGGCGGGCCGGGCCACCGGCAGGGGTTGAGCAGGCATTGTCGCGCCAAATCACGCAGCAGAGGTGTCCCATGGACTCGAGGCAAGCGCTGGAAGGTGTTAGGGTCATCGACTTCTCCATCGCCGGGGTCGGCACTCTGACTACCCACCATTTCGCCGACTTCGGGGCCGAGGTCATCAAAGTGGAGTCCTCCACGCGGCTGGACGTCATGCGCAGGCACGGTCCCTGGGTGGGGGACACGGCGAATGTCGACAAGGCCGTGATGTTCCACCGGTTCAACCAGAACAAGAGGGGTATCCAGCTGAACCTGAAGCGGCCTGAAGGAGCGGAGCTGGCCAAAAGACTGGTCAGTGTTGCCGACGTGGTGGCGGAGAACTGGACCGTGAGGGCAATCGACAAGCTGGGGCTGAGCTACGCGGAGTTGAAGAAGGTCAAACCCGACATCATCATGATCGCGATGTCTCTGGCGGGCCAGTCCGGGCCTTACCAGAACTTCCGGGGACACGGGCCGGTCTTGGCCGCCATGACCGGCCTCTACGAATTCACCGGCTGGCCGGATGGGGAGCCCATGTCCCCCGGAGGCGCCCTGACCGACTACTACCTGCCCCCCGTGTGGGTGACGGCGGTTATGGCCGCCCTGGAGTACCGGGACCGGACGGGCAAGGGCCAGTTCATCGACGCGTCGGACTTCGAGTCCGCCCTGGACTTACTAGGTACCGCGATTGTTGACTTCAGCGCCAACGGCCACGTCCAAACCCGCCGGGGAAACCGGGACCCCGACGCCGCGCCCCATGGCGTGTACCGCTGCCAGGGCGATGACCGCTGGTGCGCCATCACGGTGTTCAACGAGGAGCAATGGCTGGCCTTCTGTCACGTGATGGGCAATCCGCCCTGGACCCAAGAAGGGCGGTTCTCCACCGAAGCACAGCGGCACGAGCATGCCGATGAGCTGGACCTTCTGGTGGAACTCTGGACCCGGGAGAAAAGCGCCGAGGACGCCGCAACCGTTCTACAGGAAGCCGGCGTGCCTGCCGGCGTCTCCCTCGACGGCGCTCAGCTGTGGGATGACCCCCAGCTAGCCTACCGGGGGCACTTCTGGGGCCTGGACGATCCTCGGGCGAGCCGGTTCACCTACGAGTCCCCGCCTTGCCTTTTGGATGAAACCCCCGCGCGCTACCGGTCCACGGCGCCAACCCTGGGCGAGGCCAACGGCTACGTCTACTCGGAGCTTCTGGGCCTGTCGGACGGGGAGTTCGCCCGCCTGGTGGAAGAGGGCGTCGTAGAGTAAAAGATACTACCCTGGCGATCACCACCCCCACCTTCAACTGGCCCAGAGCCGGTCCAAAAGCGGATGGTGAATTTTCCGGTCAGTTGGAACTGACCCCCAAATGGGAAAGGAGAACGTGGTCAACCGCGACGAAACCGCCCTAGGGCCCTACCGGGTCCTGGACCTCACCAACGAGTTGGGCGTCTTCAGCGGCCGGATGCTGGGTTGCCTGGGCGCCGACGTAATCAAGATCGAGCCGCCCGGGGGCGATGCCATGCGCCGCCGCGGCCCGTTCTACCATGACTCGCCCCACCCGGAGCGCAGCCTGTTCTGGCTCCTGTACAACGTGAACAAGCGCAGCGTAACCCTCGATCTTGAGTCCGAGCCCGGCCGGCGGCTCTTCCGCCGGCTGGTCCAAACGGCCCACTTCGTTCTCGAGTGTTTCCCGCCCGGCTATCTGGACAGCCTCGGTATCGGCTATGAAAGCCTCAAGCAGGAGAACCCCTCCCTGGTGTGGACCGCCATCGCGCCCTTCGGGAGCCAGGGGCCCAGGGCTTCCTGGCAAGGCGGGCATCTGGTGGCCAGCGCCATGAGCGGCTTCCTCCAGGGCACCGGCTCTCCCGACCTGCCGCCGGTCCAAGTGAGCCTGCCGGTGACGGAGCTGATGACCGGCAGCCACGCCTGCGTGGGCACCATGATGGCCCACTTCCATCGCCAGCAGACCGGGGAAGGGCAGTATGTGGACGTGTCGGCCCAGGAGAGCATGATGGCGGCCACGCAGACCACCTCCGTCGTCTACAAGAGCCACGGCGTCGTGGGAAAACGGGACCCTTCGGGGCCCTATCTTCCCGGTATCCGGTACGAGCGGCGCCTATTCGCCTGTCAGGACGGTTACATCACCTCCTACGTCACCTACTGGCCCGATCGCCGGCAGGTGCGCGAGTGGATGTCTGGCGAAGGCGTGGGGCAGGAGCTGTACGGGGAAGAGTGGCACGACGTATTCGAGGAGGGCGGCGAATTCACCGACTCGCAGCGCGCCCGAATGTACGAACTGTTCGAGGCATTCGCCTTGAACCATCAACGGGACCGGCTGGTGGAGGCGGGCCAGGGCCGGGGCATCCAGGTGTGCGCGGTCAAGGGGCCGGACCAAGTGTACCAGGACCAGCACCTCCGGGAGCGCGAATACTTCGTCCACTTGGAGCACCCGGAGTTGGAAACCGAGCTGCCCTGTCAGGGTCCCCCCTTCCGTATGGAAGAAAGCCCCTGGCGAATCTGGCGAAGGGCCCCGCTCATCGGCGAGCACAACGAGGAGATACTGGTTGGGGAGCTTGAGGTCTCCCCAGCTGAGCTGACGGAACTGCGAAAACAAGGGATCGTATAGCGGCCTCAGCGACTATCACAAAACCTTTAGTGCCGACTCCAGCGGTCCTTCGACAGGCTCAGGACGAACGGATAGCGCGCTCCTGCTCCGTTCGTGGTGAGCTTGTCGAACCACCTTTTGAGATCGATATTCAGTGGTTCAGGCAAAGCGGCGGCGCCAACCACCGGCCACCAGCCACCGGCGGCGGGCTGGGCCACCGGCAGGGGTTAAGCAGGCATGCTCGCGGCAAATCACGCAGCAGAGGTGTCCCATGAACCCAAAGCAGGCGTTGGAAGGCATCAGGGTCATAGATTTCTCCATAGCAGGAGTCGGCCCGTTGACCACCCATCACTTCGCCGACTTCGGGGCCGAAGTGATCAAAGTGGAGACATCCACCCGTTTGGACGTCATGCGCCGGCACGGACCCTGGGTGGGCGGCCCTCCGGACGCCGATAAGGCCGTGATGTTCCACCGGTACAACCAGAACAAGAGGGGGATCCAGCTGAACCTGAAACGCCCGGAAGGGATGGAATTGGCCAAAGGCCTGGTGAAGGTTGCCGACATCGTCGCGGAGAATTGGACCGTGAGGGCCATCGACAATCTGGGGCTGGGCTACGATGAGTTGAAGAAGGTCAAGCCGGACATTATCATGATAGCAATGTCTCTGGCCGGCCAGTCCGGGCCCTACCAGAACTTCCGGGGCCACGGCCCGGTCCTGGCCGCGATGACCGGGCTCTACAAGGTCACCGGCTGGCCGGAGAGGGAACCCATGTCTCCCGGAGGAGCGCTGACCGACCACTTCCTGCCCCCGGTCTGGGTTACGGCGGTCATGGCCGCCCTGGAGTACCGCAACCGGACGGGCAAGGGCCAGTTCATCGACGCCTCGGATTTCGAGGCCGCCATTGACCTGCTGGGCACCGCGATAATGGATTACAGCGCCAACGGCAGGGTTCAGACCCGCCGGGGGAACAGCGACCCCGAAGCCTCTCCCCACGGCGTCTACCGTTGCCAGGGCGATGACCGCTGGTGCGCCATCACCGTCTTCAACGAGGAGCAATGGCTGGCATTTTGCCGGGTGTTGGGCAACCCGGCCTGGACCCGTGAAGAGCGGTTCTCCACGGAATCAAATCGGCGCGGGCACACCGATGAACTGGACCGGCTGATCGAGAATTGGACCGAGCAAAGAGATGCCGAGGAGACCGCCACCGTGCTGCAGGCGGCCGGCGTTCCGGTCGGTATCTCCCTCGACAGCGCCCAAGTGAGGGCTGAACCCCAGCTACGCCACCGGGGGCACTTCTGGGACGTGGAAGACCCCGAGGTTAGAGATTTCACCTACGAGGCCTCGCCCGCTTTCCTGAGCGAAACCCCGGCCCGCTTCCGGCGCCCGGCGCCATCCCTGGGCGAGGCCAACGGCTACGTTTATTCCGAACTCCTGGGCCTCTCCGACGGGGAAATTGCCCGGCTGGTGGAAGAGGGCGTCATCGAGTGAACGGGACCGCTTCCAGAAGACTCCGTCCGTCCCTCGGCAGGTCCGGCCCAGTCAAGGCTCTCGAGGATGAATCTCCCATATCTCCGTTTGCTTTGGGCCAAAAGGAGCTTCCCAGCCGGCTCGCGGGGCCTTGGGCGGGGGCGGGCCTGATTTTCACGTCGCGAAATGACGTAACGGTTCGAAATGGTATCGCATGTGGCCCGTCGCCGGTCGCGGCGGGTGAGATTAATAGACATCGAACGCGGTGTCTCTCAAAGGAGAGAACCGCTGGGCACAGGAGGAAACCATGGTTGCCTTGACCAATATGCAACACTTGAGCGCGTCCATTGAATCAGAGGAAGAGACCGATGTGGTGGTGGTCGGCGGCGGGACCGCCGGATGGGCCGCGGCCTATGCCTCCGCCCGGAAAGGGGCACGCACCACCCTCGTGGAGAGCCTGCCGTTCCTGGGCGGCACCATGACCGGGGCAATGGTCCTGGGAAGCGCCGGCTTCCGCCACCAGGGCATTGCCACCGAAGACCAGGAGATATCCTACGAAGGGGACCCGCTGGTCCGGGGCGTGGCCCAGGAGTTCCTCAACCGGCTCATCGGATTGGGAGGCGCCTGGGGGAAGAAAGACGATCCCACCGTCAAGCTGAATTTCGACCATGAGCTGACCAAGGTGGTCATGGAAGATATGATGACCGACGCCGGGGTCGACATCTGGTTCAGCGCCCAGTTCGTCGATGTGGTGATGGACGGCAACCGGGTGGCCGGGGTGCTGGTTTCCACCAACGGCGGCCTGAACGTCATCTGGGCCAAGGTGGTGGTGGATTGCTCCGGCGACGGCGCGGTGGCCCACCGGGCCGGGGCGCCCTTCGAGGTGGGGCGCGCGTCGGATGGCCGTCCCCAGGCGTCCAGTCTCTACTTCCTGGTGGGTGGCGTGAACATCCAGGGCGTCCTGAACTACTTCAAGGAGAACCCCGACGAGCTTCGCCGGGAGAGTTCCGCCAGCAAGAGCACCCCCGAGGTGCTGGAGCAAAGGTTGAAGGCCGGCATGCCCCTGATGTTCCAGGGGTTCAAGAAGGTGCATCACCAGGCCATCGAAAACGGCGACTTCCCGGTGGCCCTGGGCGCCAAGGGTCCGGTCTTTCAACTGGGGCCCTTCCGCACCATCTGGCGGGGCGGCCGGGCCGACCCCTACATCACCGCCCACAACATGGACACCTCGTTCGGCATCATGCCCACCAACCGAAAGGAGCTGGCCCAGGCCATCATGGCCTCCAGGAAGTTCATTCTGGGGATGGTCGCCTTCTACCGCAAATACATTCCCGGCTACGAGAACTGCTATCTGCTGCTCTCCGCGCCCATGTTCGGAATCCGGGAGAGCCGGCGCATCACCGGGGATTACATCCTGACCGAGGCGGACGCGATGGAAGGGCGGGAGTTCATGGACGCCGTTGGCCGCTGCGGGGCCTACGTTGACATCCACGACGAGGACGGCGGAACAAAGCCCACCGATCTGCGTGAGGTCGGAGGCGAAAAGGGCTGGTTCCACATTCCATACCGGGCCCTCCTGCCGAAAGACGTGGAGGGGCTGCTCACCGCCGGCCGGTGCATATCCGCCGATCACATAGCTCAGGCTTCCGTCCGGCAACAGTCCGTGTGCATGACCACCGGCCACGCCGCGGGCGCCGCCGCGGCCCTGGCGGCTCAGGAGGGCACGACCCCCAGAGACCTGGACGTGGAAGTCCTACAGACCGCCCTCCGAAATCAGGAGGCTATAATCTAACCCGGAAGCCGCAAGCCGGGGGCGAGGGGAGTCGTTTCTCGAAAGGGCCCCGGGCTCTTCACCAAGGAAATACTGAAGGAGGGGAATATGACTGCACCAATGAATGGAATACGAATCCTGGAGTTGACCCGGGTGGGTCCCGGCGCCTTCTGTACCAGGCTGATGGCGGACATGGGCGCCGAGGTGATCAAGATCGATGGGCCCGACGACCCCGTTCGAGGGTCCCGGGGCACCGACCGGGAGCAAAGGATTCGACGCCAGGGGCTCGACCGCAACAAGAAGAGCATCGTCCTTGACCTGAAGCAGGCCGCCAGCCAGGAGGTTTTCCAAAAGCTGGCCGCCACGGCCGACGTGGTGGTGGAAGGGTACAGGCCGGGGATCGCCAAGCGGCTGGGCGTGGATTACGACACGATCCGAGCCATCAACCCCCGGATCGTCTACTGCTCGCTCAGCGGCTACGGTCAGACCGGGCCTTACAGCCACCTCCCCGGCCACGACCTGAACTACATGGCCATGTCCGGTGTCCTGGACATGCTCGGCACCCGGGGCGGCCCGCCGGTCGAGCCCCTCAACCTGATCGCCGACCTCTCGTCGGCATCCCTGCACGGAGTCATCGCGGTCCTGGCCGCGCTGATGGCCCGGCAGCAAACGGGAAAGGGCCAACATCTCGATGTGTCCTACGTCTATGGGGTGGTCAGCATCATGAGCGGCTCCGGTGCCCTCTACAGCCACATCCTGGAAGGTGTAGGCCCCAAGCGGGGGGAGCCCGCCACCGCCGGCTCCTACCCTTACTACAGCGCCTACGAGACCAAGGATGGGAAGTGGTTCACCATCGGGTGCATCGAGCACCACTTCTGGGAGAACTTCTGCCGCGTCATCGAGCGGGAGGACCTGCTCCCCTGGAAGCAAGCCCCCGAGCATCAGGACGCTCCCCCCACCGAGGAGTGGGACGAGGTGCACCGGGAGCTGGAGAGAATCTTCATGACCCGGACCAGGGACGAATGGTGGGACCTTTTGAAGGACCACAACATCTGCATCGGCAAGGTTTACACCATCGACGAAG
>JASMCQ010000037.1 GCA_030753265.1 Dehalococcoidia bacterium
GGACCCTCAGGCAGCTCACCCAAGCTCTTCCACACCTCTGATCTCTCGGGTCCCAAACTGCCCCATTTGTGCTGGTTGCCAACAGGTGCAACGGCTATCCGTTGGCCCGGCATGGCACGACGCTGGATTTGTGTTCACCAAAGGCGACGGCAGTCCGTTGGACCCCGAGAAAGTCACCAAAGAGTTTGCGAGAACCGCGAAGGAAGCTGGGTTTAGCGGAATCCGGCTACATGATTTACGGCACACCCACGCTTCCCTGATGCTCAAAGCCGGGGCCAGTCCCAAATCAATTTCTGAACGCCTTGGTCATGCCAGCATCAGCATCACCATGGATGTG
Source organism: Dehalococcoidia bacterium (assembly GCA_030753265.1). The sequence continues at coordinate 338 of JASMCQ010000037.1, forward strand.
TATGCCCATCTTTTACCCGGCATACAGGAAGAAGCGGCACAAAAGTTCTCTAAGTTACTGGCTGATTCTAGGCATGAATGAATAGCAGCCCGGTAACCTCGATGTTGCCAAAATGTTGCCAATTCGAGGAAGTTGCGACGCCGAGGCGGTCACAATAGGGTAACTTCAGATACAATAATCAGCACGGAGGGATGGCCGAGTGGACGAAGGCGGCGGTCTTGAAAACCGCTATACGGGTGACTGTATCGTGGGTTCGAATCCCACTCCCTCCGCCAAGTTTAGGCGCTGACACAGCTTGGCTGAAGCGGAATCGAAGCTTGCCCTCGGGCCGACATCGCAAGGTGTCTCTCCCCTGACTACCCCCTTCCCCCTCTTGCCGGCCGGTCAACGCTAGGCTTGGAAAGGCTTGCCCAGACGCACGGTCCGATCTGCCGGGGCGTACCACCCTTGAGGAGCATAGGTCGAGGTGTGGAGATAGCACCGTACCCGAACCTCGTCACTGCCTTCGGTGAAGGTTAGCAGCCGGCTCATGGGACACAATGGCAAGATTCCTTCCAGGCGGAAGCGATTGGAACCATGGTGCAGGGTCAAAGCCGAAACGTTAATGAAGTTAACGTCCCACTTCCGCTCGATGTGGGACCGCCCGCCGTGGCGGTCGTCGGGGGTGGCGTGGGTGTGGCCGCCAAGCCACAAATCCACGGCTCCGGGATGGCCGGCTAGGTAACTCTCGAAAACCTGGGCGTCGGGCTTATCGTCCAGGAAGTAGAGATAGGACGCGCCTTCCGGCCCGCCGTCCGGGAAGTAGCCGTGGTAGGAAGACTCCCAATTGCCGCTTTCATCCTTGGTGTGTCCCTCCCAAGGGCCGGAGGCGACCGTAGTTGCTTTGAGCATATGATGGTGCGCCGAGATGATGATTTGGTCCGGGTGCTTCTCGACCAGACTCCGCCACCACTGAAAGGTTTCGCTCGTCACGGCCCCTGCCGGGTAGCCTCCCCATTCGCCGCGGCCCACCGGTGGCTCGAAATCGTTGCGGTCGCTCATCATCAAAAACAGCAGGTTGCCCGTTCGAAAGGAATACCGTTCCCATGAGCCCTCTACCGGGTAGGGCATCCTGGATCGATCCACCCCGGAATGCTGGGTACTCTCGCCGGTGGGGTCGATCCACTTTCGGAACCACCACTGGGTCGCCTCACCATGATGGGTAGCGTCATGATTGCCGGCCAGGGTGTAGACATCCTCTCGCCGGTGCTTTTGTAGGGCCCCGAATTGGCGAACCACCTCCCGGCCTTCGGCGTCGTCCAGGGTTGTTTGGGTGGCTGAAAAATCGCCCAGATTCAGCGCGATGTCCCACTCAAACGCGGGCCCACCCTCATCGCCGCCTTGCTCGGAGTGGCGTATCGGCTCGGCCAGGCTCTCTCTCCCGTGGCGAATGTCTGCCCCCACGTGGGAGCATCCCATGGCCCACACCCGAAATTCTCTTGGTCCCATGAAGGCCCTCCCGTATGGTTGATTGGGGACCGTTGGTCTCCGGTCAATACACCCCCTTTGTAAAGGCAATAACATATTTGACTCATCCAGGGGGGATGCTTCATGATTAGTGGATGCGTCACCCTGGAGGAGCTGTTGAAGAAGTTTGACCCGCAAGGCTATGCTAATTTCTCAAACCGCCTGGGACAATTACGGACCCTGTTGCGCTCTAACCAATCTCTCAGGGACAGCGACAGAATAGAGTTCGCAGACGACACTCAGTGGGTTGTGAATCAAAGTCAACGACTTGGTATGCGGGTGACCGCCGTCGCAGCAAAGCGGCTGAAAGATATTCTCGATCAAGTTGATGCAACAAATGAATCTCTACTTAATGCATCTGTGTATATGACCCAAGCGCTCACGGATGAAATGGACGCGATGTTATTTTCCTCTTGGAACCGGAAAAGGTTCATTTCGCCACCACACCTGATCAATTTGGCGAAGTGGTGGCACGGGCGTTCTCGCGCGCCACAGATGACATTGAGGAGGCTGCGCAATGTATCGCCTTTGACCGTAGCACTGCTTGTGTATTTCATCTCATGCGGGTACTAGAACTCGGGATGTATGCGCTTGCTGACAATCTCAGTGTTCCAAACATCCAAGAGAACTGGAACAACGCCATTGAGCAAATTGAGAAAGCTGTGCGGGCACTACCCCACGGAACACCAGACGAAAAAACCGATCAACAGTTCTACTCTGATGTGGCGGCCCATCTGTTTAACGTCAAAGACGCTTGGCGTAACCGCACGGCCCACGCAGGGCATGTGTACACAGAGTCCAAGGCCGTACAAATCTTTGAAAACACCCGCAGTTTCATGCAAACCCTGTCCACGAGGGTAGCGGAGAAACCGTTATGAAGTTAACCCCCTTGATGGCGGTGTCTCAGGTTTGGGTTTCTTCGCAGACACAATCTTCTGCATCAACCGATGGAACCGCTCAAACGGCGTCTCGGTCTCTGGCTTTGGTGGCGGGTGGTCTTTCGGCATTCTTGTGCCTCCCTCGTTTACGGCTACGCCGTTTGCCCCACCAACTTCTTGTAGGTGAGGCGCTTCCCTGCGATGCCCTTGGCGGCGTCGTGGAACCGGCCAGCATCGTTGTCTTTGCGGTTGTTGAACCGGAAGGATTCTTCGTCAAGATACCGGAACAGATGGAAGGGTTCCACGCTGACGTAAGTTCCCTTGATGGCCCGCTTCAAGAGGCTCCAGAAGTTCTCGATACCGTTGGTGTGTACCTTGCCATCCACATAAGCCTGGGCGTGGTCAATCACTTGGTGGATGTAGTCCACGTCAAGGCCGGCGTAGGAACTGAGGGCGTCGGTGTAAACGGTGGACCCTGGAACAACGTGGCTGCGAACGGCGGGAGAGAGAATCCTGCGCTTGGTGTTCGAGACGATCTCAGCCTGGACGGTACTGTTGGCGTTGGCGTCGCCCCGTTGCATCAACCCCAAGACTACGGTTTTGGAGACGGTCCCGCGACCCTTAATGATGGCTTGGCGCTTGGACTTGTGCATGTTCCGGGCCTTGCCGCCAATGAAAGTTTCGTCCACTTCGACTTCGCCCTTCATGCCATGCCAGTCGCCGGTTTGGAGGGCCAACCGAATCCGGTGCATCATGAACCACGCGCTCTTTTGGGTGACGCCGATGCCTCTTGCAATCTCGTAGGAGCTGATGCCGTTCTTGGCGTTGGCTATCATCCAGACGGATACCAACCACTTGTCCAGGCTGATCGGGCTATCCTCGAAGATGGTCCCAACCTTGACGGAGAACTGCCGTTTGGCGTGCTTGCTCTTGCATTGCCACACCCGGCGGGCTGCGAGAAAATTGGCATCGTCCCGACCACATGTGGGGCAGGCTACGACTCCCTTGGGCCACCGGATGTTGACCATGTATTCGAGGCAAACATCGGGGTCTGCGAAGTATCGGGTTGCTTCCATCAATGTGGTTGGTGCGTTCATTGCGACTCTCCTTTAACTACGCTCAGTCTAGCACAGTTCAAAGGATGTGTCAAGTATGTTATTGCCTTTATAAAGGGGGATGTGAAGCTGATCCCCTGGATGACGCGGAACTTGAATAGGTCTAGCCACTTGTTCAGAAGGGGATTACCTTTTCAACCCCCGGCTCCTACCTTCCCTTATAAACGGGCTGGCGCTTCTCCAGGAAGGAAAGAACTGCCTCACGCCGGTCCTCGCCGTACCGGAACGGTTCGTTGGCTTCGTACTCGACTCGGGCGACGCGATAGAGGTCCGGGACTTGGCTGGTAATGAGTTGCTTGGTGGCCCGGACCGCCAGGGGCGGGTTGGAGGCGATCTCCTCCGCCAGGGATTTGGCTTGGTCCATCAACTGGTCCGCCGGGACCACCGTGTTCACCAGGCCCACCTGTTGAGCCCACTGAGCGTCGTAGACCCGGCCGGTGAGGGCCATCTCCGCGGCTACCCCCATCCCAACCAGGGCAGGCAGGATGTAAGAGGCGCCGTTGTCGGGGACCAGGGAGCGCTTGACGAAGATGCAGGAAAATCGGGCCTTGTCTGAGGCGACGCGAATGTCACTGGCCAGGGCTATGGATAGTCCGGCGCCCGCCGCCACGCCGTTGACCGCCGCAATGACCGGCTGCGGCAGTTGCGGAACGTGAGGGGCCAGAGCCAAGATACTCTCGTTGAAGGCCGCCTCCGTATCGTATTTTGGGGACCCCTGATTCTGTGACCCGGACAGGGCCTCGGCCTGGTCGCCCACGTCGGCGCCGGAGCAGAAGCCGCGTCCCTCCCCCGTGATTATCAGCACTCGGATATCGGGGAACTCCCTGGCCACCTCGTCCAGCGCGGTATGAAACTCAAGGGTTAGCTGCCGGCTGAGGGCGTTCAGCTTTTCCGGCCGGTTCAGAGTGAGGATAGCAATGAGGCCGTTCTTCTCCAGGTGCAGGGCTTCGTAGTTCATGGAGCCTCCTTCGGTTCGTCTCGGTTGGCAGTCTTTGATCCTTCTGACCGCGCACCTTACGGCAGGACTTGATTCACGGTCGAGCCGTGGTGCATCCGAGACAGAATCCCGGTGAATCACTGGGCAGGAAACAACTGTCCGTCCTTACAAACCGTTCCGTCTTGGAAACTGACCGACAGTAGCTCAACGATGGCTTGGGTAGCGGTTTCAAAACGGTCGAGGTAGAAGCTGGTGTACGTGTCCGTCCGCCAAATTATGGATTCCACGTTGGAATGCAAAAGCCCGTAGACGCCCGGCCTGGCCTCATCGAATAGCTCATATCCAGGCGGTGGTTCGATGGTCGCCGTGGGGACCAACGTGGGCGTGGGGGCCAAGGTGGGCGCAGGTACAATGGTAGCCGTGGGTATCGCCTCTACCGTCGCTCTAACCGCAACGTCTATCGTCTGCCCGATATTGGGAGTAGGCGGAGTCGCCCCCGAACCGCTGCACTCTATCCCTGCCAATAACAGGATTGATGCGGGGATTTTAGTGACCAACGGCCAATGCATGCTACTGCTCCTTGGGTCGGCGCGGCATGGTAGGCAACATTCTACACTCTCGGGGCGGCCCGGTCTTGGTCCCTCGGCCACAAGTTTACCTTGCTCAAACCCCTTCCAGGGGCCTCGGCGGCCCAATTCTTTCGCGGGATTGTCACGAACACTGGAAGCTTCCCAAGTCTTGACAGAGGATGACTCACGCCGTAGGCTGCGAAACATATTATTTGGCTCCGCGAATGAGCATCAGGAGTTGAACCAATGGCCACCAACACCATTTTCGTCCACGACCCCACCGCCGTCCCCAGGGACCTGAACCATCCCCAGGCGCCACGTCTGGCCAGCCTGGGCGGCCGCAAGATCGGGTTCCTTTGGAACAATAAGGCCAACGGTGACATCCTTTTCAACCGGCTGGAGGAGTTGCTGCGCCAGAAGTACGAGATCTCGGGCGCCGTGCACCGCCACAAGCCTGACGCTTCCATCCCTGCCGACGTTCAAGTGTATGACGACCTGGCAACCATGGCCGACGCGGTGATCCTCGGCCTGGGTGATTGAGGCGCTTGCACGTCGTGGAGTATCCACGACGCCATCGAACTGGAGCAGCGCGGCGTCCCGACCATCACAGTATGCACCGACCGTTTCAGGCTTCTGGGAGAGGTTGAGCGGCGCTCCCTGGGCATGCGAGAGCTACCCATGGCCATTGCCCAGCATCCCTTTAGCGGCCAAACAGTCGGCACAGTGGAGACCAAGGCCGAGCTTCTGCTGGAGCAGGTGGTCGAAGGGTTAACCACCCACTAGCAAGCGAAGCCTCGGGCAAGAAGCCCGGGGCTTCGCCTTTGTCCCCTTCTTCGTCCAAACTGCAAACGGGCGAACGGCAAACGAGCGAAGAGCGAACGGGTTTCCGGCCATCTGAAATGCTGGCAGACTCTTGCATGCCCTTCGCCGGGGGCCGGCGCCAGGTCATAGCCCCACCGGCTTGACCGCCCGGCCATCTGATGCAGCACACTGCGATCCTGAATGCTGCCGGGGAGCGGACGTGCTCCAGGTATGTATCACGACCATCACTGTGGAGGTGTCACGTGTCCCAGTCTATCTCACAGCACATCGAGGTTGATGACGATTTAGAGGCGGTTCAACGTCTCTACCTGGAGCGAGGTTGGGGCGACGGCCTGCCGGTTATCCCTCCTACCCCCGAGCGGGTAGAGGCCATGATAGCGGGGACCAGCCTTCCCCCGGACCACATAGTGGCCGAGGTCCCGCCAAACTACGGCGCGGCAACCATCGAGAAGCTCGCGGTCAACGCCGTGATGGCGGGATGTCTGCCGGAGTACCTGCCGGTCCTGGTGGCCGCCATCGACGCCATCTGCGACCCGGTCTACAACCTCTACGGCACTCAAGCCACGACCCACCCGTGCGCCCCCCTCCTCATCGTTAACGGTCCCATCCGAAAAGCTTTGGGCTTCCACCACTCTTCGGGCGCCTACGGTCCCGGTTGGCGGCCCAACGCGACTATCGGCCGGGCCGTGCGTCTAGTTCTGTTCAATATAGGAGGAGGCTATCCGGGGGTGGGGGATATGTCCACCCAGGGTGCGCCCTCCAAGTATGGCTATTGCGTGGCTGAGAACGAGGAGGAAAACCCCTGGGAGCCGCTGCACGTGGAACGGGGCTTCCGGCCGGACCAGAGCACGGTAACGGTAATGGCCGGCGAGCCGCCCCACAACGTCCACGACCCCGCCGGGCGCACCGCCGAGGAAACCCTGACCGTCGTGGCGGGCGCGATGGCGGTTACCGGGGCCAACAACGCCTACAACGGCGGGGAAACCCTGCTCGCCCTGGGGCCGGAGCATGCTATAACCATCTCCAAGGACGGCTTCGGCAAACGGGAGATCCGGCAATGGCTGCATGAACACGCCCTGATCCCCCTGGAGCGGTACAGCCAAGTCCTGATGGAGGATCGCTTCGAGACCATCCCCGCTGAACCGGTGTCCATGGTGCGCATCCCCGACGAGCTGCTCATCATCGTCTTGGGCGGCCCCGGCAGGCATTCCTCGTGGGTGCCCACCTTCGGCGGCACCACCAAGTCGGTAACGCGAGAAATCATCTAGCGAGGCGGCGGTTCGCGCCCTTTCCACGGGTTGGACCGCCTCCCCGTAAGAGTGCACAAACATCGGCGCGGGTCCGTGAGGTCCCGCCGGTAAGCTTGACAGCGGATGACTGACAGCTTAGGCTGCAAAACATACTACTCAGCCCCGTGACGGGGCTTCAGGAGTTGAATCTATGGCCACGAGCACCATTGTCGTTCTCGATCCGACTGCTCCCATCCGGGACCTGCGTCATCCCAAGGCGCAACTTCTGGACGGTCTGGGCGGCCGTAAGATCGGTTTCCTCTGGAACCACAAGCCCAACGGCGACACCCTCTTCCAGCGGCTGGAGGAGCTGTTGCGGGAGAAGTACGAGATTGCCGACACCATGCACCGCCAGAAGCCTCACGCTTCCATTCCCGCCGAGGTGCAGGTGTACGACGAGCTGGCATCCAATGTCGACGCGGTGATCCTGGGCCTGGGGGATTGAGGCTCCTGCACGTCGTGGAGTATCCACGACGCCATCGAGCTGGAGCAGCGCGGCATCCCGACGATCACGGTGTGCACCGACCGCTTCAGGGTCCTGGGAGAGGTCGAGCGACGCTCCCTGGGCATACCCGAGTTGCCCATGGCCATCGCCGTACACCCCTTTGGCGGTCTGCAGGCCGACGCGGTGAAGGCCAAGGCCGACCTTCTACTAGACCAGGTGGTCGAAGGTTTATCCAACCACTAGGAATTAGGCCTCGGGCCTCCGGCCCGAGGTTTCACCTTTGCCCCCTTCCGGCCGAAGCGCCAACGGTTCCTGACCGTTTGACTCGCGGGCGGGCGTTGTGCCTGCGCCCCGCCGGGGACCTACGGGCGGCGTACCCGGTCAAACATCGAAACCGGGCCGCCGTCTCGCCACGGCAAAGCCGACTTGGTTGCCCGGCCAACTGGTTTAGCACACTCTTACCCTGAAAGCTGTTGTGGAGTTGGCATGCTCCAGCCAAGCTTCAGGACTCTCTCTGCGGAGGTGTCACGTGGCCCAGCTAAATTCGGAGCGTATCGAGGTTGCCGACGAGTTCGAGGCGGTGCAGCAGCTCTACCTGGACCGGGGGTGGAGCGACGGCCTGCCGGTGGTGCCGCCCACCCCGGAGCGGGTGGAGGCGATGATGGCGGGGACCAGCCTTCCCCAGGACCACATAGTGGGCGAGATTCCCCCCAATTTCGGCGCGGCCACCATCGAGAGGCTTGCGGTCAACGCCGTGATGGCGGGATGCCTGCCGGAGTACCTGCCCGTCGTGGTGGCCGCCGTCGACGCCATCACCGACCCCGTCTTCAACCTGTACGGCGCCCAGGCCACGACCCATCCGTGCGCCCCCCTCATAATCGTCAACGGTCCCATTCGGAAAGCTCTGGGATTTCACCACTCTTCGGGCGCCTATGGCCCCGGCTGGCGGGCCAACGCGACCATCGGCCGGGCCGTGCGCCTGGTGCTGTTCAACATCGGGGGAGGCTACCCGGGAATAGGGGACATGTCCACCCAAGGGGCACCCTCCAAGTATGGTTATTGCGTGGCGGAGAACGAGGAGGAGAACCCCTGGGAGCCGCTCCACTTGGAACGGGGCTTCCGGCCGGACCAAAGCACGGTGACCGTCCTGGCCGCCGAGCCGCCTCACAACATCAACGACCACACCGGGCGCACCGCCCCTGAAATCCTCACCATCGTGGCGGGGGCGATGGCCGTGTCCGGGGCCAACAACGCCTACACCGGCGGCGAAACCCTGCTCGTCCTGGGACCGGAGCATGCCGCGACCATCGCCAAGGACGGCTTCGGCAAGCGGGAGGTCCGGCAATGGCTGCATGAACACGCCCTGATCCCCCTGGAGCGGTTCAGCCACGACTTGATGATCGAGCGTTTCGGGAGCATCCCCGACGGACCGGTGCCCATGGTGGGTGACCCCGACGAGCTGCTCATCATGGTCATGGGCGGCCCCGGCAAGCATTCCTCGTGGGTGCCCACCTTCGGGGGCACCACCAAGTCGGTGACGCGGGAAATCATCTAGACGAGTATCTCGTAACCGGCTCGATACCCAATCCGTCACCCCGGCGAAGGCCGGGATCCAGTCCACGCTTACCTGGGTTCCGGCCTTCGCCGGAAAGACGGCCGCGGAGGGTGACGCAGGAGATTATCCAGGCTAGTATCCCGTAACTGGCCCGGTATCCAATCCGTCACCCCGGCGAAGGCCGGGGTCCACTCCACGCTTCTCTGGGTTCCGGTCTTCGCCGGAAAGACGGCCGTGGCGGTGACGCGGGAGAACACCTGGGCTAGTAGCTCGTACCCGGCTCGGTACCCAGTCCGTCACCCCGGCGAAGGCCGGGGTCCAGTCCGCGCTTCTCTGGGTTCCGGCCTTCGCCGGAAAGACGGTCGTGGGGGCGACGCGGGAAATCATCTAGGCTAGTATCTCGTAACTGGCCCGGTACCCAATCCGCCACCCAGCGAAGGCCGGGGTCCACTCCACGCTTCTCTGGGTTCCGGCCTTCGCCGGAAAGACGGCCGTGGCGGGTGACGCGGGAGATCATCCAGGCTAGTATCTCGTGACTCAGCGTTGCCGAGACCGCTCGTGGTGAGCTTGTCGAACCACCGGCCCCGCGCTCTTCGACAGGCTCCAGTGAACGGATGATTGTAACGGCCATATCCGGGCCTGGGCGCCTGCGACTGGAGCCGTCCACCGGCCAACCATGGACCTGACTGCGGCGCGGAGACCCGGGACACCGGCCTCGGACCCGGCTCAGGAACGGAAGTGAGGTATCACCTGCCGAGAGAACATCTCCATCTGGTTGTACATCCCCTGGGCGTCCGAAGCCAAGAATTTCATGTTGAAATCCCGGACGCCGGCTTCGATTCGATCCTCGACGCCCTTCACGCAGTCCCGGGGTGTGCCGGACAGGCATAGTGCCTGGGCAATGGATTCGGCGTTCCGCTCCGGCGTCACGTACCTCTCCCCCACGTTGGCCACGGCCACGGCCAGGGCCTCCTTCGGGTCGTCGCTGATGGCCGTCGGCTGGTTAAACCCCCAGTGAAAGCCCGTCAGGTCCCGTCCCGCCTCGGCGGCAAAATTGCGGACCGTTTCGTTGCTTTGCTTCAGGCGGCGCACTGTAAAGAGGTAGGGATACCATCCGTCACCCTGGAGCGCGGCGCGCCGCATGGCCGCGTCGCTGCGCCCCGACACCCAGATGGGAGGGTAGGGCTGCTGGGCGGGCCTTGGCACCAAGGTCACGTCGTCGAAGTCGAAGAACCGCCCGTGATGGGCGACCTTTTCTTCCGTCCAGAGCCGCTTCATGACCTCCAACATCTCGTCGGTCCGGCGGCCCCGGGTGCGTATCGAGACACCCATGGCGCCGAACTCCGCCTCCGTTCCCCGCTGACCGCTGATGCCGATGCCGAAGTCGAGCCGGCCGCCGGAGATCACGTCCAAGACCGCCAGTTCTTTAGCCAGCATGACCGGGTGGTACAGGGGCACGATGACGATCCCGGTCATGACCCGCACTTTGCGGGTAGCGCCGGCGGCGGCGGCCATGGCCGGAATCGTGAGGTAGGTGGGCCGGGGAGGGTTGCCGTCCATGAGGTGCTCGCCCGTGGTTACCCGGTCGAAACCCAGCTCCTCGGCCCGCCGGGCGAACTCCGCCACGTCCCAGTAATCTTCCACACCGAGATTGCAGCCAAACGTCACTTCCGGTGTCGCCATGGTGGCCCTCCGTAATCGAGTATGGTCCGACCCGCATTGTAGGCGCAGGCGCGGGCGAAGTCCATGGCGCCTCGCCAGGCAGCGCCGCAGCAACTCTCCGGGTTATACTGGGGTGGCAATCAGGAATGGTTACGGAGCGCTCATGAGAGGCAAGACCTGCCTGGTCACCGGCGCAACATCGGGCATCGGCAAGGCGGCGGCGCGGGAGTTCGCCCGCCGGGGGGCCACGGTGGTTGTGGCGGGGCGCAACCCGGAGAAAAGCGCGGCCACCGTTCAGCAAATCCGGCGGCAGACCGGCAACCCGTCGGTCGAGTTCCTGCTGGCCGACCTGTCGTCCCAGGGGCAGGTCTGGCAGCTTGCCGAAGACTTCAAGAGCCGTTACCAGCGGCTGGACGTCCTGGTCAACAACGCCGGGGCCATCGTGCTGTCCCGCCGGCAGAGCGTCGACGGCATCGAGATGACCTTCGCCCTCAACCATCTGAGCTACTTCCTGTTGACGAACCTGTTGTTGGACTCCCTGATATCCGGCAATCCCTCCCGCGTGATCAACGTCTCCTCCAGCGCTCACCAGCAGGCGAGCATCCACTTCGAAGACCTCCAGGGAGCGCACCGGTACCGGGGATGGCGCGCCTACGGGCGATCCAAGCTGGCCAACCTGCTTTTCACCTTCGAACTGGCCCGGCGGCTGGAAGGGACGGGGGTTACCACCAATGCCGCCCATCCCGGCCTGGTCGCGACCAACCTGCTGGCCAACAACGGCCCGGCCGGCCGCCTGATGAATCTCGGCCTTCGAGTGGCCGGCAGGGGCGTCGCGGCGGGTGCGGAAACGATAGTCTATCTGGCGTCTTCGCCCGACGTGGCGGGCGTCACCGGAAAGTATTTCGTGGAAAAGAAAGCGGTCCCATCGTCCCAGGCATCCCGCGACGCCACCGCCGCTGGACGGCTGTGGCGGATAAGCGCGGAGTTGACCGGGCTTGAGCTTCTAGGCTGACCCCTCAAAGCAGGGCTCGTTTGACAGCCTCCGGTTGCGGACGCATAATCTGGGAAATCAACGGCGAAAAGGAAGGAAGCGCATGGCAGAAACCGCGGACGTAGCAGTAGTCGGAGCCGGTGTGATCGGCTGCTCGGTGGCCTACTATCTGGCCCAGCAAGGCGCCAAGGTGATTATCGTCGAGCGCGAGGCCATTGGCAGCGGGGCCTCATTTCATGCCACGGGCTCCCTCCTGATGTTGGGCATGGAGTTTTCGGAAGGACCCCCCTTTCAGCTCGGCATGGCCGGCTATCACCTGTTCCCCGACCTGGTGCGCAGCCTGGAAGAGGAGACGGGGATGGACTTGCTATGCCAGCACCGTCCCGCCCTGCGGCTTGCCCTAGATGAGGAGGAGGAGAAGCTCCTCAAGGACCTCATGGTCTGGCAAGGGAAATACGTGCCCGTAAAATGGATCGACGAGAAGGACGTGCACCAGATAGAGCCCCGGCTAACGCCTAGCCTCCGGGGAGCAGTCTACGAAGAGGAATCGATCCAGTTGGACAGCTACCGTCTGACCCTGGCCCTGGCCCAAGCCGCGGAACAGAAGGGCGCCCAGATCCAACTCCGGGAGACGACCGGCCTGTTGACCCAGGACGGCCGCGTGACGGGTGTCCGCACGGCAGCCGGAGAGGTGTCTTGCGGCACCGTGGTGCTGGCGGCGGGAGCGTGGAGTTCCCGGTTCAGCAAGGAACTGAATTTCACGGTCCCGGTACGCCCCCTGAAGGGGGAACGCCTGATGCTCCGCTACGCCGGAGACCCCTTGCCGGTGCTGATCAGCTCGCCAAAACGAGGACACATGATCAGCCGGATGGACGGTCTGCTAAGCGTGGGCAGTACCGGCGGCCGGGACTACGACCAGAAGGAATGGTTCCTTGGCGAAGAGTTCGACCGGGTCCCCAGCGAGACCGCCAAAGTAGAGCTGCTCCAGCGAGCCATCGACGTGTTCCCGGCGCTGGAAGGGGCCGAGCTGGTCCAACAGCTAGCGGGCTCCCGGCCCTTGAGCCCCGACCAATTGCCCATCATCGGCCCGGTGCCCGGCTGGCAAGGGGTAGTGCTGGCCACCGGCCACGGCACCAAGGGGATCCACCTGGGCCCCATCACCGGCAAGAACGTGGCCGAGTACATCCAGAATGGCTGCACCCAGGTGCCCGAGGAGATTGAGACCTTCTCGCCCGGCCGGTTCAGTGACACCGAGGAGGCGGACTTCTACGCGGCCGGCATGAACGCGGAGGAGTAAATCCGATCCGCACCAACCCCGGCGAAGGGAGGCCTGAAAGTGAAGCGCGCGGTCGAATTCTACAGCGAGGGGTTCAAGCTTCAGGGTGACGTGTTCACCCCGGAGGGCTTGCCCCGGGGAGAGCGGCGCGCGGCGGTCGTGCTATGCCACGGGTATACCGGCGTCAAAGACCTCTATCTGCCGGATAACGCCGCGGCCCTCAATGCGGCCGGCTATGTGGCCATGGTCTTCGACTACAAGGGCTGGGGTGACAGCGAGGGGGCCCGCAGCCGCCTCGTCCCCTACAGCCGGGTAATCGACGTGCAGGCCGCTATCACCTTCCTCGGCCTTCAGCCGGAGGTGGACCCCGATAGAATCGGTCTCTACGGCACCAGCTACGGAGGGGCCACGGTTTCCTGGGTCGGCGCGGTGGACCAGCGGGCCAAGTGCATCGTGAGCGTTGTCGGCATCGGAAACGGGGCTCGATGGATGAGCCGGGTCCGGCGGGTCGACGAATGGTTCGACCTGCTGGAGCGCTCCAAGGCCGATCGGGAGAAAAGGGCGACGACGGGGGCCTCGGAACCGATGGAACGCGCCGAGATACTGCTGCCCGACCGGCAGTCGGCCCGGCTGGCCGAAGCCGCACGGCGCAACAACCCGGCGGCGGTCGGCACCATACCCCTGGAGTACGTGGACGACACCATGGGCTTCAACCCCGAGTGGATCGTCGACAAAGTGTCGCCCCGGCCCATCCTCTTCATCACCTCCGACAACGACCGGCTGGTCCTGCCCGAGGAGTCGGAACAACTCTACGCCCACGCCAAGGAGCCCAAGAAGCTGGTGATCCTGAAAGGCTACGGCCACTACGAGGTATACCAGGAGCCGGCCTTCGGCCAGGTGATGGCCGCAACCCTGGACTGGTTCAACCAGTACCTGCCGGCCCGGGGTTAGACACGGGGTTAGACGCGAGGTTAGACATTGAAAGATGACATCGCTCGGGCCCTCGCGCGGGACCGCACCATCGACATCACCACGACGGGGAGGAAGACGGGACAGCCTCGCCTCACGGAGATCTGGTTCCACAACGTCGAGGGGAGGCTGTATATCACCGGCACGCCGGGCCGCCGGGACTGGTATGCGAACCTGCTGGCCCACCCTGAGTTCACTTTCCACCTCAAGGAGAGCGTCCGGGCCGGCCTCTCCGCCACTGCCAGGCCAATATTGGACGACGCCCAGCGCCGGGAAATATTTGCCAAGATCCACCGCAAGCTGGAGGCCGCCAGGGACCTGGATGCATGGGCAGCCTGCAGCCCCCTGGTGGAGGTAGAGCTGGCGTCGAGAGCATAAGGGACACCCCATTACTTCTCGCCGATGGTGTGCGTTACAAATACCGTTCGTGGTGCGCTTGTCGAACCACCGCCCGGCACCCTTCGACAAGCTCAGGGCGAAC
>JASMCQ010000038.1 GCA_030753265.1 Dehalococcoidia bacterium
TCGCCTACCCCCATAAACCCCTGTAACACCCGATTCAAAACTCCTAACCTCGCTTGTTCTCTTTGGGTCAACGTCAGTCCTTCCATGACTGACATTTTCCCTCGACCGTTAGCTACTGACCTAATCGTATGTCATCGACACCCCACTGGTACACTTTTACTCCGCCCTTAACAAATATCAGGAGTTCGATTTTAGAGCATACCTATAAGGTATTTCAGGCTTTCCTCAAATGGGCTGTTAGAAGCCAGTACATTAGGGAGATTCCAATCTCACCACGTACTTTAGACATGGTCCAGGTTTGGATAGCCAACCATAAAGATATGAGGCCTGTTAGAGAATTTGAAGTCACTGAACAGGTGATTAGTGAGGTCCTAAACGAGGTTAAAGATAAGCATTACGAAATCACTTTCCTGCTTTGGGCATATACAGGTATGAGGTTCAATGAAGCATTAGCCCGGGCATGGGACGATATCAACATCCCTTCAAGTACTATCTAGGTAACTAGTTCTAAGACCGACGTTGGTAAGAAAGCTATGGTTGGAACTAAATTTGAGAACGGTTCCAACCAGATAGTAACCGCTCCTAAAACGAAGGCGGGGATCAGGTCAGTGCATCTTCATCAGGCCATAACGGAATTGCTAGAGAGAATCCCGCAAGATGCCAGAACCGGTTATCTTTATGGGACTAGAAAGGGAACCGCTGTAAACGGCAGCACATTCAGGGGTAGAGTGTTCAAGCCTTTAATGCTGAAGCTGGGATATCCGGGCATCTGGCCGAATGACTTTCGGCACTACTGTATAACCGATTTAACCAACTTTGCTATCAAGGCTCAGATAGATTTGAAGTGTGTTTCGGATTCGGATATGGTAGGTTATGCGAACGTTAGTACGACATTAAATATCTATAATGAAGCTAGGTCTGACCAGAACCAGAGGCTAGGAATGCTATTAGCTAACCGTAACCACCTTAGCGTAGCTTAGAGAGCCGCTGAACTGCTCTTTCTTTGGACCTCGCCCACTTAAGCGCGTGGGGATTGTTTTCAGGTTAGTAAGAAGGCCTGGGGAAATAGCAAAACTCAGCCAATCTTGTGAAGAATCTTGTGAAAACCGAATGAGGAATTGAGTAGATTTAGAAAAAAGCTGAAATGCGTGTCTAGAAAAGTGGTGGGCGGTACTGGACTCGAACCAGTGACCTCTTGCGTGTCGAGCAAGTGCTCTAACCAGCTGAGCTAACCGCCCTCTCACTCGAAGTCTATCAACGGCCAGAGGCGAGGTCAAGGGAGCAGGTTCCTTCCGAAGGGGTTTCCTGGGAATCTACTCCAGCGCGACCCGGGCCCGTTTCCGCGGGCTCAGCAAGAACACGAAGGACCCCAAAGCGGCGATGGACGCTCCCAGACGGAAAATGTCCTGGAACGCCGTGATGAAGGCCCGCCCTTCCTGCTCCGGCAGCGTGAGTCCAGCCCCGGCAAGATCGGAGAGGTGCCGCTCTTCGATCAGTGCGAAGAGACCCCCGATGACCGCCACCGACAGCACCGTCCCGAAAGCCTGGGAAAGGGACAGGGCTGCCGAGGCGGTGCCCAGCCGGTCTGGGGCCACACTGCCCATCATCGAGGCGTAGGCCGCCGACTGGAACAGCCCCAACCCCATGCCGACCACGGCGATGCGAACTCCCACCTGGGGGAGGCTGGAATCGGCGTCCAGAAAGCTCATACCCGCCAGCCCGCCGGCCATGACGGCCAGTCCGGTCACTCCCACCGGTAGCGCGCCGGTCCGGTCGCACAGCCAGCCGCCAAATCCGGAGAACCCGGCGTTGAAAAGCGCCATCGCCGCCAACATAATCCCCAGGCTAAACGGCCCCCGGCTCAGGCCGCCGGAGATGTAAAAGGGGAAAATGAACCAGATTACGAATACGCCCAGATGGGCCAGGAACATGCTCGCCCCGGAGACAAAGACCCCCCGGACTCGGAGCAGATCTCGCGGCAGGACCGGCCAGACCGCCCGCCCCTCAGCCCGCCAGAATACGGCGAGGAACACCGGGGCCAAGGCCAGCAACACCAGCACCTCCCGGGAGGTCCACCCCGCCGATCGCCCTAATCTCAGGGCAACCACCAGGCAGAGCACCCCGGCAATCAGCGTCACCGCCCCGGCCACGTCGAAAGACCTTCCGGAGCTTGAGCGCTCCTCCCGTTTCAGGAAACTGACCGCCAGGAACAGGGCCAGCAGGGCGAAGGGCAACCGTCCCAAGAACACCGACTCCCAACCGAACCACCCGACCAGCAGGCCGGCCCCAAGGGTTCCAGTCAGCATTCCCAGGGCCTGGCTGGCCGCGGTGAATCCCATTCCCAATCCCCGGCGTTGGACCGGGAACGCCCTGGCGGCCAGAGCCGGGGAGACGGCGAACAGACAGCCGGTGGCCACGGCCTGAAGCACCCGGAAACCCACCACGATCTCCAAAGTGGGCGAGAAGGCGATGAGGACCATAGCCGCCATGTACGCCAAAACGCCGAACAGGTAAACCGGCCGCAATCCGAACCGATCGCCGAAGCTGCCGGCGCCCAGCACCAGACCGGCCCGGGTGGCGATGAATGCCACAATTATCCACTGAACTGTCTGGAGATCGGTATCGAAATCCCGGGTAATGGATGGAAGAGCTACGTTCACCGAGATGTCCAACGCCGCCAGGAACATCCCCAACCCGGCGGCGGCGGCCTCCATTCGACTCCCCCATCCGCGCCCGGCAGTGGGCCGGGATCCCCTGTTGTTACTTCCGTCCGGCGTCGACATGGTTACCGATTGTACGCTATCCGGCCCAGGGGGGGTATCGAGGGCGAGGTTACCCGAGGCGATCAACCCGGCTCGATCCACCGAAGGCCGGGCCAACGATAACCGTTTACAACAGGGCCGGCTTGTGCAAGAATCCTTGTGCAAGAAACCAATGGAAGACTGACGCTTTGTCTCGGTTGACTTGCCAGTTCAGTCTTCAGCCGAATGCCGGTGGCCTGAGGGCCTACCGCCAATGATGGAGGGATGGGTATGGTTGAAATGAGCGGCGAAATCGAGGCACTGCTTCAGGAGAATCGCACATTCCCACCGCCTGAGGAGTTCCGCAACCAGGCTAATATCTCCGACCCCAACATTTATGAAGATGCCCGCAAGGACCCGGAGGGCTTCTGGGCCGGGTTTGCCGAGGAGCTGTCCTGGATCCGCAAGTGGGATCAGGTTCTGGAATGGGACCCGCCCCACGCCAAATGGTTTGACGGCGGTCAACTCAACGTCTCCTACAACTGTATCGACCGGCACCTGACCTCCGCCCGCCGCAACAAGGCCGCCCTGATTTGGGAGGGAGAGCCCGGAGATTGGCGGGTCTACACCTACTGGGACCTGTACCGGGAGGTGTGCCGGTTCGCCAACGGTCTGAAGAGCCTTGGCGTCAAAAAGGGCGAGCGGGTGACCATCTACATGCCCATGGTTCCGGAGTTGCCCATTGCCATGCTGGCCTGCGCCCGCATCGGCGCACCCCACAGCGTGATCTTCGGCGGCTTCAGCGCCGAGTCCATCCGCGACCGGATCAACGACTCGGAGTCCAAGGTGCTGATCACCGCCGACGGCGGCTACCGGCGGGGCAACATCGTCCAGCTCAAACAGAACGCCGACGAGGCCCTCGAGGGTACGCCCGGCGTGGAGAAGGTGGTGATGCTGCGCCGCACCGGCCACGCCGATGACAAGATGGTGCCCGGCCGGGACATCTGGTGGCACGACCTGGTGGACGGCCAGTCCATGAAATGCGACCCGGAACCCATGGAAAGCGAGGACATGCTGTTCCTGCTGTACACCAGCGGCACCACGGGCAAGCCCAAGGGCATCGTCCACACCACCGCCGGCTATCTCTTGGGCACCTACGCCACCACCAAGTGGATTTTCGACCTCAAAGAGAATGACACCTATTGGTGCACCGCGGACATCGGCTGGATCACTGGGCACAGCTACATAGTCTACGGCCCGCTGGCCAACGGCGCCACCACGGTCATGTACGAAGGCACCCCCGACCATCCCGACCGGGACCGCTTCTGGGCCATCGTCGCCAAATATGGAGTAACCATCGTATATACTGCTCCCACCGCCATCCGCACCTTCATGCGATGGGGCGAGGAGTACCCCCAGAGACACGACCTTTCCACCCTGCGCCTTCTGGGCACTGTGGGAGAGCCCATCAACCCCGAGGCCTGGATCTGGTACTGGCAGAACATTGGCCAGGGGCGCTGCCCGGTAGTGGACACCTGGTGGCAGACCGAGACCGGTATGGTCCTGATCACACCCCTTCCCGGTATCACCACCCAAAAGCCCGGCTCCGCCACCAAACCCTTCCCCGGCATCGAGGCCGAAGTGGTGGACGAGTCCGGCAATCCGGTGGGCCCCGGAGCCGGCGGCTACCTGGTCATCAAGGGTCCCTGGCCCGCCATGCTGCGCACCATCTACGGAGACCCGGACCGGTACGTGGAGCAGTATTGGTCCCGCTATCCCAACATCTATTTCACCGCCGACGGGGCCAGGATGGACACGGACGGAGACTTCTGGCTGCTGGGCCGAGTCGACGACGTTATCAACGTCTCCGCCCACCGCATCAGCACCATGGAGGTGGAGAGCGCCCTGGTGGATAACCCGAAGGTGGCCGAAGCCGCCTGCATCGGCAAATCCCATGAGATCAAGGGCCAAGCCATCGTCGCTTTCGTCACCGTCAAGGACAAGGTCGTCGCCTCCGACGAGTTGGTGACCGAGTTGAAGCAGCACGTGACCACCAAGATCGGACCCATGGCTCGCCCCGACGACATATTCTTCACCGCCGAGCTGCCCAAGACCCGCAGCGGGAAGATCATGCGCCGCTTGCTGCGGGACGTGGCCGAGGGAAGGGCCCTGGGCGACACCACTACCCTGGCCGATCCGGCGGTGGTGGAGTCCCTCAAGCAGCAATACGGGGAGGAAGAGTAGGAGAGGCGGCCGGCCCGCATTCAGCATGAATCTCGCAATACGGACATTGGCCAAACTTTGGCTTTACGCCATGTATGCTCCGTTTCCTTTCTGCATGGATTCATCGGCAAACTAACCACCCAAACAACGACTGTTCGGCCTCTCCTACTGGTTATTGCGGCCAGAGACGCCTTGAATTAACGTTTCCCTCAGACCCGCCGGGCTCAACGGATCATGGCGGGCCGCCGCTGCCATCACCCAGGGGATGGTGGACTGGACTATTGTCCGCACAGTAGAATAGCAAGGTACGGCGTCAACGATGCTGGCCTGCATCACATGCCGCCAGGGAGGAATACATGGCAAGATACACCAAAAGCGAGGTACAAGATTGGGCCTGGGAAACACTGAGGGCCCAATGGACCACGCTCATCACCCCGTTCACCCCGGATAACGCCATCGACGAGGAAGGGATGAGGCGCAATATTCGCCACATCCGGAAGCTGGGCACCAGGGGCGCGGGTTGCACCTGGGGAATGGGCGAGTTTTGGAGCCTCACCCACAATGAGCGGGTCCAAGTCATGGACATTCTGGCTGACGAGGCCAAAGGGCAATGGCCTATCGGCGCCCACGTGACCCATACCTCCGCTCCGGAGATGCTGGCACTGGCCGGCCATGCCGAGGCCGTGGGCTTCGACCTGCTTATCGTGGCGCCGCCTTACTTCGTGACCAAGACGGAGGAGCAGGTCATCGACTACGTGCGGCTGCTGGCGGACAACACATCGATGGCGATCATGTTCTACAATTCTCCCCAATTCGGCATCGTGCTCAGCCCACAAGCGCTGAAACGAGTGTGTCAAATACCCAACGTCGTCGGGGTCAAGGAAGCCAGCTTCAATCAGCAGCTGTCCATCGAGGCCCACTTGACCCTAGGCAAAGAGTCGATAATCAGCACGCCCGACGAGTGGATCTTCTGGAAAGCCAAGGAGCTGGGGTTCCAGCAGCAAGTGATGTTCGCCAACACCTCCGACTGGCGCTTCGACACACCGGAGTGCAACTACTACGTCCAGTTCATCGATCGTGCCACCAAGGGAGACCTGGACGAGCAGTTCTACGAAACCCATTTGCGGCGGATCAAAGAGCTGTCCGACACCTGGTGGACCCGGACCGTAACCAAATACAATGGGGCGCTGCCGGTCTCCGTGGTGAAGTACTGGAGCGAGCTGATGGGAATGGCCGGCGGCGAGGTCAGGCCCCCCCTGGCCAACCTCGCACCCGAGGAAAAGGCCGCCCTGGCCCGGGAGCTGGAGCCGTTGAAGCCTCAACCCCCGGTAGCCGCCGCCCCGGTCAACAACCGGGTATCCTGGCTCACCGGCAACAACAGTTTCTTCTCCGGGATGCTCTTGATGGTCAGCGTCCAGAACGTCGAGGAAGCCCTGGAAGCGGAACGGGGCGGAGCCGACGTGGTCGACGTGAAAAACCTGCAGGAAGCGCTGGTCGGTTCCGGTCACCCCCTGGTGGTGCAACAGGTGCGCGCCCAGGTCCCGGTCGAGAAACACGTGAGCGTGACCCTGGGCGTGGTGCCCGGCCAGCCGGGCACGGTGGCAATGGCCGCCTACGCGGCCGCGGTCTTGGACGCCACCTCGGTTAAGGTCGGCTTCTGCAAAACGGACTACGCCACTGCGGTGGAGACCCTGCGGCAAGCGCGGCGGGCGATGGAGGGCTTCAACACCAAATTGATCGGCTCCCTGTTCGCCGACAACCCCCTCTACGACGGGCTGGACCCGTACCTGATGATCCAGCTGGCCAAGGAAGGCGAGTGCGACGGGTTCTTGATCGACACCCTGACCAAAGACGGGCGGAACCTGTTCGACTTCATTCCGGAAGCAGACCTGAAGGACATGGTCCTGCAGGGCAAAGAGTTGGGGCTGAGCACTTCCCTGTCGGGCCATCTCAAGGTTGATGACCTGGACGAGTTGGCGCGGATCAACCCGGATATCGTGGGCGTGCGCGGCGCCGTGTGCAGCAAAGGAGAGCGGGACATGGCCGTCAACTGGGAGGCGGTCGCTGAATTCCGGCGGGAGCTGGAGCTGCGGAAGAGCGGAGAGGTTAACGTCCACGCGGAGCCCGCGGCGCGGCCGTCAACGGGCAACGGCGCCAACGGGGCTAACGGCGCCAACGGCGCCAACGGAGGATGGGTAATCATAGATGGCCGCGGCAAGAGTTGCGCCGGCGTAATCGCGGCGCTGACCCGGCAGATGGAGACCGACCACGGAGCCTTCGTTGAAGCCATCCTGGCCGACGCCCTTAACATCTACGACGTTATCTTGTGGGCTGAAAAAGCGGGGCATCACCTGCTTACCCAGCGCAAAGACACCGACGGCACGACCCGGGTGCTGATCCAGCCCAACGGCAAGCATTAGATATTCGGCCAGGTTGGCTGAGTCCAGCGCCTAGAATCGGGTATTTCCGTTATGATCATCCGTTTACCCACAGCTTGTCGAAGGTCGCGGGGCCGACGGTTCGACAAGCTCACCAAGAACAGTATTTGGAACGCTGATCGCCGAATGGAAGTGGCCGTGTTTCATAACCGGCTTGGTACCTGGTTCATCTTCACGCCGCAGGCCGGGAACCGGCAGAAGGTTCTCTGGATTCCGGCCCCAATGCAATCGGGGACAATCGTGGGCCGGGGATGTCCCGCAGTCTCGCCGGCCTAAAGCTTTTTACACGACAGTACACAGGCGTCCGGCCCCTCACGGGGGTCACCGCGAGACCAAAAGAATAGAGACCTGATGCCCCACCATTTAGTGGGGTATCAGGTCTCTATTCCAATTCTTCGCCTCAGTTCTTCGCCGGGCAAATCGGGGCCACAGTTGGGCGCCGTCTTCGGAATGAGGGGCCCTGCGGCTTCATCGTGCCGGCGTAGCGGAAGAACCGCCCGAGGGGAGGGTGGCCCGAATCAGATCATGAACACCGGGTCGGCGTCCCGGTTCATCCGGGTCTCCTGCCGGAACCCGGTCCGGAGAAATTTGGGCAACGCGAACATGCCGCGATGGCTTTCTCCGTCGTAGAACTTCAGCTCTTTGGATACCCGCTCCGCCAGCGAGCGGTCTACCTGCTCATCGGTGGGTAGAGCCAGCGGCGTGTCTGACGCCAGTGTAAAACCCCAAAGGGTCTGGAAAGCTGGAATGTGCACCTGGGCCGGAGCGGTGTGCTTGAAGACGCCGGCCAGAGTGTTGCGGATTGTGGTAAAGCACTCCTGGTAGCTGAGCAGTCCGGCAGGTCCGGACTGGGTCACCAGAATTCCTCCCGGTCTCAGCTTGGCCTTGGCGATCCGGTAGTACTCCTCTGTGTAGAGGAGATACGCCGGCCCTCCCTCCATGGGGTCGACCAGGTCCATGATCATCACGTCGAAGGTCTCGTCGCAACTGGCCAGGAATCCCCTGGCGTCTTGGTGGGCAAGCATCACCCTCGGATCGTCGAAGCTACCCTGATGATGGCTCGGCAAGTGGCGCCGGCAAAGCTCCACCACCTCCCGGTCAAGGTCCAGCATGGCCACGCGCTCCACGGATTTATGGGCCAGCACCTCCCTCAGCGTGCCCCCTTCTCCCCCACCCCCAATGAACACTGAAGTTGGTCCCGGGTGCAGCAACATTGCCGGGTGCACCAGGGCCTCGTGGTAGACGTGCTCGTCCCGCTCGGTGGACTGGGTCTTTCCGTCCAAAACCAGGCTGCGGCCGTAAATCTCCGACTCCAGCACTTCCACCTTCTGATAGGCGGTCTCACCGGAATAGAGAACTTTCCGGACCCGGAGCATTATTGCCAGGTCCGGAAATACTGTCTCAAGGAACCATTTTCCTGATATATCCATGCCCTTGCCGGGTCCCGGAGTTTAGCTGGCCACTGCCTTGAGGGGCAGCCCCCGTTGGACTTCCACAACTTCCGGGTCCCGTGACTCCAGCCGTCTGACTAGCATCTCGGCGGCATCTTTGGGTTGGAATGAGGCCCCACACGCGAAAATGTCGGCAGCAGCGTAGCAGTACTCCGGCCACGTGTGGATCGATATGTGAGATTCGGCTATCGCCAGAATGCCGGTCACTCCCTGGGGGCTAAACCGGTGAAACGACTCCCCGACGACCGTGGCCCCCACGTCTCGAGCCGTGTCCAGCAACGCCTCACGAATGTATTCGAGGTCGTTGAGAAGTGCGGGATTGCACTCCTTGAGTTCCAACAAGAGATGAAGTCCTAGTACATTCAATCACCTGCCCTCCTGCCATCAGTTTGCCGTCCAAGCAGCAACCAGTAATTCTAGGCCCATCGCCCAAACTTAGCAATACCTACGGCCTCCCGACTTCCGGCCGGCGGCCGTAATCTGGCTCCTCAACACGCCGGACTTAGGTTCAGCGGGGCCAGTTTCGCATCCGCGGCCGGCCGGTTTCATCGGCTTCGCCCGGCAAACGTAACTCCCATCCACCGTGAAATTAGGGTACCCGGGGCGCTGCTCCCCTGCCAAATGTCGGTAAACACGGTGGGGCAATCGTGAGTCAACCATTTGGACCGCCGGGTAAACTTTGTACGATGATGAAACTCGATGCCGACTTGCGCTAATGTACCTCCACGGCAAACCTGGTAAGATGTTGTCAACAGATGTCAACGGGAGGCTTTCCACTTGACGCAAATGGGGTCCTCCGACGCATCCAGCAGTACCGAGCGTAGGAGCCATCGTATCCTCTTGGTCGAAGACGACACGCGGACCCCTCGGTTGGAACAGTTCGTTTTGGAGGAAGAAGGGTTCGAGGTAATCTGCGCCCAATCCGGAGAGAAGGGCTTGCAAACCTTTGGGGATAAGGGCGCGGACCTGGTCTTGTTGGACGTCAGACTACCGGGCATAGACGGATTTACCGTATGTCAGCGGATCCGGGAGTTTTCCGTGGTGCCGATCATCATGGTCACCGCCGAAGACCGCGATGAAGACAAGGTCCGCGGGCTGGAGGCTGGAGCCGACGACTACGTGACCAAACCGTTCTCCACGACTGAGTTGGCCGCCCGGGTGAAAGCCGTGCTCCGGCGGTCCGAATTCGCCACCCAGCCACCCGCCCCTAGGATCACGGACACCGAACCCGTCCCTCTGGACGATACAAGCCCGGGTGATGACCTCGGCGCGGGCGATCCCTCTTCCTTTCCGCTGCCGCCTCCCGATATCGATGTCTACGAAGGCAACATCCGGCTCATGGTGAAAACCACCGGAAGCATCCGAAGAATGATTTCTTTCGTGGGCGAACTGAGGCAAAACCCCCAATTTCAACTGCTGCGCCTGGTGTCCAATCAGCGCAATGGGGGCATGGACATCCTGCTGAGGCTCGAAGAGCCCATGCGGGTGAAGCCGACGCTCCTGCAAATGAAAGAGGTCTCCCAAGTGGAAACACCGAAGGAACCGCCCACACCCGACGAAGAGCGACTGCTCCACGTTTCCCTCGGCGGATAGGGGTGCCGGTTAACCTGGCTCCAGCGCAATCCTCGCCCACATGCTCATGAAGGACATGGAACGACATGGACATTGAGAGTGGCCGGCCCGAAACCGACGGAAACAGCCTCCTGGATGCCCAGCAGGCCGACTCGGGCGCCGTGGGAACGGTGCAAGACGTGGCGGAACAGTGGGCTCGGGGCCGCAGATTCTCCCTGGCCCAGATGCTGCTGGACGCCAGCATAATACCCGCCGACGAAGTGGCCAAGGCCCAGGAGACAGCCTGGAAGGAACGCCAGCCCTTGGGGCACGTCTTGGTGCGCGACGGTCTGGTCCTATCGCGAGATCTGGCCAACCTGAGCGCACCCCGTGTCCCCGAAACTTCGCTCCGCCGACTCCGGCAACATCGACGGTTGGGAGGTCAATCGATCGCTGGCGCTTATCCCCGCTGTTGGGCGACATCCTCCGGGAACAGGGTGCTGGGCGCGCCCTTCCACCTTGAACAGGCGCAGCGAATAGGCTGGGCCAACCCAGTCAACCCTTCATCGTTTTTCGGAGGGAGTCCCGGTGACCTGCGCCCTTCCATTTCTCGTGCTTCGTGGCGCCGCCGGCAACGGGCATCGGGTATTGGTTCAGAGAGGGGGTGTTGAAGCAGGAACCTGCTTGCAGGTGGAAGGGCCCGTGGCCGGAAATCGGCCGGCGGGGCCGCACCGGCGGGGATTCTGGACGCCACGGGTTAACGGAGGCAGCCTACTCGTTGTCGCCCCACTCCGTTTCTATCTCTTCTTCGTCGATGATGCTCTCTTCCTCGTCATCATCGTCCAGGTCCTCGTCCCTGATGTAGCGAACGAGGCTCTCTCCCAGGTAAACCCGGTGTTCCTCTTTGGTCCTGGATGGGAAGGAGCAAACGCTTTGCAGGCTGCGGTGGCGGTAGGTTTCGCGAATTATTACGGCGATCCCCTGGTCGTTGACTCGAACAATGGCGGCGTCGTACTTGTTGCCGCCGCATATCAGCCGGGCCAGCCGCTGTCCCAGCTTCGGCTCGATCTGGCCCAGATAATCTCCGTGCTTGGAGTGGACGTTCACGGCGTTGTTTTCCACCACCAGAGTGGCCGGGTCGCTTGGTGCAATGCGAGCCACCGTCGGCCCCTTGGCCATCTTGCGCAGCACCGTGGTCCCCGATTTGCCGCTTTCCTCGATGAACAGTTGGGGCGCCCCGCCCGCTTTGCGGACCTGCCGGTTGGCAACCGGGCTGCTCTCCAGGCTGGACAGGCGGGCCAGATTCTTCTTGGCGATGGCGTTGTAAGGTGCGACCTGCGCCACCCGGCCCAACACATCCCTGGCCTCGCCATAACGGCCCAACTCCATCAACGCCTTGCCCAGCCGGTTCATCGCCTCAACGTCGTCGGCGAACAGCTCCAGGA
This sequence comes from Dehalococcoidia bacterium, assembly GCA_030753265.1. The sequence goes on from JASMCQ010000038.1 coordinate 11,850, forward strand.
TGGCCCGGTTCACCTCGGTGGCGCGTTCCCACTCGCCGTTCAGGGCAAGAGAGACAGCCTCCCGGCTCAATTCACGCTTCAGCCGGGTCCCGTGCGTAGGTTGTGTCAGTCCCGTATCCATCCCATCTCCAGTGTAGGGGCAGGCTCTTCTAAATGCGACCCCCTGGATGCCCCCCTTTCGGTGTCACCACTCCGGAACCAAAAGCCGTTCCAGATGAGATGCTTTGCCAGGTCCGGGTTCTTGCCCGGATGGCCGCCCGGCCTGCTGTGATGCGGCGGCGGTAGGCTCCTTCGCAAAGCACCTTCACCCAGTCCGCAAGCCTAACCAAAAAAAGATTATATCTAGTAGTTACAACAAAACCACGCTTATGGTCAAGCCTTCACCGGGCAGTTTCCCGATCATTTTCCAGGGACGGCTCGCGCTTCCGGACGCTCGTGGGTGGGATGCAAGAACCTTTCCCTCCCGTCATTCCGGCTTTGACCTGGGGAGAAAAGTCACTTTCTGCCCATTGGGGGCTGATTCCGGCGCGGTCGCCCGCGCCGCTAACTGCCCGGCGGTTTCCCGGCTACGAAGCGTCATTACCGCGAAAATGGCGAGCCAGGGCGTCCGGGCCGGGAAACGTGAAAAGGGACCGGCCCTTCAGCCTCCGGCGGGTTGCCTGAGACATCCATCTTTGGGCAACCGGCTTCCCCCAGAGCTTGAAGGACGCGTGGGGCCGATGCCCGCCATCTCGGGTATGGAGCGCCGGGTAACGGGAAAGAAGCAGACTCCTCCGAGCCTTCCGATGCAGCGGGAGACGCGAGGAGTAGCGGGGCCGGCGGCGGCGATCAGGGCAGATTCGACTCCACTCGTTCCCGGGCCGCGGGCCGGCGGTGACGCCCCCAGCGGTAACGCCATCGAATCTTCAGCAGGTCGAGGGTCATGAGGAGGGAGTCACGGACGGGGCGCACCTTGCTTTGCTCCCGATAGTACCAATCCACGGCGATTTCCTGCATCGCCAGTCCCGTCCTACGGGCCAGGAACAGTATCTCCACATCGAAAGCAAAGCCGTTCATGGTCTGGCGCTTGAACAGGTCCGGCGCGATCTCCCCTCGAAAGCACTTGAACCCGCATTGGGTATCCTGCAGACGGGGCACCGCCAGGACACGGACCAGAGTGTTGAAGACCCGCCCCATGAGGCGCCTGCGGTTTGGCTCGCCGATGCGCCGGGCGCCGGGCGCCTCTCTGGAGCCGATGGCGATGTCGACACCCTCGATCTGGGGAGGAAGAAACCGCTCCACCTGTTCGATGGGCACCGACAGGTCCGCATCGCACAGGAAACGGTACTGGCCGGAAGCCGCCAGCATGGCATTTTTTACCGCCGACCCCTTACCCCGGTGGGCCAGCTTGATCAGGTGTAGATTTGGCTGCGACTCGGCCAGGCCGCCGACCAGCCTGCCGGTGCCGTCGGTACTGCCGTCGTCGGCCACCAGCACCTCCCAGGAATACGGCCGGGTATTGAGGAACCCGATTACCCGCTCCAAGGTGTCGCCGATGCGGGGCTCCTCGTTGTAGGCCGGGATCACGATGGAAAGAAAGGGCCGAGGTGAGGGGCATTCTCTTACTGAAGCCATGTGCAGGCGGCCTCGGCCCTATGGCCCCTCGTCCAACTTGAAGTGGCGATGCAACAGCCGCACGGCTTGTTTGGTCTGCTCCTCACTGATGATGCAGGATATCCGGATTTCGGAAGTGGTGATCATGTCTATGTTGATGTTCCCGTCGGCCAGGATCCGAAACATCCTGGCGGCGTAACCCGGCGTGTTCTGCATTCCCGAGCCTACGATGCTGACCGAGGCCAAGGAGGGATCGGTTATCACCTCGGAGGCGCCGATACTTCTCATCGCACTCTCCACCTCCGCCACCGCCCTGGGCAGGTCCGTCCGGCTCACCGTGAAGCTGATGTCGGTGGTCCGCTCCACGCTAGTGTTTTGAACGATGGTGTCGACGCTGACCCCCATGCGGGCCAGCGGTTCGAACAGGGCGGCGGCCACTCCGGGTTGGTCCGGTACGGAGCGCACGGTGATCTTGGCCACATTGGTGTGGTAGGCGATCCCGGTAACCTTGATTCTTCCTTCAATCTTCTGGTCCATTGGAGTTTCTTCTTTTCCGCTGTGAATAAGGGTACCTCCGGCGTCGCCGAAGCTGGACGCCACGTAGATGGGCACCTTGAAAACGGCGCCCACCTCAATAGACCGGGGATGCATCTTGGCCCCGTAGCTGGCCAACTCCAGCATCTCATCATAGCTGATCTCGTCCAGCTTGCGGGCCTTGGGCACCACTCGCGGGTCGGCGGTGTAGATGCCATCCACATCAGTGTAAATCTCGCAGCGGTCGGCCTTCAAGGCGGCCGCCAAGGCCACGGCGGTGGTATCGGAGCCACCCCGTCCCAAGGTGGTTACGTCCTGGTCCTCGGTGACGCCCTGAAACCCGGCCACCACCACCACCCAGCCTTTCTTAAGCTCGGTCTTGACCCGGCCGGTGTCAATTCGGTCGATACGGGCCCGGCCGTGGGTTGTGTCGGTGTGAATCCCGGCCTGGAAACCACTCAAGCTGATGGCGTCCAGACCCAAGGTGCGCAGGGCCATGGTCAGGAGGGTACTGGATACCAGCTCGCCGGTAGACAGGAGCAGGTCCAGCTCCCGGAGGTCCGGTTGTTTGGCGACCGTCTGGGCCAGCCGGATAAGCTCGTCGGTGGTGTCGCCCATCGCGGAAACGACGGCAACCACGTCGGCGCCCTCACTCTTGGCCTTGCCGATGCGGCGGGCCACGTTGACTATTTTTTCGGCATCCGCCACCGAGGACCCGCCGTATTTCTGGACAATCAGGGTCAAGTGCACTTTCCCCGCTGGAGCATTGGATCAATGAGCTACCGGCGGTCAGCCGCCGAACGGTCTACGGTCATCGAAAGCCGGGTCCGGTTTGCCGGGAAGCAACCCATCTCAGCCATCCAGCAGATGGGCGCCCTGAGTCGTCGGCCGGGTTACCTGCACCCGGCCTTCCACGCCCGCTTGCCTGGCGGCTTCAGCCATTTCATAGGCCACGGTCATCTCCCGCCCCTGGGCGAAGGCGAGGACCGTGGAGCCGCTGCCGGAGAGAAAGACTCCCAGGGCTCCCGCATCTCGCGCCGCTTTGAAAAGCAGCTTCATTGCCGGGAACAGGGGCTGCCGGTAGGGTTGATGCAGCCGGTCCTGGGTCGCCACTCCCAGGTATTCGAGGTGGTTGGTGGCCAGGCCCGCGAGGAGCAGGGCGGCGCGGCCCATGTTGTATACGGCGTCGGCCACGGTGACCTTTTCCGGAAGCACGGCCCGGGCGTCGGAGGTGGCTATTCTGACCTCAGGTATGAACAGCACGGCAGTCAGGTCCGCGGGCACGGCTATCGCCGCGGTGTAGAGCTGGTCTTGCTCGGTAAGCACCAGTTGCAGGCCGCCGAGGACGGCGGCGGCGACGTTGTCCGGGTGGCCTTCGATGGTGGCGGCCATCTCCAGCAAGTCGTTGGAGGAAAAAGCGCCGTCGCACAGCCTGTTGGCCGCCACCAGCCCGCTGGCGATAGCAGCGGCGCTGCTGCCCAGGCCCCGGGCCAGAGGAATCTCGTTGTGACAGCGCAGGTGCAGCGGGGGCATCTCCCGTCCAGCCTCCCGGAAGAGGAAGACCACGGCCCGGTAGACCAGGTTTTCCGGGCCGGTGGCCAGTTCCCCGGCGCCTTCCCCGGTAATATCCACCAGCGGCCCGCCGGGGCCCGGCGAACCTTCCAGCACCTCCAACCGGTTCCAGAGGTCCAGGGCAAGGCCCAGGCAATCGTAGCCCGGTCCCAGATTAGCCGTGGTGGCGGGGGCCAAAACCTGGATCGGTTTCATCTCTGTTCCAGCATAAACGGGCGACGCCAAACCAGCCGGTGCACGATCGCTTAAACCAGCACTCGCTCGAAGACGTAGCGGCCCAGGTCCTTATTCTCTTTGAACTCAAACCCGTCAAAGGCGCCGCCGTAGCCGATGACCGGCACCCGCTGCTCGTACAGTGAGCCGTGGGAGCGGAGGCCACCGGGCAGGTCCACCTCATTCGGATCGCCGAAGACCGTGTCGGCGGACCCCAGCACCACGATATCCCCGATCCGGTCGGGCATCAGCCGGAATCTTTCCGCCGCGACCCCCCTCGGCAAGGCCTCGTCGACCCCATCGATACCGTTCAATACCTCCAGCGCCGGTTCCACGTCCCCATCCTCCAGGTAGACGTAGATGCAGCCTCCGAGGTTGGAATGGTGCACCGTGTACCGGTCCTTGATGATGGGAACCGCCCGGGATTGGATGCCGTTCCGGGCCAGCTCCGCCGGCAGGTGTATCATCCGGCTCTTGGGCGACATCCCGTGGTCGGCGGTGATCAATATCTGGAACTCCGGCATGCCGTCCAGCAGCTTGCCGATGGCCCCGTCGAGCATCGCCAGGTGCCGGAAGGACTCGGGCTGCTCAGGAGCATAGGTGTGCATGGCATAGTCGGTGGTGGTCAGGTACACCAAGTCGTAATGCTCTTGCGACAGAATGTACCGGCCGGCGTCGATGACCCACTGGTTGACTTCCAGGGAGTAGATGGGTGGAGGCTCGCCGACGCCGCTCACCACCCAATCAGGAGGCTGCTCCGAGGACACGCTGAGGGTGGCCCCGTCGCCCAGCAATCGCCGCAGCTTGTCCTTGGCCGTCACCAGCAAAGACCGGGCTCCCAGGTTCCTGGCTCGCTGGAACATGGTCTCGGCCTGAATAAAATCCCCGGACTCCATGTAGAATTCCTCAGAACTCTGCCGGTTGAACCAGTAGTTGGTGGTGATCCCGTGGATCTGGGGATAGCTCGCGGTCACCAGCGACACGTTATTCACGTTGGTCACGGTGGGCATTATCGCCTTCGCCTCCAACGTGAACCCCTGGCTGGCCAGCTCCTGGATTCGGGGCGTCGGGCAGGACTCCAGATATCGCGGGTCCAGACCGTCCACCATGATCAAGACAGTCGTTAAGGGCACTCCTGCCTCCTGCAATTCTCAGCCTGGGCCGTGGGACCGGCCCAAAGGTGGAAACGCGTGGGCACCTCCGGCCCGGCAGTCCGGTGATTAGACTCTAACCCATCTTGCCCACGGCAGCAAGGGATGCCGATGCGGAGGCGCGGGTCTTTGCGGCTAAAATGCGGAGCCGGGCGGTCTACCTGGAAAGAACGGCGGACGCTCAGACCGACGGGGCTTGGATGAGGGGGCCGGGAGGGCATTTGGCAAGAACCGGGCCACCCGAGGGGGCTCAAGGCGTGGGCAAAGCGCGGCCAAACCACTGGAATGGGCCGGCCGCCCTCGAGGCAGCGGGGGCCTATGGAATCGAAGCGGTCCTCCGCTTGGGACCAAACCGGAGCTGCTCTTCCCCGGCTGGCGGCCCCTCCACCGTCCGCGATTACCGGTCCGGGTTCACCTTCTTGCGAGGCTCGACCGCGCGGACCAGGGCCTCAGCCGGCGCCCCCTCGGGCAAGCTGCCGGGACTACCCAAGCCGTTGTGGCTTTGCCCATTGGTGCTCTGGACCATGGCCCGGCCTCTCGATCTGGGATCTAACTATCCGAAGGTAATCCAACGCTAGCCGGGGCAGGAGGAACCGCTCGCGGACTCGCTTCCGGGCCTCTTCGCCCATCCGAGCGCGCAAGGCGGGGTCTTGGATAAGCTGGACAACCCGACGGCCACACTCCTCCGGTGAGTCCACCAGGAAGCCGTTGACACCGTCCTCGATCTGGACGCGTATCCCCCCGACGTTGCCACCGATGACAGGCGCGCCCTTCCACATGGCCTCGGAGACGGTCAGCCCAAAGCCCTCACGGGTAGATTTCTGAAGGATCACTTTCGAGGCCACCTGGAAAGCGTTGACGATACAGTCCACGGTGCAAGGCAGTCCGTTGGGGTCGAAATATAGGTGGATGTCGGGGTCGCCGGCGGCATGCTCCGTGACGCTGGCCAGCACTTCCAGGGCCTCCGGGTCGTCGTTGGCCAGCGTCAGGCCCAGCAGGGCCAATTGCAGTCCGGGAATGTCGCGGCGGGCCAGGCGGAAGGCGTCGATGACACCCTTGGGGTCTTTCCAGGGGTCGAAGCGCGACACCTGGGTCATCAGAGGCCGGTCCGGGTCAATTCCCATGGCGGCGACCAAACTGAGGGCCTCGGACTCGCCAAGAGGGTCGTTCTTCGCGGTCAGAGGATCGATGGCGGGCGGCACGACGCTGACCGGTGGGGTATCCAGCCCCTTGGGCGCGTATTGGGGCAAAGACACGATTACCTGGTCGTAGTTCCGGGCCAGGGGCATGAGTGTATCAAGCACCGATCGGTTCGGTGAGGTCAGGTCTATGTGGCACACCCAGAGCCAGGTCTGATCCGCCGGCCGGGGCAGCAAACTGGCCAGCGGCAGTAGTTGTGGGTCATGGAGAAACCAAACGTCGGCCGCCAGCTGATTCCGGTTAATCTCATCAGCTACCCGCTGAATATTCCCGAAGTATGTATCCAACTCACCGGCCGACAGGGTGCCTTCGGCTCCCTGCAGCAGGTTGTGAATGCGCTTCGTGACCTTGAAAAACTCCGGCTCCGGGTCGATAACCACCCTCTCGGTGGCTATGCCCAACGAGGTCATGAGTGGGACCAGGGACTGAAGTATTTCGGCTACGCCCCCGCCAAAGGCGGTGCTGTTGATGTGAACGACTCGCAGGTGGCTCAGGTCACGGGCCACCGCCTTCAGATCGTCCGCCAGCTGGGATGTTATGAGTGGAAGGTAGTTTTCAAATGGAACCACGGGTTGCGCTAGCTTCAGATACATTCGGCTGTATACTCCCGGTTAATTTGTTCGGAGTGTGCTCATCTTTAACACCGTTGTAGACGCGGGCAGATATAGGTTCATTTCCAGGTACTTATCATTTCACCCGTATGGCGCTAGTTCAAGCAGAAATCGAACAGCTTATGACGAGTTCTACCAACCAAGCGGCCTCACTTATATCACGTTTTCGCCGGCAAGGAAATCGGCCCCAAGCCCCCACTACTCAACGGTGACGGATTTGGCCAGATTGCGGGGTTGGTCCACGTCACAGCCCCGAACCACCGCGATGTGGTAGGCCAGCAATTGCAGCGGCACCGCGGCCAGCAGGGGAACCAGGTTTTCCGGCGCCTGGGGAATGTAGAGGACGTCATCCACCTGGGAGGGAAGGTCCTGGTCTCCCTCGGTCACGATGGCCAGCACCACCCCGTCTCGGGCCTTCACCTCTTTGATGTTGTTCACCACTTTATCGTACGGCCCGTCCCGGGGCGCCAGCGCCACGATCGCCATATTCCGGTCGATCAGGGCGATGGGCCCGTGCTTCATCTCACCAGCCGGGAGCCCTTCGGCATGGATGTAGCTGATCTCCTTCAGCTTGAGGGCGCCCTCCAGGGCAATGGGGGCATTCATGCCGCGGCCCAGGAACAGGAAATTATTGTAGGTGGAATACCGCCGGGCCATTTGCCGGTAGACGTCGGTATCGGCCAGCATTTCACCGACCAGCCGGGGGCATTGTGAGAGGTCGTCAACCAGTTGCCGGGACCGGTCCGGATCGATGAAGCCGCGTTCCCGGCCCAGGTACACCGCCAAGAGGTTCAGCGTGGTGAGAGACGCGATGAACGTTTTGGTGCTGGCCACCCCAATCTCAATTCCGGAGCGCATGTAGAGGGTGCCTTCGGCCATGCGGGTCGCTTGGCTGCCTTCGACATTGCAGATAGTGATGAGCCTGCTGCCCTTTTCCCGCACCAAATGCATTGCCGCCACCGTATCCGCCGTTTCTCCCGATTGGCCGATGGCAACGACCAGGGTGCGCTCATCGATATACGGGTCACGGTGGCGGAACTCCGAGGCGCTCTCCGCCTCGGCGGGCAGGCCTGCCAGGCGTTCCACCAGGTGGCGGCCCACCTGGGCCGCATGAAGGCTGGTGCCGCAGCCAATCAGCACCACCCGCGTCAAGGCTTTTATTTCCTCGTTGGACAGGGGCAGCTCCGCCAGGTCGACCCGGCCCGTTTGGAAGTCCACCCGCTGCCGCATTGCGCTGGCAACGGCCTGGGGCTGCTCCATGATCTCCTTGAGCATGAAGTGCCGGAAGCCGCCCTTGTCGATGAGGATGTCCTCCTGAGACACCGTGCGGACTTCTTTCTCGATGGAACGGCCTTCCAGGTCCGAATAGGTGGTGCCCTCTCGCGTGACCACCGCCATCTCGCCTGAATCGAGGAACCCCACCCCGTCTATCACGGGATCGTGCCGGAACAGCGGCACCAGGGCAGGAAGGTCGCTGCAGATGATGCCCTGCCCATCCCGGTGCGCCACCACGATCCCGCCGGCGTATCCCAGCCGTAGGGCGCAAATTATTCCGCTGTGGCCCTGATGGGTGGCGGTAACGGCTTGCGACCCCTGAAGTAACTTTCCCATCCGCCGGAAAGCGTCCTCGAAGCTCAGGCCTTGGTCCACACCCTCTTCGACGAGGTGAGTGATGACCTCCGTATCTGTCTCGGAGGAAAAGTGGTGCCCCTCAGCCTGCAGGCGGGACTTGAGTTCCACGAAGTTTTCCACGATGCCGTTATGCACCACGGCAATCCGGCCCTGACAGTCGGTATGGGGATGGGCGTTGGCGTCCGACGGTCTGCCGTGGGTAGCCCAGCGGGTGTGGCCCAGACCCACGGAGCCCTGGGGCAAGTCACGCTGATTGGCCGCCGCCAGGCCGCCTACCTTGCCCACGGCCCTGCGGAACTGGAGTTCCCCGGCAGGGTCTAAAATGGCGATACCGGCGCTATCGTAGCCCCGGTACTCCAGACGCCGCAGCCCTTCGAAGATGATGGGCCAAGCGTCCTTATCTCCTACATATCCGACTATTCCGCACAAGGCTCCCCCTTGTAAACGTCGAGCGATAGCTGTCAGCAGTATATTGACGGCCATCATCCCATGTCAACGCGCCGCAGCGCCGGGGTCCGCGATGCTGGGTCAAGGAGCCAGCTGGACCCCTCATTCCTTTGCTTCAAACTTTTAGGCGAATATTCGGGCAAATCCCAGGGCAAGATTTTGGGGCCGGGCCGGGCCCCGGACCTTGAGCCCATCAGTAAAACCTGGTCACCTTTGCAAATCCGCCAGAAAATTGATCAGGTCGGTGGCCAGATCTTGGGCAAGCTCGTCATTCTGTGAATCCGCCAAATCCTTGAGGTTCTCGTCCACGCTCGACTCTTCCTCGAAAATGTCCTTGAGGGACAGGTCGAGGCCAGTTCCGCCCCCGCTGCCGCTTTCTTCTTCTTTTTCAGCCGGCGCATCGTCGGAACCGGCGGCCTTCTCCGGAGTTGGCGCCCCAGACGCCGCCGCCGCCGCTGGCTGCCCGCCCGCCCCGGCTGCTGGAGCGCCGCCGGCCGACCCGCCGTTGGGGGCCTTCGAAGATCACTCCGGTTTCCACCCGGAGGAGGGGCCGGCGTAAGGCCGGGACCAGGCAATGCAGGACCTCCGGCCACCCCACTCCAGCCGGGGAGGGCAGCCGGCGAACCAGGGAGAGAGTCTCCGTTTCGCCGGACCGGTCCAAGGCCCGGCGGCAGTTGGCCCCGACATGATAATATGATTCCGGAGCGGGGTGCGGGGGCCCGCCGCGGGGCTGGTCCGGTACCCCTCGGAGTCCGCGGAGTCACCCGCTTGGAGCGGATAGTTGTCGACCCACGTGTTCTACGGCGATAGTTTCCTGGTGCCTCGGGAGTTAAAACGTCTGGAGGCGGATATCGGCGTCGGGGAGTTGCTGGACGCAAACCGCCACTCCCTCCGAGGAAACCAGCTCAAGCCGGCGGAGCTGACCAGCATCTGCAACGCCCTCCCTTTCATGGACGACCGGCGGTTGGTGCTCGTGGACGGTTTGCTGACCACCCTGGAACGGCGCACCGGCCGGGGCTGGAGACGGAAGGGAGACGGTGGCAAATCATCCCCTCCCCTCGGCGGTTGGAAAGAGTTGGCCCAGGCTGTGCCGGTCATGCCGGAGACGACGGTGCTGGTCTTCCTGGACGGACCCCTTTCCAAGGGCAACCCTCTCCTGCGTCTGCTGAGCCCGCTCGCCCAGGTCCAAGAGCTGCTGGCGCCCGAAAAGGAGGCGTTGTCCCGCTGGATCAAAGAGTCGGCCCAGGAACGCGGCAGCAGCATCAACCCGGCCGCAATCAGGTGCCTGACCGACCTGGTGGGGAACGATCTTTGGACCATGGACCGGGAGATCGAGAAGCTGACCCTGTACGCGTCGGGACGGGCTATCGAGCAGTCCGACGTTATGGAGTTGGTATCCCAGGTGCGGGAGGCCAATATATTCGCCGCGGTGGACGCGATGATCGATGGCCGGCCCGGCCAGGCCCTCCGCCTGCTGCACCGGCTCCGCCAGGATGGACGCGATGCGTCCAACATCTTCACGATGGTCGAGCGCCAGCTACGCAATCTGGCCTTGGCCCGTGATGCCTTGGACCGGCGGGTTGCGACGAGAGACATGGGCGCGCAGACCGGCATCTTCCCACCGTACGCCCTTCAGAAAACCCTCGAACAGGCCCGCCGCCACTCCTCACGGGATATCGCCGCCCGTTACCGCCGTTTGCTGGAGGCGGACCTGGCGGTCAAGCAAGGCCGCCTGGAACCTGACCTGGCCATTGAATTGATGGTGGTCGGCCAGGGCGCCCGGACCAGGGCCTAGCGCACTGTCTGGAAAATAGCTTTACATCGGCGAAAGTGTGGGACATTCCGGCCCACGATTGTCTCTGACGGCATCGGGCCGGTATCCAGAGGAGAGTTAGCTGGATCGCGGCCTTCGCGGGATGACGGGCGGCCAGGCGTCAAGCCGTTGACGAGACGCTGGCCGCGCCTCTATTCCAACGGCACGACGGGGTTATAGCAGGCGACCCAGTGGCCGGGTTCCGCCTCCACCAGGGGCGGCCGCCGCTCCGACCGGCAACGGGCGAGGGCCTTATTGCACCGGGGCAGGAAGGGGCACTCCTCGGGCAGGCCGATCATGTCAGGGGGGGAGCCCGGCAAGGGTTGCAGCCGCTTGCCCGGCTCGTCCAGCCGGGGCAGCGATTGCAAAAGAGCCCAGGTGTACGGGTGCCGCGGCCGCTGGAACAGGGGAATGACACTCGCCATCTCCACCATGGTGCCTCCGTAGATTACCCCTACCTGATTGGCCATGGTGGCCACGACGCCCATGTCGTGGGTAATTAGCAGGATCGACGCGATTTGCTCCCGGCAGAGCCGCTTCAGCAGGTCCAGAATCTCCGCCTGCAACGTCACATCCAACCCGGAGGTTGGTTCATCGGCGACCAGCAGGCGCGGTCCCAGCACAAGACCAATGGCCAGCATGATCCGCTGGCACATCCCGCCGCTCAGGCTGAAGGGGTACTGGCCCATGATCCGTCTGGGATCCGGAAGCCCCATCTCCCGCAGGATCTCCTGGGCCATCGAGTTGGCGGCCCGGGCGCCCACGGCGGTGTGCTCCAGAATGACCTCTTCCAGCTGCTCCCCAACCAGTTGGACCGGGTTCAATGCCGTTTGGGCGTCTTGGAAGACCATGGAGATCTCCTTGCCCCTGAGGCGGCGCACGTACTCGGAGCCGGCCCGGAGCAAGTCCACGCCATCGAAGAAGATGCGGCCCCCGCCCACTGTGGCCGAGGGAGGCAGCAGCCCCATGATTGCCAGAGCCAGGGTGCTCTTACCGGCCCCACTCTCGCCCACCAAGCAGAAGACCTGCCCCTCTTCTTGGACGAGACTGACCCCGTTGAGAGCTTTCACGTCACCCAGTGGCGTCCCAAAGCGCACGAACAGGTTGTCAACCTTCAGCGCTTCGACCATCGGTGGCCCTTCCCTCGCTATACGGTGTGGCCCTTAAGATCTCCGGTATGGCGCCCCCGCCGGCTTCCCCGCACTGAACGGAGGAACGGGATACCTCAGTGGCCGTTCCGCAGGTCAACTGCTTGGACCCGTCCGGCTCGCAGCTCCCGTATCAGGTCGTCCAGACCATCGATGGGACACTGGAACCGGGTGGCGGCGGTGCCCAACTGTTCCAGGCGATGGGCGTCGCTGCCGCCGGTCGTGTTGGTTCTCAGCAGCTCTCCCAGGTCTTGGGAGAAGCTGTTCTCCATGGTGGAGCCCCGCCCGTTAACCGCCTCTATGGCGTCGCAAATCTGAAAGAGGCCGTCGGAACCGGCCCTGGCCAGCATCTCGGCCCGGGCCTCGGGTTTTCGGCCGGGGTCCTCAAGGAACCGGCGGCGGTACGGATGAGCAGCGACGACCGCCGCTCCTTTGCGCTCAACCACCGAGTGCAGAAAGGAGGGTTTGTGCAGGCCGAATTCGTACTGGTCCAGGCCGAACACCAGGACATGCCCGGTATCGGTATTTATCTCGCAGCCGGGCACCACCAAGAAGTCGTGCTTCCGTGATAAGGCTGTGACTTCATCGACGGACCAGAAGTTGTCATGCTCGGTTAGGCAGATTCCGTCCAGGCCCATAGCCTTGGCCGATTCTATAAGCTCCTCGACGCCCATGAAACTGTCGTCCGACATCGGATAGGTATGGGTGTGGAGGTCAATTAACACTTTGTATTACGATTCATCGCCAGTGCTTGGACTCTTCGAATACCGGGCCACCGCCCATGATACCAAAGGAGCAAACGAAAGGGGAAGGGCCGCGAGAGGATATCCGGGATTGACCCGGCCGAAGCCGGGTACGGTACCTGGCGGCCGACCGGTAGCGCGGGCCGGAGCGACTGGCGCCCTGGACATCGGAAGGGGCGGCCCCGGCTGGCGGGGGTTCCCCAAAGCTGCGGGGGAATCCCGGGCTAGCGGGGGGCCAGTAGCCCTTCCTCGACCAACACCTCGATGATCTGGGCAGCCCGCCGGCCACCCACCTTCAACCGCCGCTCCAGGAAGGAGTTCGAAAGATGGGGATTGCGGAGGGCCAACTCGCGGGCTTCATCCAGCAACCGTTCCTCCGCCTCGTCTTCGTCCTCTCCGTCTTCGCCGATCTCCCCCAAGTTGATGACGGGCAGAGGGGGCCCTTTTTGGCTGGTCCAGTGCTCCACGAGTTGGTCGATCTCCTCATCGTAAACCAGGGTACCCTGGACCCTCCTGGGTTTGGGGTTTTCGTTGTGCAGAAGCAGCATGTCCCCCTTTCCCAGCAGCTTCTCCGCGCCGATGGTGTCCAGTATCACTCTGGAGTCCACCTGTGAGGCGACGGCGAAGGCGGCGCGGGCCGGAATGTTGGCCTTGAGGAGTCCGGTCACCACGTTGACGGAAGGCCGCTGGGTGGCCAGCACCAGGTGTATCCCGGTGGCCCGTCCGAGCTGGGCCAGGCGGACCAGGTTCTGCTCCACCTCGAAGCCGCCGACTATCATCAGGTCGGCCAACTCGTCGACGATGAGCACCAGGTAGGGCATGCGGTCCTCGGCCCGGGCGTTGTATCCAGCAATGTTGCGGGTGCCGGCCTCTTCCATCCGCTTGTAGCGGCGCAGCATCTCCCGCATCAGGCCCCGCAGGGCAACGTTGACCTCGTCCGCATCCACAATCACGGGCGCGATGAGGTGGGGGATGCCATTGAAGGGGGTCAACTCCACCCTCTTGGGGTCTACCATCAGGAATCGCATCTGGTCGGGCGTCTTGGTCAGCAGCAAGCTGGCAACGATGGAGTTGATGCAGACGCTCTTGCCACTGCCGGTGGCCCCGGCGATCAGGGCATGGGGCAGTGAGGCCAGGTCCACCACCACCGGGGCGCCACCCGTATCCTGCCCCAAGGCGATGGGAAGACCACCTTTGGCGGCGATCTTCGCGAAGGCCGGGGTTTCAATCACCTCCCTCAGATGCACCTTGCTCGGGGTGGGGGCCGGCACCTCCAGTCCCACCAACGCTTCTCCGGGCACCGGCGCTTCGATGCGCAGGAAGGGCGTCTTGAGCGCCAAGGCCAGGTCTTTCTCCCGCATCAGGATACTCTGCACCTTGACCCGGCTCCCCTCGAATTTCCCCTCCGGAGGCTCCGTCTTGATGACTTCGCCCCTCTTGGATACCCAGCCGGGAACCAATCCAAAGCGAACAATCCGGGGCCCCGATTTTATGTCCGTCACCTCAACGGCAACTCCGTGGTCGGCCAGGGTGGTTTCCACGTGCCGCGCCATCTGCAGCAGCGGGGCCTCGGAGAGATCGCGGGGGTCCGAAGGCGTGAGTTGGTCGGCGGTGGGAAGCTGCCACTTGGAACCTTTCCCGTTGACCGCCCCCACTCTCTTCTCCTTCAACGCGGCCTCTTGAGGGCCCTCCTCGATGGGGGACCAACTGGGGATAACCCCAGGCTCGCTGGCGGCCCACAGGCCGGTCATGTCGGCCGGCTCTGGCACGGAGGCCGCCGCCGGGTGGGCAGCCTCCGGCGCCGGTAAGCGATCCGCTAGCTTAGCCGGCAACCGCCGACCAACGGGCGCCCACACCCGGGCCATCCACCGCCGCCGGTAACGGACGTGAAACAAGGTGCGCAGGCCCCGGTCCAGGTAATAGACCCCGTGGTACAGCCCCAGATACAGGTAGACCGGCACGAATTGCAAGCCCAACACCAGGTACCGGAGAAGTCTGAGATAGGCGGGCCCCACCCGGCGCGGGAAGAGCAGCAGGGGCAGGATGAAGGAGATGGCGGCCAGCTTTCCCACCGCCAGCCCCAGAGGTGTCCCGCCGACGGCTTCCCCCCAGCGCCCGCTGAGGGTGGTCTCGGTGTAGAACCCGTCTCCTCTGGAGAATAATGATAACGCGCCGATGGACACCGTCGCTACGCCGGCCGCGACAATCCACCATCGCCAGTGGAATTTCAGAGACCGGGGATGGTACCGGAGGGCGGCAAGAGCCGCGACAATCCAGAGTCCGACCGGGATCCAGCCGTAGCCCAGGGCTTCAAAAGTCCAATGGCGGGCCGCTGGTGACAGCCCGAGACCCAGACCCAGGCCCAGTCCGAGGACCACGAAAACCAGTCCCTCTATCGCGGGGCTGGGCCCGGCCCGAATAAGGTCTCTTAACTTTGGGGACGGGGCGACCGGGCGCCGCCGGCGAGCGGACTGTGCCATTGAAACCTCCAGTGGTGTCCGAGGGAGGCAGACAGATATCAGCCGGAGCTGACTTACGAATCAAGCACCACTGGAATAATCATAGGGCTTCGCCCTGAGGCTTTAGCTAGGAAACTACGGGCAGTTTTCTGCACTTTTGCCCTGGTTTTCTCCGTTTCCTCCCTCAGATCGCCCCCGCCGTTCAAGAGTTGCCCCACCTCGCCGGTCAAACCCTCGAACAACTCTTCGGTCTCCACCGCGTCCATGAACCCGCTGCTCACCACCTTGACGCGTACCGGTGCCCCGCCAGTTGCCTTATCCGGAGTGAGGATTAACACCACCACGCCGTCCTTGGACAGAGACCGCCGCTGGCTGAGCACCTGGCTCCGAGTGTCCCTGGTGCTCAGGCCGTCGATGAAGATGGGGCCCGCCGACACCTTCTCAACCACCTTCGCCGACTCCTCGGACAGTTCCAACACGTCGCCGTCTTCCAGAACGAAGATGCCCGCCTCGGCGATGCCCAAGTCCCAGGCCAGCCGGGCGTGGGCCACAAGGTGGCGATACTCTCCGTGGACCGGCACGAAGTAGCGGGGTCGGACCAGGCTCAAGACCAGTTTCAGCTCTTCTTGGCTGGCGTGGCCGTGGACGTGGACCAGAGCAATCCGGTCGTAGAGGACCCTGGCCCCTAGGCGGAACAGGTTGTCGATGGTCCGGCTGATGGGAAGCTCGTTGCCTGGAATCGGGCTGGCGGAGATGATAACCGTGTCCCCGGGTACAATCCGCACGTCCCGATGGTCGCCTTTGGCGATCCTCACCAGGGCCGACATCGGCTCCCCTTGACTGCCGGTGGTCACCAGCACCACTTGTTCCGGAGGCAATTCCCGGGCCTCATTCAGGGGACGCAGTATCCCTGGAGGGATTCTCAGATACCCTGTCTCCGATGCCACATTCACGTTGTCCACCATGCTGCGGCCGACGATGATTACCTTTCGGCCGTACCGTTCGGCGGCGTCCATCACCTGCTGGACCCGTGAGATGAGGGAAGCGAAGGTGGTCACCATCACCCGGCCGGGGGCCTCCCGAATGGCCTGATCCAAGGCCTCTCCAACCACCTGCTCGGAAGGGGTGTAGCCGGGGACCTCGGCGTAGGTGGAATCGGACATCATCAGCAGGACTCCCTGGGAGCCGTACTGGGCCAGGGCCGCCAGGTCAATCTTCCGGCCGTCGACGGGGGTATGGTCGATCTTGAAATCGCCGGTATGGATAAGTGTACCCGCCGGGGTTTCGATGGCGATCCCCATGGCGTCGGGAATACTGTGGCAAACCCGGAACCAGGTCGCCCGCAGGTTGTCCCCGAACTGGTAGGCGATTCCCGGCTCAATGGCCTCGAGGACGGCATCGCGAGTCGCCCGGCGCTGCTTGAGTTTCACGGAGATGAGGCCGTGGGCCAGCTTGGGCGCGTACACCGGGACCTTGAGTTGGGCCAGCACGAAGGGCAGTGCCCCGATGTGGTCCTCATGCCCGTGGGTGATGAGAACGGCCCGAACCCGATCGGCCCGTTCCAACAGGTAGGATATGTCGGGGATGATGAGGTCCACCCCCAACATGTCCTCTTCGGGAAACTGGACCCCGCAGTCCACGACGATTATGTCCTCGCCGCATTCCACGACCATCATGTTCTTGCCGATTTCACCCAGCCCGCCCAGCGGGATGACGCGTAATTGTGGATTCAAATTAATGGCACTTCCTAGAAGAGGTTCAGTTGTTCCGGAGGCGGAGCTTCTTGCTGATCTGCCTCGGCGCCCGGTGGGGCGGCTTGGCTCAATCCCGCCAGGATGTCCGGAATAGCCTTGAAGTCCTCGATTAATGTGGTGCGGAACTCCTGTCGCCGCAGGGCCGCCGCGGGATGCATTACCGGGTAGATCGAGCGGCCGTCTTTCTCCCGGACCATTCCCCGCATCCGGCTTATGCTCTCTCCGGGGAAGAACCGGGCCATGGAAAATCGTCCAAGGGTAATGATGAGCTTGGGGTTGACCAACTCGATCTGGCGGTTCAGGTACTGACTGCAGGCGGCCATCTCGGCCGGCAACGGGTCACGGTTCTGGGGAGGCCGGCATTTAAGCATGTTGGCGATGAACACCCGCTCGCGACTGGTCCCGATCGACGCCAGCAGGCCCTCCAAGAGCTGTCCGGCCGCGCCGACGAAGGGCCGGCCGAGGCGGTCCTCGTGGAAGCCCGGGCCTTCACCGATGAACATCAACTCCGCGTCGGCGGACCCTTCTCCGGGCACGGCATTAGTGCGCCCCTGCCAGAGTGCACAGCCGGTGCAGTGCCTGACCAGGTCGGCGATCTCCTCCAGGCTGTTCATGGCGTCACAACCTCCCATTGACCCGGTGGCAACCCGCCGTATCGCAGTTGCTTCCAGGTAACCCAGGCGAGGGGCGATGGAGAAGTTTTCACCCGGAATCTAGCGGCGGGATTTGCGTTTCCCGCACCCTGGTTCAGCACGCCGGATGAATGCCCAGGGAATACTCCCCAACCCGCTTCGGACGTTGGGCGCCATCGGCCGGTTTCCTCACCGGTTGAGATGAGGCTGGCGCGGAGGCCCCGCCGCGACGGCCACCGCCGTTTCGACGGCTGGGCGGGAGGAGGGCGCTTCCGGGCGTTCCATCAATACAGGTCCGGCAACACGGTTCCGGCCGGCAACAGTTAAGAGTCTTGTACTCCGTGGCCTTTCAGGTGGGTTACAGCATCTTCAATCGTAAAGATCTTGCCGGCGTCCTCGTCGGAAATCTCCACCGGCATATCGTCGGTGGAAAACTCCTCCTCAAAGGCCATAATCAGCTCTACCAGGTCCAGAGAGTCGGCGTTGAGGTTTTCCACGAACGAAGATGTTTCCGTTACGTCCGCCTCATCGACCCCTAGTTTATCGACAACGATGGCTTTTACTCTCTCGTAGACAGTGGGCAAACTGTCATCTCCCTTCGTTCGCAGTATCGTGGGGAGCAAGCTCCCCCGTCTCCAACCCGGCCATCACCGATCCCAGGACTCCATTGACAAACCGGGCAGAGCTTTCGCTTCCGAACACTTTTGCTAGTTCTACCGCCTCATTGATCGCGGTTTTCCGCGGTATTTGAGGGGTGAACAACAACTCATACAGAGCAATTCGAAGGATGTTTCGGTCCACCAGAGATAGTTGGTCCACCGGCCACGCGGGGGCATACCGTTCGATCACGCCGTCCAATGAGGGCCTATTGTTCGAGACCCCTCGCATCAAAACTTGAGCGAAATCAACCGATTTGGCCGGCAAAGAGTTTTCGTCAACCAGCCATTCCAGCGAATCCTCGTCCGGAGAAGCTTTGATGTCGGCCGCGAACAGCGTTTGAAGGGCTCCTTCCCTCGCCTTTCGTCTCAGGTCCGTGGATTTCAGGGTAGGCATGGGTCACCAAGAGCCCCGCCAACGGGCCTAGTTGGCATCTCCGGTTAACTTTTGTATGGACGCCGGATCGGACAGGGTCACCGCCTCGACATTTCGGTCGATGCGCCGAATCAGGCTGGTCAGAACGGCCGCCGGCCCGAACTCGACGAACTGGGATACTCCCGAGTCAATCATGTACTTAACGGAGTCTTTCCACTGGACGCAGCGGCAGAGACCCTCGACCAACTCCTCCCGCACTTCGGCGCCCGTGGTAAGGGGCAGGCTGGTGGAATTGGCGATAATTGGATGTTTGGGATCGCGGAAGTTCAGGGCGCTGACCGCACCAACCAGGCCTTCCCGGGCCTCCAACATGCAAGAGGAATGGAACGCTCCGCTAACCGGCAGGGGTATGGCCCTTCGGGCCCCCCGGGCCGAAGCCAAGTCCATCGCCCGGGCCACGGCGATCTTATCTCCGCTGACGACTATCTGGCCATCGGCGTTGATGTTGGCCAACTCCACCCCGGTTTCAGCGCATATTTGCTCCAGGGTCAGCTCTTCGAGACCGATGATGGCCGCCATGCCGCCGGGCCGGTTTACCGAGGCCTGTTGCATCAGCCGGCCCCGTTCCCGCACGAGCTTGACCGCCTCACCGAAGCCGATGACATCGGCGACGACCATCGAAGTGTACTCGCCCAGGCTGTGCCCGGCCACCATGCTGGGCAGGACCGAACCAGGCCCCACGCTCTCTTCCAGAGCCTTCCAGCAGGCGATGCTGACGGTCATAATGGCTGGCTGCGAGTTAACGGTGTCCCGAAGATCGGTGTCGTCCCCGTGGAACATCAAGTTGGACAGGGAGAACCCCAAGCTGTCGTCGGCTTCCTCGAACACCGCCCGGGCGGATGGAGACGCGGCATACAGTTCGGCGCCCATCCCCACACTCTGAGAACCCTGTCCCGGGAACACATAAGCTTTGTTGGCAACGCGACTGTCCGTACTCACATTCATCTCATGTTCTCGGCCCGCATCCGGAACCCGGATGTTGGGGCACCAGATTCGCTCCCCATTCTTCTACCAGCATGGTCCGCGATCACCGCAGGCCGGCGCCGTCTTTCGATGCCACGGGCCTGCCGGTTCTCTAGCCCAACGGCTGGGCAAATTCCCGTTAGTTCGAGGTTTCGATCACCTGACGTCCCCGGTAAAATCCACACTGCCGGCACACCGTGTGCGGCAGTTTGGCATTGCGACAGCGAGGACAGAAAGCCGGGTTGATAGACTTCAGCCGGTATGAGCTGAACCGCCGGCCCTTCCGTGCCCTGGTTAGTTTCTTGTTCGGTACTGCACCCATTCGCTGAATTCACTCCTACTGGATACGGCTCTCCACGACCCGTCCCGGTCTTCAAGAAATCTTCTCGTCTCTACTCGTATTGGTATAGCAGTCCGGCCAAGGCTCCCCGCCGGGAATCCCGGGGGAGGGCACTACAGCCGCACCGATTGAGATTCCGCTCGGCGCCGCACACCTGACACAGACCCAAACATCCTGGACGGCACAGCGGTTTCATCGGAAGGTCGGTCACGGCGTACTCTCGGACTGCCTCGGTAAGGTCCAGGTTATGCCTGCTATCGATGACCCTCCTGCCCTCCGGCTCATCCGGCTGAAACACGCTTCGACCGCTTTGAATATCCACCAAGGGGAAGAACTCCTCTTCGAGGGAAAGAGTGGAGGAACGGCTGAAAGCGCCCAGGCACCGGCTGCAGGTCAAGGCACACCGGATTTCCAGGGCGGCTCTCACCAATACCCCCTGGTGGGTGCGCAACATCTGAACCGGACCGCGGGCCATTTCGGTAATCCGTTGTGATCCGGTGTAGTTTTCGTCCACTCGATAACCACGTTCTGAGCCAATCGGCTCTTTTAGCAGTTGGGCGACATTAAAGCGCATAAATTCTCAGCCTACTAATTTCATAGACCGGTGGTAATTATATGAGTGTTTATACCTACAATGTCAAGGCCTACAATGTCAAGGCCTAAAGCGGAAGACACCCGTGGATTTCCGCAATTTATGGATTCGTGGAATCCTTGATGACGGAAACCGGCGGGCTACAAACTAGCGCGCTCCCCCACGGCGCCTTCGATGAATTCTACTATCGTGCTGGTGGATGTGCCAGGCCCAAACATGCCCGCCACGCCCAGATCGGTGAGGGCCTGCCGGTCGGCCTCCGGGATAATGCCGCCCACCACCACCACCACATCTTCCATCCCTCTTTCCTTCAGCAGACGCATGATCTCGGGCAGGATTTCCAGATGGGCGCCGGACAGAATGCTCATGCCGACCACATCGGCGTCCTCTTGGGCGGCGGCCTGCACTATCATCTGAGACGTCTGACGGATACCGGTGTAAATCACCTCCATCCCAGCGTCTCTCAGTGCCCGGGCAACCACCTTGGCGCCCCTGTCGTGGCCGTCCAAGCCCGGCTTGGCCACCAGAACTCGGATGGTTCGGCTCTTGCTCGTCATTAAATGCCCCGATAATTAGTATCATGTCTGTTCATCTAACACAAGCCCCCGGCACAGAGGGCCATCGGCGCCGGTTTCCCAGTTCAGCGGTTCAGCCACGGCCCCCGCGAGGGGCCAACATTCCCCACCGGGACCCGGACCGCCAGGTGAGAGGAGAAAATGCCGGGAGGCAGGCTCGATTCCCGGTCTTTCCCGGCGTGGCTATTCGCGGTTTTCCACCAATTCGGTGAGGATTCCGAAGACCGACCGGGGATGGATGAAGGCGATGTCGCCGGACAACCCTTCCCGGGGTTCCCGGTCCACGAGACGGATGCCCAGACCCTCCAGGGCCGCAAGCTTGCCCGCCAGATCAGACACGTTAAAGGCCAGGTGGTGCAACCCTTCGCCCCGGCGCTCGATGAAGCGCCCGATCGGCGTGTCACGGCCCAGAGGCTCCAGTAGCTCCAGCCGGGTCTGCCCGATCTGAATCAGGGTGCCCCTGGCTCCTTGATCGGGCAGTTCTTTCACCGTGGCGGGAGGAGCGCCGAAGACCTCCTGGAAAAGGGCCAAGGCCGCTCCGATGTTCTTGACGGCCACGCCCACGTGATCAATGTATTTCACGCTGCAAATCTCGGTCACTTTCCGGTCGCCTCCTCGGGCACAGGCCCAGCAGCTTCCCCGTGATGGCTCACTCGAATCCCAGGATGACCTAACATGCCGGCTGGGTTGGTCTGGTTCGGGAGGATCAACCTCAACCCGTTCTCCACCCCCGCCCAGCGTGGGAGGCCGCGCTCAGTTTACTAGATTCGAGCCATAGGCTGTGGCAGATTCTAACACCGGCATTCCGCCGCTGCCGTCTACAGGGGATATTTAGCCAGCACCTGCCGGGCAATCACCAGCCGCTGGATCTCCGACGTCCCCTCGTAAATGGTGGTGACTCGAGCATCCCGGAAAATGCGCTCCACGGGCGAGTCCTTGAAGTAGCCGTAGCCGCCGTGCACCTGCAGAGCTTGCGAAGACACCTTAACGCACATTTCCGAGGCCATGAGTTTGGCCATCGACGCTTGGTCCGCGAAGGGAAGGCCGTCGTCTTTCAACGTAGCCGCGTTCATCGTGACAACCCGGGAGGCGTGTACCTCGGTGGCCATATCCGCCAGCATGAACTGGATGGCCTGGAGCTTGGCGATGGGACGCCCGAAGGCCTCCCGTTGCTGGGCGTAACGCAACGCGGCTTCCAGGGCCGACTGGCCGATGCCAACGCATTGGGCGGCGATGATGATCCTGCTGGAGTCCAGAATCTCCATGGCGTAGCGAAACCCCCGTCCCTCTTCGCCCAACAGGTTCTCCGCCGGCACCGGGGTGTCCCGCATCACAACCTCGTTGGTGCTGGAGCCCCGCATCCCCATCTTCCCGTGCAAGGGATTGATCTCCAGGCCCGGGGCATTCCCCGGGACCACGAAGGCGCTGATGCCCTTGTGACCCATGGCGGGGTCCTGAGTGGCGAAGACCACAATGGATTCGGCCTCGGCGGCGTTGGTGATAAACATCTTGCTGCCGGTGAGGAAGTAGGTGCCGTCTCGCTTGACGGCCGTGGTCTGCAACGCGGCGGCGTCGGAGCCACCGCCGGGTTCGGTGAGGGCCCAGGCCGCGACACCTTTCCCCGAAGCCAGGGACGGGACCAGACGCTGGCGCTGCTCTTCGTTGGCGAAGCGAAATATGGTGGTGGTGCCCAGGGAGAGGTGAGAGATCAGGGTTACGCCGGCGGAGGCATCGCCCCTGGCCACCTCGCCGGCGACAATGACCATGTTCCGGTAGGCGCCGCCGCTGCCGCCGTACTTCGGGTCGATACCGATGCCGGTCAGCCCCAGCTGGGCCATTCCCTTCCAGTTCTCCCAGGAGAACTCTTCCTTCTCGTCCGCCTCGCGGGCCCGGGGCGCCAACTCCCGGTCGGCGAAATCCCGCACCATGGTCTGGAGCATCTGCTCCGCTTCGGAAAGTATCAGATCTGCCACGATCCACGCCTCCTATTGTCCAGACAGAACTAAATGTAATTCACCCGGAGAAGGGCCATCCCCAATCCAGCTACTTCCCCATCAGAAGGCCACAATCTCCTG
This sequence comes from Dehalococcoidia bacterium, assembly GCA_030753265.1. The sequence goes on from JASMCQ010000038.1 coordinate 34,989, forward strand.
CTGCTCGCCGAACACGTCTCGGAAGACCTGGCAAATCTCGCCCAGGGTGCAGTAGCTCTCCACGCATTCCAGAATCACCGGCACCGTGTTGCCGGTGCCTCTGGCTACCTCGTCCAGCCGGGCGAGCGCTGCTTTCACCTGGGCGCCGTCCCGCTCTTCGCGGAGGCGCTGCAACCGCTGCGTCTGCTGCAGGGCCGCCGCCGCGTCCACCCGCAGCAGTCCCGCCACGGGTGGCTCGTCGGTGACAAACCGGTTGACTCCGACAATGGTGCGTGAGCCGGACTCCACTTCTTGGCGGTGCCGGTAGGCAGCCTCTCCGATCTCCTGGACTTGGAACCCCTCCTCGATGGCGGAGACGGCGCCGCCCAACTGCTCGATCCGGTCGATGTAATGAAGGGCCTCTTTTCCCAACTGGTTAGTCAAACTCTCAACGTAGTAGGAACCGCCCAGCGGGTCCACGACGTCCGCCGTGCCGCTTTCGTGGGCCAGAATCTGCTGGGTCCGCAGGGAGAGCTGCACCGACTCCTCCGAGGGCAGGGCCAGCGCCTCGTCTCGAGAGTTCACGTGCAGCGACTGGGAGCCTCCCAGGACGGCGGCCAGGGCCTGGATGGTGCAGCGGATCAGGTTGTTGTCCGGCTGCTGGGCGGTGAGGCTCACCCCGGCGGTCTGGGTGTGGAACCGGAGCATCATCGACCGGGGGTCCTTGGCGCCGAAGCGCTCCTTCATGATCTTGGCCCACATCCGGCGGGCGGCGCGGAACTTGGCCACCTCCTCGAACAGGTTGTTCTGGGCCACGAAAAAGAAGGAAACCCGAGGGGCGAACCCATCCACGTCCAAACCGGCATCGAGGGCGGCCTGAACGTAGGCGATGGCATTGGCGAAGGTGAAGGCCAGCTCCTGGACGGCGGTGGCGCCGGCCTCCCGCATGTGGTACCCGCTGATGCTGATGGTGTTCCAGCGGGGAACATTTTCCGCGCAGTACTTGAACACGTCCACCACCAGCCGCATCGAGGGCCGCGGCGGGTAGGCATAGGTCCCGCGGGCGATGTATTCCTTGAGAATGTCGTTCTGGATGGTGCCGCTCAGCTTTTCCGGGGAAACCCCCTGCCGCTTGGCTGCGGCGATATAGAAGCACAGGAGGATGGAGGCCGTGGCATTGATGGTCATGGAGGTGCTGACCCGGTCCAACGGGATGCCCTCGAACATGACCTCCATATCTTCAACGCTGCAAATCGGCACGCCCACCTTGCCCGCTTCGCCCTTGGCCAGAGGGTGGTCCGAGTCGTAGCCGATCTGGGTCGGCAGGTCGAAGGCCACCGAAAGCCCGGTCTGCCCTTGCTCCAACAGGTAGCGGTACCGCTGGTTGGTATCGGCGGCGGTGGCGTAGCCGGCATACTGGCGCATGGTCCAGACTCGGCCCCGGTAGGTGTTCGGCTGCACGCCCCGAGTGTACGGGTACTCCCCCGGGTAGCCCAACTCCCGGTTGTAGTCGAGGTCTTGGGCGGCCAGGTCCTCCGGGGCATACAGGGGATCGATCGAGAGCCCGCTGTCGGTGAGGAACTCCTCCTGTCGCTCCGGGAACTTCTTGATTGCGGGGCCGAGGGTTTTCTCGAGCCACTGCTTCTTACTGTTGCTTGGCATCGGCATCTCCCGGACAGGCGTCCTTCCACCGGCTGGAGGGGTACCGGTTGGTAGGGTACAGCCTGAAGCCTCAACCAATTGTACGCCGTGGAGGGGAGGCGCTCAAGCGCGGTGAAAGATGCTGGTTGCGACGTGGCTAGGGTGTCGCTAGAATGGGCACATTCGAGAGGCCCGCTTGTGAACAGACCGGGCGTGCGTCAACGCCTGCGGTTGCTGGTTTGACCAGGGAATGCTAGTTGCAACTGGGGAATCGATGGATTATGCAGAAGCCTGAAGCCTTCCCCCCCTTTTGGGTATACGCCGTGGTTCTTGTGAGCGCCGTGCTGTATTTGGGAGCGTTGGTGTTCTGGATTTCCGCACCGTGGTGGTTCATCCACACTACTAATCCACCTCCGGGGGCAATCGAATTATTACACGCGCGCGGTTATACATGGGCGACGATTTACGGGGCGTTCGCCATTACCCTTGTATTTGGTTCATTGTTTTGGCTTATGGCTTACCTGCTCTATTGCACAATACTAAGGGAAAAGGGTCAGGCTCCCCTCAGACCATTATTGGTAGGCGCTTGTTTGTGTTTTATTCTGCTCTCCATGGGTGGTGTAGGTGCTGTATCCTATTTCATGCCGCGTAATACACAGTACATCGTAGATAACACCGCCGGGGTCTTGAGTAAAGAAGAACATTTCCTGCTGAGGCGTTCTGAAGTCAGGATGGTTAAGTTGGATCAGATTGGACACATCGAATATCAATACCACGAGGGAGGCACTGACGCTACAAGTCCTATTGTTTCCACACGCGTCGAGATAATGAAAAAAGATGGAACGACCTTCCATGTGTACGACGGCTCCGAGTATTACAGCCGCAAGCTTGCAATCGCCATCGCCAATGCTACGGGGATGCCACTCATATGCTACGAAGATCGTGAAAGGGACTGCTCGTCTTTTGGGTTGTATCGGAGATAGCCTTGGGAAGTTCGGTCTAGAGGATGTCGCCCACGGTAGAGTTATCACCCGCGACGCGGTCGCCGAGGGGCAGCGTCCCTCGAACCATCGTGGCGAACCACAACCTCAGGCCTCCCGTGCGTCGAGCTTCTTCGCGCGGACCCGGAAAGACTTGAGTACAAACGCCAAAGCGGCCATGGGGGGCGCCACGCGCCACATCTCGCGCCAGGCGCCGCCTCCCGCCCGGTCGAGAACCGGAGCTATGTAACGCATGAATCGAAGTATGGGTCGAACCAAACCGCCGCTCCGGGTGCGGCTCGGAGACTGGCCGGCCGCGATAGCAGTTAGCACCGAGGCCAATGCTTCCGTGTCATTGGCCCATTGAGCGCGAAATAGGACTGTTCCATCCTTTCCCAGAACATAGGCGGAGTTGGGCTTTGGGCTCATGGCCCGGTGGAAAGTGCCGTCGATGTCGTCAACCGCCACCTCGAAGCTGAAGCCATGGAAGTCGCGCAGCAGTTGAGCGTGCACCATTTTCTGGTCGAAGGTTTGAGGCTGCGGCACTTCCTTCCCGGGGTGCGCTTCACGGACATCCACCATCACGAAGCGAACGCGGTCGCCAAAGCGCCCGTGAAGCTCTCTCAGCCCGGGGGCCGCGCCGTCGGTCACCGGACAGGTATAGGAGCCAAAAATCAGCAATGCCGGACCGGTTTCGCCGAGATCGGTGGACCGAAAGCGGCCTCCCTCCAGGGTCGGTAGGTCGAAACTCGGCACTCGGTCGCCCGGACTGGGATCATCTTTGCTGAAGTACATGTCTTTCATGATCACTGGCAAAGCTAGATGCTCAAATCTGTACTGTCGTCCGACGTTCGAAAAGTCTTCGGTATGGGCGGCATCAGGCATCGTTAAACCTCCTAGGGCCTTGATTTATTGCTCGGATATTGGCGGATAGCCGTCGATTAGCCAGGCCTCGCTTTGCAGGTAACTCACCCATACAGCTCCGTGTCCGGATGGAAGTCGCCCCAGGCGAACCAGAAGGAGTAATGGGACGGCAACCGCTCCAGCGACGATCCCGCCAGGGGGCCCTCGACAGCCCTCCCTGTAACGACCTGCCAGGTGCTTTTAGTTTCTTGGTCCCGCATCAATGACACGCCGTCGTCGTTTTCCGACAGGAAACTGAAGGTCAGGGTGCGGTCTCCGGCCTTCCGGTCGAATATCGCCCCCGTCTCCGAGACCGGATCGAAGGTCACCAGAACGTTCCTGCCGGAGAAGAAGTCGTTGATCACCATCTCTTTGGCGATTGCGGTGAAGGGATAGGCCTTGGCGGCGCCGGCCACGGCCACTCCCAACACCAGGTCCTTCCGGGGCAAGCGTTTGTCCTTGTTGGACTCGCCCAGGATTCCGGCGGAGCCACCCCGGTAATACCCTTCGTAGGTGTCCGATTGGTACCGGCCCCTCTTGTCCAGGACCACGGTGTCGGGATGCAACTGGAGCCACTGGAGCCAGGTGGTCTGAACGGCGGGAACGATCTCCAATTCCGTGCCGACCAGAGGCCCTTTGACGCCCCGGCTCAGGAACTGGCTCCACAGGGTGTCCGTCTGGTGGTCGTACATCACCAGCGCGTTCATGATGAGCTTGCCGGAAACGCCGAAGGTGTGGGTTCTGTCTCCTATCTCTCGGGCATATACAATGCCCGTGAAGCAGAGGGGTCACCAGGTCACCGCGACGGGCGCGCCCCCGACCGTATCGTTAACGATTTCATGCCGGCTCAGCAGGTTCAGCGGATAGGCCCGGTGGTCCCCGTTGATGGATACTCCGATGACCCGCTCGTTGGGCAGCATCTGAACATCGCCCGCTCGCACGCTCACGAACTCCGGGTCCAGGATGGCCGGTATCCCGTCTTTCCCCAGGATCGAGATTATTTTCAGGTCCAACGTGTCCGTCCCGCTTTGTCCCCCATGGACGGAAGGCTGGGATACCGTCACCTCGTCGGCCCGCAGCTGCAACCAGAGTTGCCGTACCTGCGGCACGAACCCCACCGCCATCAGCAATCCCGCCAACAGGACGACGATAACGAAACCTGATCTGCCAGCCAATTTTCCCAAGAGCGACACCCGCCCGCGACATCCAAGGTGGCGAGAATGTGTGGAACAACTATTATGATGCGGCCGCGGGGCGCAAGGTGCGCCGGCGCGCGTATCAGTCCAGGACCACCGTTGCCTCTATCTCCACGTCAAGCCCCGGCTGCGCCAGCGCCGTAATCTCCACCAGGGTGTTGGCGGGATACTCTCCCTTGAAAAACTCTTCGAACAGGGCTTGCTGTTCCGCGGCATTGGCGCGCCAGTCCGCGATGCTGGTCACGAAGGTGGTGGTCTTGACGATGCCGGAGGGTGTGCCCCCTTCTGCGGCGACGATGCGCGTGATCCGGTCGATGGTGACCCGCAGCTGCTCCATCAACGGTTTGCCTTGAGCCTCGGTGCCCCGGGCGGTACAGCCGGAGATGAACAGCCAACTCCCGGTACGGACGCTTCTACTATAGGTGGGGCCGGCAAGAGCTATGTTCGAGTGGTCTCGTCTGATGACATCCATCATATTCCTCCATACTTTGATATGGCTGGGCCGCGCTGACGCATCGGAGGCATGTCCCCCCGACAATGTTGGCCCTGAAGCTCTGAAAGTCAACTCCCGGCGTCAACCGGCGGAGCATTTCCTGAATACAGGAGCCCGTTCCCTCCATTCACCCCGTCATTCCGGCGAAGGCCGGAATCCAGGCGCACCCTGCCTCACCAGGGCGAACGTCACGGAGAATCCTGCATCCCTGGGTTCCGGCCTTCGCCGGAAAGACCGAGGGGACACCACTTTCGTGGCGTCCCCTGTCCTAAAAGACGAAGAATTGGACACGGTTGCCCTCACCCTCGTTCCCTCTCCCAATGGAGAGGGATGCCCTGGCGCAGCCTGGGCCGGGTGAGGCCTAACCGGTTTTGCAGCCCGGCTGACAAGGGGTTCCGCTACGGTCTATAATTGGGCGGTACCTTCCGCACAAGCGGGCGTAGCTCAGTGGTAGAGCTCCAGCCTTCCAAGCTGGTCATGTGGGTTCGATTCCCATCGCCCGCTCCACTTAACTCGCCGTCATCCCCAATCACCAAAGGGGACTCCGGTCCCAGAAGCTACGAGAGCCGGCTCGGCAGGACGGAGGAGCAGATTCAATCCCCATCACCCGACGGAGAGCCGGCTGGGTGGGCCTCGTCAACGCCGGGCAACCCCTCCGGTCCGCCAGATTCACCAGCCTCGGAAGATGGCGTGCCGGCCCCTACCGGCCGGCTGCCTTGAGGACCCGGTCCACGTTGGACGGACCAGGGGTGAGCGACCCGTCGTCGATGCCGTGCATGGCATCGATCACGGCGTCGGTGAAGGGCGTGGGTATCGACAGCTCCCGCCCTTTCCGGGCCACGAGGCCGTTCATCTGGTCGATCTCGGACCGGCGACCCTTCTTCACGTCCTGGGCCATGGAGGCCAGCCAATTGGTCCGGCCCCCCCGGGTGCTCATGTGGTCGTCAAGCTCCTCGAACACGTCACCTTTGTCGGCCTCGGACCACATCTGGGCCGTCTTGCCTCCGGCATCCACCACCTTCAGGCCCATGGCCAGGCCCACCTGGGCCGTCTCCTTGGCCAGGTTTATGCGTATCAAACGGCAGCGGGGGTCCTGGGCCATATCTTGCGACCCGAGCTGAGACATGGCGGAGATGGCGTTGCCCATCGAGTTCTGGCACAGCTTGCCCCAGCGTTCGCCCCACAGATTATCGGAGGCGTAGGCCGCGTCGACCTGGTCCAGCAGCTTCGCTACCTTCTCCGACCGGGGAGTTATCCGCTCGCTCTGCTCCCCAACCCGGAACACAGTGTGGCCGTGAAGCCGGCCCAACGGGCCTCCCCTCACCACGTGGCCGGGCTCCCATAATGCCACCTCGATCGAGGAAGCCACGCTGCCCATTTCCCGGTCGGCGCCCACGATTTCGCCGATGACCGGGTCGTTCCAACAGTTCTGTATCGAAAGGAAGAACCCCTCGGGCTTGACGTACCGCTTGATGAAGTGGGTTGCCCACTCGGTATCGTATGACTTGACCGAGATGATGGCGAAATCGAAGAGTTCCCGAATCCCCTGGGCGTCGCTCAATTGCATCGCGTTGACCGGAGTGGTGAAGTTGATCTCTTCGCTGCTAACCCGGAGGCCCTGCTGCCGCATTGTTTCAACATGCTCGGGCCACATGTCGATGAGGGTCAGGTCGTGGCCCTCTTTGGTCAAGATGGCGCCCACGTAGCTCCCCACGGCGCCGACTCCGATCATTCCTATCTTGTCTCCCACCGGTGATACCTCCTGCGTCGAACGGTTGGCCGGCTTCCCCTCCGCCGGGAATGGGCCGCCGGACCGTCGCTTTTCTTGGTGACTACCGGAACGCGTTCCGCCGGACGGTAACAATACTAGTGCAGCTAGGACAACACCGCAAGCGTGGATGCTTCGGTCCGCCGGCTTCGCAACCAGGCTCGGGGCGAGGACCGGCAGCTACCCGGTTTGTAATCTACCCGGGATGACCGAACTGGATCGAGATTGGTTTCTGGGAGACGGGTAGGGCGGAACTCCGGGGGGATCAGTTTCGTCCGGGAGGTTCTGTCCTGGGCACGGCGGAATGCCGGGGGGTGGGGACCGCCAGCAGGACCAAAGCGCCAAGCAATAAGAGGGCCGAATCGTAATAGAAAGAGGCTTTTGCGCCAAACACGGTGACGATATATCCGGCGATGACGGGCGAAGGGATGGTGAAGATCTGTCGAAAGACGCTCATCACGCTCATGGTGGTGCCTTGCACCCCGGCCGCGGACACGTCCATTACGGCGGCCGTGGCGATGTTGCCCGTGCCGTAGAAGAAAAGGCCGATGGCTCCGATCACCAGGCCAAGCTGGATGCCCGCTCCGGCTGCGGGCACGACCAGGTACAGCAAGCCCAGAGCGGTGAAGGCGGGCAGCAGCACCGCCTTGCGCCCAAATCTGTCGGAGACAATTCCCATCACCGGCTGGGAGACCATCCCCATCAGGTACAGCAGCATGACGTAAAAGCCCAGCGCGAAGGAGGAGTACCCCAGATCCTCCGTGAGGTAGATCGGCAAAAAAGTCAGAACGCTGATCCGGCCCATGCCCATCAGGCTACTGGCGACCATGATGGCGATGACGCTCCGCTGCCGCAACATTCCCTTGACGCCGCTGAGGTATGAACGCAGGTTCGGCCCGGGGCCTTCTTCGGTGTAGATGGGTCCCAGGCTCTTCCAGAGGACCAACGCCAGCAGCAGCGCTGGAATCAGGTGCAACTCCAGGAGGCGCCTCCACCCGATCACCACCAGCAACGCCCCCACACAAACGGGGCCGACGGTGTCGCCCACGCTGGCGCCGACCCCATGGACGGCCAGGGCGGTACCGCGGCGCTCGGGGAAGCGAGAAGACAGGGACCCAACAGAAGCGGGGTGCCACGCTGCCGAGGCCACCCCCACCAGGCCGATGGCCGGAAGGGCCCAGATGTAGCTGGGAGCTAGTCCCACCAGGAAGTAGGCCAGACCGCCGCAGGCCAAGGCAAAGGCTAGAATCAGGGGCCGATGCTTGGCGAAAGAGTCCGCCAAAAACCCTGCCGGCAGCATCAATAGCCCACCCACCGCCTCCCGCGCCGTTGACAGGCCGCCAACCTGCACGTCGTTGAGGCCCATGCTGGTCTTGATCGCAGGCAGGATCACCGGGAAAAGCTGCTGGTACCAGTGTATTGCCGAGTGACCCAAGGTCAGGGCCCCCAACAAGAACACCCTCCGGGCCTCCAGCCGCGGCTGTGCCGCTGGCCCATCTGCCATGGTGGCTAGGGACCTCCCCCGCCGGTCGCTCGGTTCATAACTCCACCATTCTCGCCTGCCTTCTTCCCAGGGCGGCTCGAAAGACGAACGCCGCACGATCTCAAGATGCCCCGTTGGCACCGGGGCGGGCTTGCGATGTTCCCCAGCGACGGCTTCCTGGGTGGGCGGCTTGCGGCTCTACCGAAGGCGAGTCCAAGCAGCCCGATAGCCGCGGGGCGGCTGGAAGACCCTAGAGTCTGACCAGCCTGGCATGATGGATTTGAGGCAGAGCCCTGATCTCCTCCAGCACGTTGGGTGGCACCGGATCGTCCAACCCCAGGACCATCATCGCCAGGCCTCGGAGATTGAGCCGGCCCACCTCCATGAAGGAGATGTTGATGTTGTGGCGCCCGGCGACGGTCCCCACCGCGCCGATGGAGCCGGGTTGGTCCAGGTTGTCCACGAAGAGCATGTAGGGCACCGAGGGCACGATGTCCAACCAGTAATCGTTGACCTTCACGATGTGGGACTCGTCCCGCATCGACGTCCCGGCGACAGTCAATCCGCCCTCCGTGGTTTCAAGGGTGGCACTCACCAGGCTGGCATATTCGTTGGACACCGCGCTCCGCTGCTCGGTAACCCTCAGGCCCCGCTCCTTGGCCAGCAGGGGCGCATTTATCAGGTTTACCGGTCCGCTAACCACGGACTCCAGCAGCCCGGCCAGCATGGCGGCTTCGAGGACGGCCGTATCGTGCTGTGTTATCTCTCCCTCGTACCGGATGGTGACTCCCACTACTTGGCCTTCCGCCAGGGAGGTCAGGAGCCTTCCCACCACTGATGCCACGCGGATGTACGGCGCCAGCACAGCGTGCACCTCTGGGGGCACGAAGGGGGCATTGACCGTGTTGCTGGCCGGCGTACCATCCAGGACGGCCAGCACCTGCTCGGCAGCTTCGATGGCCACCTCCCGCTGGGCTTCCTGGGTGGATGCCCCGAGATGCGGGGTGGCAACGACCTTGGGATGTTCCACCAGGGGGCTCGAGCCGGGCGGCTCCTTGGCGAAAACGTCCAGGGCCGCGCCGGTGAGCCGGTTCGACTCCAGCGCCTCCAGCAAGGCGGTTTCATCGATGAGTTCGCCCCGGGCCACGTTGATCAGACGGGCGCCCGGCTTTATCCGGGCCAGTTCATTGGCGCCAATCAGGTTGTGGCTGCCTTCGGTCAACGGGGTGTGGAGGGTTACGAAGTCGGACTGGCTCAGCAGCTCGTCCAGAGACAGCAACTCCACTCCCAGCCGGCGAGCGTAGTCGAGGGCCACAAAGGGGTCGCAGGCCACCAGGCGCATGCCGAAACTCAGGGCCCTCCGGGCCACCTCGGAGCCGACCCGGCCCAGGCCCACGATGCCCAGCGTCTTGTTGCGCACTTCGGTGCCCATGAAGGCACTGCGGCGCCACTCGCCGTCCTTCAAGGACCGGTGAGCGTTGGGGATGTTGCGGGACAGAGCCAGCATCAAGGCCAGGGTGTGTTCCGCCGCGGCCACCGTGTTGCCCGTGGGGGCGTTGACCACCGCGATGCCGGCGGTGGTGGCGGCGTCCAGGTCGATGTTGTCGACGCCGATACCGGCCCTGGCGATGACACGGAGGCGGTTACCCGCCTTGATGACCTCCGCGGTCACCTTGGTTTCGCTGCGGACGACGAGGGCATCATAGTCGCCCACGGTGTCGAGCAGCTCTGGCAGCTTCAATCCGACCTTAACGTCCACGTCGGCCCGGTGTCGCAGCAGCTCCACGCCCTCGTCTGCTATCGGGTCCGCGATCAATATCTTGGGCATAGATTCATATCCTGGTTACTGGTTGGACAGGCCGCCTCCCGGTCTCCGCGGAGTAAACAGGGGCCCCCCCGCGAAACCCTTCCCGGTGACTCCTTGGGATCCGCCATGGCTGTTCCGAGCCTGATGCTCGGAGGCTATAACCGGCAGGGCACCGACAGTTCGGCGCAGGTATCTTTCAGCCACTGGACCACCTCGGGGTGCAGCGGTATGCCTTCAACCTCGCGGACCGCCGCCACCTCCGCTTCCGGCTGCCCGGCCACCATCACCCGCTCTTGGCCCGGCGCCGGCTTGGTGCTCTTCATCATCCGCATCCACTCGTCCATCATCTCTTTGAAGCGCTCCACGTCGGTGAAGGCGTCGATGCTGTAGGCAGCCACGTAGTGGCCGAAGTTGGGGCGGCCGGGAACGGCGCCGTACCCAACCCCGGTGAGGATCCCGCCCAGGATGTCCACGATGCAGGAGAAGCCGTACCCCTTGTGGGAACCCAGCTCTCTGGTGCTTCCCAAGGGCAGCAAGACGTAGTTCTGATCCGGGGGGTCCACCTCCTCCATGATGGGGGTGCCGTCTTCGCCGGCCAACCAGCCCGCTTCGAGCTTGACGCCAAGGCGGCGCGCGATGCCGATCTTGTTCCCGGCCACGGTGCTGGTGGCCGCGTCGAAGACGAAGGGAGGCTCATCCTTGGCAGGCGCGGCGACGGCGATGGGGTTGGTCCCAAGCCGGGGCTCGGCGCCGAAGGTCGGGACCACCGAAGGCGGGCAACTGGTCATGCAGATGCCGATCATATCGTGTTCCAGGGCCATCATGGCGTGATAGGAGGCCATGCCAAGATGGCGCGCGTTGCCGATGGTCACCATGCCCACGCCCACCGCTTTGGCTTTCCGGATGGCTATTTCCATCGCCTTGGGCGTAACGATGATGCCCAGGCCCCGGTCGGAATCTATGTTGGCGGTGCTGGGCGATTCCCGGATCACCTTCCAATTGGGACGCGGGTTGATCTGGCCGCTCTTATATCCATCCATGTACGACCGCAGCATGTTGGACACGCCGTGGGTATCGACGCCGCGCAGGTCCGCTACCACCAGCACATCAGCAGCCAGGCGGGCATCGGCTGCCCCAACTCCCATCTTCTCGAAGATGGACGCCACGATGCCTCTGAGGTCGTCACCCTGCACATACTCGGCCTCTTCACGGTTTACCCGGAAAATCTCCAGCAAAATCGACCTCCTTCAGGTACCCTGGTTTAGCCAGGAGCGGCCCCGTGTGGTGGCCTCGGCCGGCCCGGCCAAGATGGGGGTCGCCGTCTCTCAGCGCAGTATAACACTGGGCCTCTCCCCTAACCACCGAAGCACCGGCATGGCGGCACAGCCCCAAGGGCGCACCCTTCAAGATAGCCGGTTCGCATAACGCGGTCCGCCCCGGAGAATCGATTCGAGGCGGAGAGGAATGAAGCCAGTCCGGTGTCTCGCGTATGGCTTGATCCCCCGCCCGTCATCCCGGCGAAGGCCGGGATCCAGCCAGCGCTTCTCTGGGTTCCGGCCCCGATGCTGTCGGGGACAAATGCGCATTGAGAATGTCGCACAATTTCGCCCGAATAAGGTTATTTACGAGACAGTGCACTGGGTCACCCGAATTCGGGTTACCGCCCTCGCCGGATTCGTTGCACGTATCCATTTGCCGTAAACGGCCCGGGCAAGCCGAAATATGAACGTCCCAGCGTGTCAAGGGTACCGGGAAATCGGGGTGCTAGGCCATTAGTAGACAGGGGGCGCCCTCCCTAAGATGTAGTTAGGTCGGTTATTTCCAGTTATCTCATGGATGTAGCTGGCGCAAACCAGGCCCTGGATTCGGGATTGCTACCGTGTAGGAGATCCCCTTGGAGCGAATGATGACGGCAGTTCGGACGGAACCTCGGCACTCCGCCTGGTGGAGCCTTGGCGTCGTGGCGGCGATCATGACAGCGGGATTCCCCTGGCTGGCAATGGATGGGGGTAGAGGCAGCGTGGCCTCGGCGACCGCAGTATCGCCGGCCGGGAGCAGTGTCTCCTATTTCACGATGCCGGCTTTGGCAACTCCACCGGGAACAAGTATCGCGGCGGTGCCGGCATCGCCGGGAGCTTCCGGCGATAACCTGACGATGCTGACGCTGGGTAGCGCCGCGGTCTTTGCAGTCGCCGGCTTCGCCATGCTGCGGGCGCGGAGGCATCGCCTGGGCCTCGCGCCGTTAGTCCAGGCAAGCCGCGGTCGTTCGCCAGCGGTGGCCCAAGTTACATCGGACCAAGCGATCCTCTCCCATTGACCTCCTCTACGGGCGGAGGTCGCGGGGCCTGGAAATTGAACCGATCTGGTCGCAGGAGCTGGTCTAGGTGCACCAAGGGATTGCCCCGCCCGTCGTATTCTCCCTCTTCCTGATGCTGACGGTCTTCACATTTGCGTACTTGACCGGCAATTGGGTCGAACACAGTATTAACAACACCGAAGCTATCGAACGCCAGACATCTCGGGTTAGGTCCGCCATCGCCATCACCTCCGCCGTGGAAGACGGCGGGACCTGCACCAGTTTCACGGCCCAGGTCGGCAACACCGGAAGGGTTCCTGTTCATGCTCTTTCCGAGATGGACCTGGTCGTCGAGTATACCGATACGTCCAGCGCCAAGATTGCCGCCTGGCTGACCCACGGCACCGATTGGTCAGTCACCGGCATCTCGCCGGACACCCGGGACCCCAACGATTGGAACCCTGCAGAGACGGCTACGATCGATTTCACGCTACCCCCCGCCATGAAAGCTACCGCGAACGGTACTGTCCTGTTGGCCACCCCCCAGGGAGTCTCCGACTCGAACTACTTCGATTGCACCTAGATTGCCTCCGGTCAAAGTCCAATAAGCTCCGTCATGGGCAACTTTGGGCCGCCAGCCTCTCGACTCCCTACGCCCCGGCGCCTGTTTCTCCCGTGCCCACCCCTCCGGTGCCGGAATTCCAGCGCGCTGCTATAATCGCGGCAACAATTTCTAGCAATCTCTAAGGGGACTCTGGGACCATGGACGAAGAAAGACGGCAGGCGTTGGATTTCCTGGCCCGGCTGGCGGCGCAGCCGGCGGTGGCCTTTCACGAAGGTGGCGTGGCCTCAGCCGTGGGAAACATCTTGGAGGAATTGGAGTTGGGCTATCGGGAGGATCTCTACGGAAACATCATCGCCAAGGTGCCCGGGAGTCAGCCTGATTGCGCTCCGCTGGCGCTGGTGGCCCATACGGACCACCCGGGGTTCGAGGCTGTCGACACCCATGAAGGCTACCTGGTCTGCGAGGCATCGGGCGGAATTCCACCGGCCAGCTTTGAAGCCGGCGTGCCCCTCTTGGTGGTACTAGCCGGCGGGGAGCGGCTCCGGGCCGTTACCGCCGGGCGGCATGGCGAACAAGACCAGAGGCAGACGTTGGCCCAATTGGCGGAGCTACAACACCTGCAACACTTGAATCTGCCCCGCCCGGTGGTCTTCGACCTGCCGGACTTCCAGATCGACGGGGAGTTGATACGCATGCGGGCGGCGGACGACCTGGCCGGCTGCGGGGCCATTCTGGCGGCCCTGTCCCAGCTGGCCAGCAACCCGCCGCCGGGAGATGTTTTCGGGGTCTTCACCCGGGCCGAAGAGGTGGGGCTGATCGGTGCGCGACTGCTGGCCGATGCCGGGACCCTGCCCCAAGAGACCCTGATAGTTTCCGTCGAGTCCAGCCGAACCCTTCCCGGCGCGGAGATCGGCGGCGGGCCGGTCATCCGGGTGGGTGACGCGGGCCTGACCTTTAGCGCCGACGCCGAAGCTGCCCTGCGCCGGGCACTGGAGACGCTTCAAGCGAGGCCGGAGGGGTTCAAGGCGCAACGGCAGCTAATGAGCGGCGGCGTCTGCGAGGCCAGCGCCTTCGCCCGCCACGGCTACCTCGCCACGGGGCTGGCGTTCCCCCTGGGCAACTATCACAACGGCGCACCCGAGGGGCGCATCGAGGCCGAGTACATCCACATCGCCGACTACGTCGCGGGGGTCCGCCTGATGGTCGAGGCGGCCCACCAGCTACCAGAGCGAGATGATACGGGCTTCCAGCGGCGGCTCCGCCAGGTGCCCGACGATTCCCGGGACCGGTTGATGGCCACCCGGTCGGCCCACTGACAGCCGGGGAGCCGGGGCCAACCGGTCCGGGCAAAGCGCCTCCGCCAACCCCTCGACCAAACACCTCATACGTTTGGGATATCCGGCGGTTACGCTCCAACCACCCTCACCCGGTGGTTGTTGCTGTCGGCAATGAATAGGTTGCCCCGCTCGTCCATATCGCAGCCGTGGGGGCGGTCCAGCCCAGCGGCGACGGCCTCGGCGCCGTCGCCTTCACCACCCAGGCGGCCACCGGCCACGGTTGTCACGATGCCGGTGGCCGCGTCGATTTTCCGGATAGCGTGGTTCTCAGTGTCCACCACCAGAAGGTTGCCCTGCCGGTCGCAGCGGATAGCCTTGGGTGCTCCCCAGGTGGCGGACCGGGCCGGTCCCCCATCGCCGCTATACCCCCGCTCGCCGGTTCCGGCGTAGGTGGACATCGTCCCCGCAGCGTCCACGACGCGGACACCGTTGCCTTCCCGCTCGCTGATATATGTGTTGCCCTTGCCGTCGGTGCAGACGGCCCTGGCGCCCAGAAGGCTGGCCTCGGTGGCCGGCCTGCCATCTCCGGAGCGGACCTTCTCGCCGTTCCCCGCGAAGGTCGTGATGATACCGGTTTTGAGGTCAAGCCGGCGGACCCTCTGGTCCTGGATATCGGCTATCAGCAGCCCGCCCCGGCCGTCAAGAAAACAGTCGTTGGGTTCTCGCAACTCGGCCCGGTTCCCCGGTCCGCCATCACCAGAGTAACCCGGCGTGCCCGTGCCGGCCACCGTCGTGATGACCCCGGTGGCGGCGTCCACCCGGCGGATGGCGGCGTTGAAACGGTCCACTATATAGATGTCGCCGTTGGCGTCGACCTGCAACGAGTACGGCTGATTGAGGGTGGCCTGGATCGCCGGTCCGCCGTCCCCGGAGTAGCCTTCGCTTCCGTTCCCGGCCACCGTCGTGATGACCCCGGTCTCCCGGTCCACCCGGCGCACGCAATGGTTCGTCGCCTCCGACAGGTACAGGTTACCCTGGGGGTCGAAGGCACACATAAAGGGCTCGCTGAGCAGGGCGTCGACGGCCGGGCTCCCATCACCGGCGTAGCCCCGCTGTCCGGTGCCCACCACCGTCTGGATCTTGCCAGATTCAAAAGGCATATCGTCATACCTCCTCGAACGGGTCATTCAAGACTCAACGCGGTGTACGGGAACCGCGTTCGGCCGGGGCGGGTCCGGCTCCCCACCTGCTTATCCTACATGATAATCGTTCCCACCTGCCGAGCTGGCCGATTCTGCCTCGGGGCCGAAGAGGGGGGCAAGCGAGTGAAACCGACGGGCGGCAAGGATCGAAGCACGGGCTACCCGGAGATGTGAGCCGGCCGAGGGCGAGGGGTCTCGAAGCAGGCCGGCAGGCTAGTCTGCCCCCTGGTGAATAATGATGGCGTCCGGCTGGCAGGCGCCCACCGTAATCCGGAAGTGGTTGCCGTGGACGATGGGAGTCAGTTGCCGGCCCGCCAGGGGGTGCTCGCTGGCCTGGTCCAGGGTGTTCCAGACGGTGCCGGCTTGAAGAAGACTGCCGAGTCGTGGCCGTGGCGGTCGCCGCCACCCGCACTTCAGGCAGCAAACGAAATCACCCACCTACGCTTCTTGGCTGACGCCCATGACTCTCACGGGGGTCGCTCGGGCCCCGCACCCACGGCGGATACGGGTAGGGCACTTGTAAGCAGCAGCCCCGTGGATGGAGCCCTAAAGCAGGCCGCCGATGGTCAGCCAGTAAAAGACGATGTAGGCGCCGGCCACCACCATCAGCCAGGAACCCACCGGCTGAACGTAAGGAAGGACTTTGCGCAGGGTACGAACCATGGCGCCTTTGAAAAATGCCATTCCCAGGGTCAGCAGCATTATGACAAATCCCATTCCCAGGGCGTAGAGCAGGAACTGCCCCAGTGAAGAGAGGATATTGGTAATCGTCAGGCTGGTGCCTACGACGGCCAGGAAGATGGGCAGCGTGCAACTCAGGAACGCGGTGCCATAGCTCAGGCCAAACATGAAGTAACCGCGGGGGTTTACCTTTGATGGGTCTCCCATACGGGTCGCGGCGCGGGCGGCGAATCCAGTGTACAGCTTGCCGCCGCCGGATTGAGGGGAAACCTCAGGCCAAGTACAATGGACCTGATGCAGCGGGCTGTATTCCGGAGAGTATGTTGCCTGGAGGGAAATATGCTGGCAACCCAACGGTGGAAGACCATGATCGAGGAAGAGCACGCCCAGTCCGAGAGGATGCGCGGCACGGTCCCGCCGGAGGACCACTGGCGGCCCTACGCCCAGCAGTTCAAGGCCGACCCCCGGCGTACCGAGGACCCCCTGGTGAACCGGCTGCTGCAGGAGGTCGCGCCTCACAACACGGTTATCGACGTTGGGGCCGGCGGAGGCAGGCTGGCCTTACCCTTGGCCCTCCGGTGCCGCCAGGTGACCGCCGTGGAACCCTCGGCGAGCATGGTCGCCGTGCTGCGCCGGCAAGCCTCCGACTACTCGATCCGGAACCTCTCGGTGGTGGAAGGGACCTGGGAGGACGCGGATGTGGATGCCGCCGACATCGTTCTCTGCGCCCACGTCATGTACATAGTGCGCGACGTTGAACTCTTCGTGAGGAAGCTGGAGGCCCACGCCAGGGAGCGCGTGCTGGTGGTCTTGTACCAGGCGCCTCCCCAGTCCCAGATTTACCCCCTCTGGAAGCAAATCCACGGCGAAGAGCGTATCCCTTTGCCCGGTCTCTCCGAGTATCGCGAGGTTCTGTCGCAGCTTGGCATACACCCTCACGTGGAGACCCTGCCCCAGCGGCTGCCCAGGGGCTACGATGATCACCGGCAGGCGCTGGAGCAGCTGTCCCGCCGGCTATATCTGGCGCCGGGCAGCCCTCAGACGGCGAGGCTCGAGGTCCTGCTGCCGGAGCTGCTGGAAGAGGTGGACGGCACCCTCTACATCCGGGGCGCACCGCCCCAGGCGCCGGGACTGGTGTGGTGGCGCCCAGGAGGCTGAGCCGGGAGTGAGAAACCTGGGGAAATCAGATACCCGGCGACCGCTCACGGGTATTCGAAGCCATCTTCCTCGGCCTCATCGAAAAGTTCCTGGGCAATCTCCATCGCCTTTTCATCGTCCTCGCCGGAGTAACGGCCGTTCGTCATCACGTCCCATTCGTCCCGGTACGGGTGCCAGGTGCCGTCCGGTCTCACGAACTCCGGTGTTTTATCGCCCTCCCAACGCACCACGTAGGTGTCTTTAACCAGATAGTAGCGGTACTTGGGCATCGCGTCACCTCCTGGTGAACGGCTCGACCTGGTTACCTCTCGAACCCGCATCGAATGAACCCTGCCGCATCTTGATATTCAACATTCGGCTCCGCTTTTTGATAGTGCCGCCAAAGCGGATGTTCTGGCGCTCCGGCTTGCGGCGCCGGGAGATATTGTTACTTCTATCCGTGGCTCTCCTTGACAGGGTCTCATGGCTGGTAAT
>JASMCQ010000039.1 GCA_030753265.1 Dehalococcoidia bacterium
CAGCCCGCCCGCAGTGTCTTTGCGGTACCGGAGGAGCGAGACCACCTCGTCGGCATCCTCCATTGCCTGAAGGATCTCTTCGGCCCTGTCCTCGGGTAGGAGTTGGAGAAGGTCCGCCGCAGCGTCCGGCCTCGTCTGTTCGAGGATTTGGGCCAACACCCCGGAGGCCAAGCCCTGAGACATCTCCGCTGTCTCCTCCGGTTCCAGGTGCTCCAATATTTCCGCGGTTTCGTCGGGGGAGAGGCCGGCCAAGAGTTCGAGGCAAACACCCCTGGGCAGCTCCATCAGAACTTCACCCTGGTCCACCGGGTGGAGCTGGCTGAACCGGCCGAGCGCCGCTTCGCGGTCTTCGCCATCCAGGAGTTGGCGGATAACCGACACGGCGGCTCGCACCAGCTCCTCGCTGGAGCGGGTGGACCCCTCTGCCTGGCTCTCCGGCGGCGGGTGCTGGACCTGATCCATTACGTCCTCAAGCGACTATTCTGGCTCTGACACGGCGGGCGCCTCTGCTGGATGCCCTCTCCACGACGGCAGTCCTTCCCGGCAGTATTGATTTGGACCGCCCGCCCGGATTGCTAACGGAGAGCAAAAGGCGCCCCGTCCTGTTTCTCGCGAGAGGGTCAACGTCAGACGGCACTTTTCCGGCGGGCCCGTCTTTCTGAGAGACCCGGATCGGCGGTTCACGGGCCTGCCCCAGCGGGTCTCCCGTCGAGGAGGCGAGCAGGGGTGACGCAGTTGTTGATTCCTAGCAATCAGAATTGTAACCTGCCGGGCAGGCGCTGTTAAGGGTGCTGCCAAAAACCCGGCTACCTTGCCTGCGGGGCATGGACTGAAAAGCGCCCTCGGAGTCTTTTGGATCAACACTCCGAAGGCGCCCAAGAGGAGGATTCCCAATGCTGTTTCTGGTACAAAAGCGCCATGACGGCGCACATTGCCCCGGTTATCTCCCGGAGTTGCTACCCGCAAGGGTAGAGGCTCAGGAGCGCCGGCACGAGATTGTCGCCCCGGTCGGGATGAAACCTCACGGTATGTACCGCACGCTGCCCGAGCACTGGGAGGCGGCCACCGTCGAGGCCGGCGCTCCGGGCCAGATAGCTGCCCTGTCGAAGTAGCTGCTCCCCAGCGAGCGCGCGGAGATCAAGGTGACCCCCGTGACCATTGCAGAGGAGATGCCGGCAACGGCCGGGCAGATGTCTGGCGGCCACTCTGGGGGACTCTAGCTTACCGTAAACTCCTCGATCATGCCCAAGACGGCGTGCGGGGCGCCCGTCTCCACATCTTCAACAAAGCAGATCAGGGCGAAGTTTCCCGGAGCAAATTCGGCGGTGAAGAAGCCGCCTCCGCCGTTGACGATACTTTGAAATCCCCCAAGGGGCAATCCCGGCGGCGGCCCTTGGGCGCCTGGCTCGAAAGCGGCCAAGAAGTCCATCGCCGTGGCGCCGGGCGCCAGTTGCACCAGGAAAGCCTCGTGATCCTGGACTCCGCCGTTCGTTACCTTGATGGTTTGGACACCGGCCGTGATCGGTTCCGACAAGCTATAAGCAAAGTCGGACATATCCACTGTCAGGTCGCTATCGGGTTCAGCCGCCAGCGGACCGGTGGCCTCGGTGACAGTGAGGGAAGCCGCCTGGCCAAGAGCGAAGTGCGGAACGCCCTCCGCGTTGGGGACGAAGCAGAGCATAACGTAGTTTCCCGGCTGAATGTTCAGGGTCGCGGTTCCGCTCCCACCGGGGGCCAACACCGAGACGCCCCCGGCAGACTCAATCCCTGGCGGTGGCAGGCTTCCCGGCCCTTGAGCGAAAGCGGCCAGCAAGTCTTCTGAGGACGTGCCATCCGGTAGCTTGATGAGCTGCTGATGGTGCAGTTCCTGCCCTTGGTTGGCCAGGCTAATGCGGGTCATACCCGCTGGGATGCTGCTTGGCCCCGTGTAACCGAAATCGATCGCGGCGAAGCTGACCTCATTGATTTGAGGAACGGGAGTTGGAGTCGGCGCCGGGGTTGACGTGGGCCGAGGGGTGGCTGTCGCCGCATCCCCGCAGGCTGCCAGCGCCAGCACGGCGAGCACGGCCAAGGTTAGCCAGAATGTAGACCTCATCTGAAACCGGTACCTCCCTAGCAATGAATTTGCGCTTTGGATTCCATCACCCCGAAAGAAACTGTCAACTAGAATCGTTATCATCATGGCATCGTGAGCGCTTGGGCACGACGTAGAAGCGGATATCCGAGCCTCGCGATTCTCGTTTTTCAGAAGCCCCGCTTGTGATAATATGGGCGTAAGGTGGCTCATGGCCCCAGTTCCTATCCAATTCAAGAAGGGCCATGACACACTGGACCCTATATGTGGTGGAAGGCTGATACTCTATGGCGACCCCGCTGGTGCGTGACGTAATTGTGGAAATGCTGAACCAGGCCGTGGCTCAGGCCCGCCGCGACGGGCTGCTTCAGCTAGAGACCATGCCCGAGATACAGGTGGAGCGGCCGGCCAATCCCGAGAATGGTGATTTCGCCACCAACCTGCCCTTGCGCCTGGCTCGGGCCACTCGCATCAACCCACTGCAACTTGCCGAGGGACTGGCCAGGAATATTCCCACCGGCGACCAGGTGGAGCGGGTGGTGGCGGCGCCTCCCGGCTTTGTGAATTTCTACCTGCGAGACCGGTGGGTCCAGCAACAGGTGGAGGCCGTTCGGCTGGCCGGCCCGGATTTCGGCGACGTGGACGTGGGCCAAGGCCGCCGGATGATGGTGGAATTCGTCAGTGTCAACCCCACCGGCCCGGTCCACGTGGGTCACACCCGGGGTGCGGTGCTGGGCAGCGCCCTGGCCAACATCCTGGCCGCCGCCGGCTACGAAGTAACCCGGGAATACTACGTAAACGATGCCGGAAACCAGATGGAGGCCTTCTACCGGTCCCTTTACGCCCGGTACAAACAGGCCCTGGACCTGCCGGCGGAACTGCCTGACAACGGCTACGTGGGCGACTACGTTATCGACCTGGGCCGGGAGATTGCGGAAGCTGAAGGCTCCCGGTACGCGGAAATGGAGGAGTCGCAGGCTGTCCGAGAGATCGGCGATGTCGGCCGTGAAAAGATGGTGGAGCTGATCCGGGAAGACTTGGCTCAAATCGGCGTGGTGTTCGACCGATGGTTCAGCGAGCGGACCCTGTACCGGGAAGGTCGATATGACGAAGCCATGCAGATACTGCGGGACAAGAACTACCTCTCCGAGCGGGAAAACGCCGTGTGGTTCAACTCCACCATGCTGGGCGACGACAAGGACAATGTGGTAGTCCGCTCTTCGGGGGTGCCGACCTACTTCGCCGCGGATATCGCTTACCACTACGACAAGTTCGTCAAGCGCGGATTTGACGGCGTGGTCGATATTTGGGGGGCCGACCACCAGGGGCATGTTCCCCGGATGAAGTCCGCAGTGACGGCGCTGGGGATCGACCCGAACCGCCTCACGGTGCTGATCTCCCAGATGGTCACGCTGAAGCGGGGCCAAGAGGTGGTCCGGGCCTCCAAACGAACCGGGGAATTCGTGACCCTTCGGGAGTTGGCCGACGAGGTGGGGCTCGATGCCTGCCGTTTCTTCTTCTTGGCCCGCAGCCCGGCAACCCAGATGGAGTTCGACCTGGAGCTGGCCAAGAAGGAGTCTTCGGAGAACCCGGTGTACTACGTCCAGTACGCCCACGCCCGCGCCGCCAAGATCTTGAAGCGGGCCCGCGACGGCGAGATCGACTGGAGCGGCGGCGATGTGACCCTGCTGAACGACCCCGGCGAGCAGAGCCTCATTCGCGCCATGCTGCGGCTGCCCGAGTTGGTGGCCAATATGGCTCGCACCCTGGAGCCCCACCATCTGCCTCACTACGCGATGGAGCTGGCTACCGCCTTCCACTGGTTCTATGATAGCTGCCGGGTCATCTCCTCCATTCCGGAGGACCGGGACATGAACCTGGCCCGCTTGAAGCTGGTGGAATCGGCCCAAATCGTCGTTCGCCGGACCCTGGCGCTCATGGGAATGAACGCTCCGGAAGACATGTAACCCCCAGGCCATCACTCAGGCGACAAATCGCCCCTCACCCGGCTCCGATCCTCTCGGAGCAGCAGTGATGGGCGTATTTTTTCGGCGCGACCCCTCGAAATGCACATAAACCCTGATTTATGCCAGCGATAAGTTGCGCTTACGATATACGCGAGCATATTGGGTGGAGTGGCAATATTGGATTGCACCGCCCTGGAAACCGGTGTATTATCGGCGGATAAGGTCGGTCACGTTCACTTATTAGGAATACTCAACTGGGACTGGCCAACGCTCTGTAGGGGACTTGACTGATGCTCAAGAGACTCGATCCACGGCGAGCCCGGGGCGGCTTGGCCGAATTGGGGCTGCGCTGGCCCAAAGCAGTCATGCTGGTGGTGGCCCTGACCACGCTGGCCCTTGGTGCCCTCATCGTCCGGGCCGAAATAGACACCGATCCGGAGAACATGCTCCCCGCTGATAACCCGGTGCGCACGCTCAACCGGTCCATGCGGGCGGAATTCGGCGCCAGGGACATGATAGTCCTCGGAATTGTCGACGAGCGCGGCGTGCTCACGAGCGAACTGCTGACCGCCACCGCCCGGCTGGTCGATGAAATCGGGCGGCTGGACCGGGTCGTTCCGGAAGGAATTGTCAGCTTCAAGTCGGCGGGTCCGGTCCCGGAGGGCGAACTCTCCCAGGATGACGTGGACCGGATCAGCGGTGCGGTGGACCGGGACCCTCTCCTGGCCGGCCGGGTCATTTCGCCGGACTGGGAAGGGCTTGCCGTATACGTTCCCCTGGAAAGCAAGGACGCGGCCAACTCCGTCTCTTCTTCCATTAAGGACCTGCTGGAGCGCAACGACGGAGCCGGCACGACGAAGTACTACCTCGCCGGCCTGCCTCTGGCGGAGGAGGCCTTCGGCCGGGACATGTTCTTGCAAATGGCCTTGCTGGCCCCCCTTGCCGGCATGCTGGTCTTCCTCCTCATGCTATTCTTCTTCCGCAAGCTGACCCTGGTCATCGGGGCAATGCTGGTGGCCATGCTGAGCGTGACCTGGACCATGGGGCTGCTGACCGGAACCGGCTTCTCCCTCCACATCATGAGTTCCATGATCCCCATCTTCCTGATGCCCATCGCCATTCTCGACAGCGTCCACATCCTGAGCGAGTTCTTTGACCGCTACCCCCAATACCAGGACCGGCGGGAGACCCTACGGGCGGTCTGCAAAGACCTGTTTGCCCCTATCACCTACACTTCTCTCACCACCGCGGTGGCCTTCGCGTCGTTGGGCCTGACGCCGATACCACCCGTGCAGGTGTTCGGCCTGTT
This sequence comes from Dehalococcoidia bacterium, assembly GCA_030753265.1. The sequence continues at coordinate 5,351 of JASMCQ010000039.1, forward strand.
CGTGGCCTTCGGTGTTCTTGCCGCCTGGCTGCTGACCATTGTTTTCATACCGGCCTTCGTGATGGGCCTGAGCGAAGAGAGCCTCAAGCGTAGCCTGGTGAGCCGTGGGGAGCGACGAAACCGCTTTATCACCAGCGGGCTGATGCGTCTGGGGAGGCTCGCTTCCAAGAGGACCCGAGTTATTCCAGTGGTCTTCTTGGTGCTGATGATTGCCGCCGTGCCCGGCGTATTGCGAATTACCGTCAATGACAACCCGGTTCGATGGTTCAGAAGCGGCAGCGAGATTCGGGTGGCGTCGGAGGAACTGAACCGCCATTTCCCGGGGACCTACAACGCCAGCCTCATCATCGAGGCCGATGAACCGGGGCTGCTGGCCGATCCGGAGGTTGCGGCCTCCGTGGCAGCCCTGCAGGACCTCTGGAAGGAATTCGGCGAGGTGGGGCAGAGCCTGTCGTACGTCGACGTGTTCGCGGGAGGCCCGGCGCCCGAGGCGATTCCCGGAGAGCGAGAAGACATAATCCGGGCCTTGGATACGGCCGCCGCTTCACCCAGCGGAGGTGGCGTCGCCGGCCTGATTACGGCGGATTACCGCAAGGCCAACGTGCAAGTCCTGCTGCGGGAAGGCGATAACCAGGTGATGAAGCGGGTGGTGGACCGCACCGAGGACTATCTCGCGAGCCAGCCGCTGCCTGCCGGTATCCGCACCGACTGGGCCGGCGAGACCTACCTTAATCTGGTCTGGCAAGACAAGATGGTCTCCGGCATGTTGAGGGCGTTTCTGGCCACCTTCGCGGTGGTCCTGCTCCTGATGGTGGCCCTCTTCCGCTCGTTGCGCTGGGCGTTGCTGGCCATGCTGCCCATGTCCATCACGATTCTGTTCGTGTACGGGGTACTCGGGTTCAGCGGCAAGGACTACGACATGCCCCTGGCGGTCCTCTCCACTCTGGTGTTGGGGATCGGCGTCGATTTCGCCATTCACTTTATCCAGCGGTACCGGCAGTTGATGAAGGAGACGCCCAGCGGCTCGGGCGCCGCCCTGACCCAGATGTTCGAGGAGCCGGCTAGGGCGCTGACGCGAAATGCCCTGATCATCGCCATTGGATTCGCCCCCATGGTTTTCGCCGCTCTGGTCCCCTATGTCGTGGTCGGCGTGTTTCTCGCCTCGATCATGACGTTGAGTTGGCTAACCTCACTGCTGCTGCTGCCGGCGGTCATATCATTGTTCCATAACAAAGCGCGGACGACGGCCTAGGTCTCCTGCAGACGGCGAGGGACCGTGAAGCAGGGGCCTGGATGCTGAGCAACTCCTCCGATAGATGGCCCCGGCGCCCGAGGTGATTACTCTGGCTCATCGCACCCAATCAGCCGGCCAGGAGGCCCAGCAGAAGAAGCATGATCGTCAGCTGATGTTTGTCACCAAGAATTGACGCTACGCGTGACAACCGTGGCATACTAGACTGAATCGTATTGCGAATTACCGGTTCTTAGGCTACTATCGAAACAACGGTCTCCGGGTATCTAGCCAAGGCGGCGCTGCGGCTAAGAATGGACGTGGGGGCCCGGATATCTCAAGCGATACCGGCGCGCGCCGATGGAGGTGAGTACATGGCAACTCGAGTGACTCCTGAAGTGGCCACCCTTAGACGAGAAGTTCAGGACAAATACACCGAGGTGGCGACGTACCCAGAGCGTACTTTCCACTTCCATCATGGCCGGCCCCTGGCTGAATTGCTGGGCTGTTGGCAACCAGCACAAATGGGACAGTTTGGGACCCGAGAGATCAGAGGTGTGGAAGAGCTTGGGTGAGCTGCCTGAGGGTCCGGTTATGAAGTCTTCGCCTATCGATCGTTTGAGCCTTCACCTCCTTTCTGCGCTGT
>JASMCQ010000040.1 GCA_030753265.1 Dehalococcoidia bacterium
ACCGGCTCTCTGATATTCAGAAGGTCTTCTGCCATAGGGCTAATCGGGCCCCGAGGATGGTGACGGCACAAGGGGCAATAACAAGAGGGGCCGTAGAATGAAAAGACCCCGTCGCCGCAGGGCAAACGGGTTCTCTTGGTCTGGCAATGGCCGCCTCCCCGATTTAGTGGAAATCGTACAGCCAAGGCCAGGCACTGTCAAGGGCGGGTTGTCGGCGACTGCCCGCCTCCGGTTTGGTGACCGGTTCACGGCCGGTAGCGGTGATCTCGATCCGTCCCGGTCAAGGCAGCGTGTATCTGAAACGCTACCGGACAATGACCAGTTGCTTGCCGAGGAGCCGCCTACTTCTCCCTGGCTAGATACACTTCCAGCCCCTTGCGTACGAGGATGCGGCCCCGGTGGAGCCGGGACTTGAAGGCGGTTATCGAAAGCCCCAGTGTCTCCGCCGATTCCTCGGTGCTCAGACCTTGGACATCCCGCATCACCACGGTGGCGCGCAGCTCGGGAGTGAGCTTGGCTAGCTCCGACTCCACGACATCCCGCAGCTCCCCGCTGATCGCTGCCTGCTCCGGGTCGGCGGTCCAATCGTGGGCAATGTCGTCGTTGTAGCCCGTCTGGATCATGTACTTGGCTCGGGATTTTTCCTTGCGTATCTTCATCAAGCAGGAGTTGACCACGATGCGGTAGAGCCAGGTCGAGACTTTGGACTCACCTTTGAAACGTGGAAATGCGCGATAGGCGGAGATAAAGGCCTCTTGCACCGCGTCTTCAGCATCCTCGACGTTGTGGAGCATGCGGTAGGCCACGTTGTAGGCGAAGTCCGCGTAATCCTCCACCACCCGGGAGAAAGCGCTTTCCATTGCGCTCCGGTCCTGATCCAGCCGCGCGGCCACCTTAGATGGGCCCCAGGAAACGAGTGGGAGTGCCGTTGGTGCTATCGAACTCAACATCGTTGTTGACTCCTTGTGAAACTGTGCCAGCCTTTGGTGGGTGGGTGGGGTTTGGATAGCCGCGGCCAAAGTCAGCCGGCCGCTGGCATGCTTGAAGCCGATGGACGCGAGGCGATGCGCCGGATCTCGGCAAATAGCGTCATTGGCTCGCAGTCTTTGCACAGGTAGCCGTCGGACCCGGCGACTACGCCCGCCTCCAGGTACTCGGTGAACACGCTGAAAAACAGGACGCCGGCGTGGGGGTAGGCCTCTTTGAGAAGCCTGGTAGCCTCCACTCCGTCGAGCCGTGGCATCTGGGCATCCATGATAACCACGTCGGGATGAAGCTCCAATGCCCTCTCCAGCGCCTCCTGGCCGTCCTTGGCAGTGCCAACCAAGTCAAAGTCGGATTGGGTCCGGATAAGACACGACAGGCCATCCATGACGTGGGGGCAATCTTCTGCGATTAGAACTCGGATCATATGATTTCCTTCCTCGGAACCCGGGCCTCGGAACCCCGTTGGTTGATCTCTACTATTCGATGTTACCTTCTCGCCCTTGGCCGGACATCCACCAGCCCATTGAATCCAAACAGAAAAGAGGTTGATACATCGATCAACCTCTTGGTGGACAAAGCGTCGTCTCGGCGGCCGGTTACAACTCGATTATCTTCCTCTTCGCTCCTTCAGCCACCGCTTCCGTCCGGCCGCTGACTCCCAGTTTGTTGAAGATGCGGACGATGTGGGTCTTGACGGTGCTCTGCCCGATGTTGAGACGGCTGGCTATCTCTTTGTTGGCGGCCCCGGTAGCCATTATCTGGAGTACTTCCACCTCGCGCGCCGAGAGGGACCCCTCCGAGGGAGCGGCGTTGCGGGAGAGCTGGCTCAGCCGGTCCAGGAGCCTGCTGGCCACCCGGGGCTGGATCAGCGACTCCCCCTGGTAAACCGCCCTGATGGCTTTTAGCACCTCTTCGGGAGGCGAGTCCTTGAGAAGATAGCCCCTGGCGCCGGCCTCGATGCCGCGGAAGATGTAGTCATCCGTGTCGTAGGTCGTCAGGATGATGATGCCGGTTTCCAGGGCTGCATTCTTGATCTCGATAATGGCGGCGACGCCGTCCATCTCGGGCATCTGCAAGTCCATCAAGATAACGTCGGGCAAAAGTTCGAAGGCCTTGGCAACCGCTTCCCGGCCGTTGGCGGCCTGAGCGACTACTTCCAGGTCGGCTTCCTGGTCCAAGACGGCCGCCAGTCCCTGCCGAACGATGGGGTGGTCGTCCGCGATTAAGATTCTGATGGGCTTTTCCCCAGTTGATTGATTCGTCATCACTCGCTATTTCAGCGGCAATTCCGCCTTCACCACGGTGCCCCGGCCGATGGCACTCTCCACTGTCAGTTCTCCCCCCAGCAGCTGGGCCCTCTCTCGCATGCTGACCAGCCCAAAGCCGCCGCTTTCCCGGTCCCACCGCTTCGGGATAACCGGATCGAAGCCGACACCGTCGTCCTCCACTTTCAAATGCGCTCTGGCGTCAGCGAACCCAATTGTCACCGCCACCCGGCCGGCGTTGGCATGTTTGAGGATGTTGGCCAGTGCCTCCTGACAGATGCGGAGGAGGGATGCCTCCACCCCGCCGGGCAGTACCCGGCTCTTCCCCTCCACGTTGAAAGAGGTCTGGATACGGTCGCCGGCGGCCTTGTCGGTCTCCTGCCGGAGCGCTCCGACCAGGGACTGGCCCTTCAACGGGCCGCTTCGCAGGTCATACACCGACCGGCGGGCCTCCTGCAAGCTATCTCTGGCCAGGTCGCGGATTCGTTTCAAGCTCTCCAATGCTTGTTCCCCGCCGGCCTCGGCCTGTCCTTCCGCGGCGTTGAGCTGCCAGATTATCGCCGTGAGCCCCTGGGCCAGGGAATCGTGAATCTCGCGGACCAGACGGTTCCGTTCCTCCACCACCGCTAGCTGTCGCTGCGCCTGCTCCGCTTGCCTCCGTTCCGTGATGTCCTGGATCATGGCGATGATCCGCGTCTGTCCGGCAACTTCGATTGTCGAGGCGGAGATCTCCGAGGGCACCAGGTGCCCTCCCTTGGCAAGGCAGCTAAGCTCGTTGGTCCACCCACTCCCGTCCCGGAAAACCGACTCGGCGAAGGTCTGGAGTTTGGGCATTTCGTGGGGGTGAATCGCCGAAATGGCTAGGGACAGCAGTTCCTCTCTGGAATAACCCAGCATGGCGCAAGCCCTGGGATTCGCGTCGACGATAGAGTCCCGCACCGGGTCCATTACGAATATCGCGTCATTCGAGTGTTCGAAAATCTTGCGGTAGAGTTCTTCGGCCGGCCCGGGGGAATTTTCAGGCGCCTTCACCACTCGATTGGTTTTGCCCTCATTCGGGTCGGCCCGGCGCATCAGTGTAATTTGCTTCATGGGCCTCTCGCGGATCCTTGTCCAGGTTGCGGTTTCGGGCCGGCGCCCAGCCGTCGTCATGGCTCCACCGGCTTGCAGGGCGCCCGCGCCAGCATGACCCGGCGTGTCCAACGGAAACATCCGGTGGGAATCGATATTGAATACAATATTATAGTTGACTTAGGGACAGGAAACAACGAACCATGTCCGATGGCGTCCGAGGCCCGTGCTTTGCTCCGGCCTTCCCGTGAAGGACCCGCTGCAGCGCCCCGTCCAGGCCATGTTTATTGGGCCGTGGTGCCCCCGTCGATTACCAACTCGGCGCCGGTGACGAACGACGACTCGTCGGAGGCCAGATAGAGGACCCCGTAGGCGATGTCTTCGGGCGTCCCCACCCTGCCCATGGGCAACCGCCGCATCCGTTGTTCCAATTTTTCAGGATCGTTAATGGTGTCCCGAATCATGGGCGTGTCGATCGGCCCGGGATGGACGGAGTTGCACCTGATGTTGTCTTTGGCGTGCTGTATAGCAGTGGACTTGGTGAAGAGGCGGACCGCCCCCTTAGTGGCGGTGTAGCCGGCGCCGCCCTGGGGGCTGGCCACCAGCCCCGCGGTGGAAGAGATGTTGACGATGGAGCCCCCGCCGGCCTGTCGCATGGCGGGGATGGCTTCTTTGGTGCCCAGGAACACCCCCTTGGCGTTTACGGCCATAATGCGGTCCCATTCCTCTTCGGTGGTGTCCTCGATGCTCTTGCGGATGAGAATCCCGGCGTTGTTCACCAGGATATTCAGCTTGCCGTAGCGGCCGATCGCGGTTTCGACGGCCGCCCGCCAGTCGGCCGCACGGGTCACGTCCAGGTGAACGTAGATGGCTTCGTTGCCCGCCTCCAGAATCTCCGCCTCCACCCTCTTGCCTTCGTCGTCCAGCAAGTCTCCGAAGACCACCTTGGCGCCCTCTTTGGCCATCATCTTGGCTTCGACGGCCCCCTGCCCCCTGGCCCCGCCGCTGATCAGCACTACCTTTCCTTCCAGTCTGCCCATTCGTACCTCCGTCTCCGTGCGCCCCATCCACGTGGACGTGCCGCGCTACTTCCACACGTGTTACCGCCATTCCAGTTGGGAAAGGCGGATCGGTGCCCTGTCTACCCGACGGGGTTTGCCTTGCTCGCCCGGCCGGAGTGATTCTCCAAATGTTTCCAGCGTGGATAGGCTGGCGACGGTAGGCTTGCTATCGACAGCCGGCCGGACCGGCCTTTACCGGCAAGGTCCGATATATACAAGGGCCGCCGCCGGTCACCACCGCGTAGACCGGCCCGGCTAGCCCGATGCCGCGGTCCCTCCAGTCTGTTGGCCGCCGAACCGGCGGCGATGCACCCGGAGGGTTCAATCGTCCATGACCACCGGGATGCCGGCCCGCTCGGCTTTGGCCGCCCCTTCGTGATCGATGACGCCGTCTTGCAGCCAGATGTACTTGACGCCCACCTCAATGGCCTCGTCAATCACCGGGGGCACAAGTTCGGACCGCCGGAAAACATCTACCATGTCGATGGGCACCGGGACCGATTTCAGGTCCGGGTAGCTCTTCTCACCGAGGGCCTCCTCGATCATGGGGTTCACCGGGATGATGCGGTACCCCTGGTCCTGCATGTACTTGGACACCCGGTAGCTGGTCCGCTCCGGGTTGCCGGACAGGCCCACGACGGCGATGGTCTTGCTGTTGCGCAGCTGTTCCTCGACCAGATCCATGGCTACCTCCCTCTCAATGTGGTTTCCAGCGGCGTTCGCCGGCCGCCGGCATAGGGACTCCTGGCTAGCCGGTAACCGAGATGCCACCGAAATTCAAGGTTCCGGTGATGGTGAGCACACCCGTGGCTTCTCCCGGAGCGGGTTGTTGGCGCTTGAGCAGCGCCTCTCCAGCCACCGGGGACACTTCAAGGTTGACGGTCCAGCCGGGGGGCACTCGTATATCAAGTCCGCCGAAGAAAACGGTCACCTCGAGGGTCGCCTTATCCCCCGCGAGCCTGGCTCCGGTTAAGTCCAACTCGACACCGCCGAAAATGGCCGTTGCCTGTAGGAACTTGAACTCTTGGGACGTGACGCGCTCTTCGGCGCCCGAGAAGAAGGCCCTCACCGCATTATCCCCGGAACCATGGCTCCGGGCCCGTCGGCCCTCTGAAATGAGATTCGAGATTCTTCGGACGCCGGTTCTCCGGCGCCACCCGCGGCGTCCGCCGGTGAACCCGCGGAGCAGCAATACCGCGCCCGGCACTATCACGAAGACGGGCCAAAACTCTCCAACACTCCAGGAAACGGCGTCTAGCTCTATGAGCAAGAACAAGATTCCGAGGGTCAGGACGATCAGTGGCATTAGCCTGAACTGGAAGCCACGAGCGCCCAGCCGCCACAGCCCCGCCGCAATGAGCAGCACCGGCCAGTAGGTCCCGAAAACGGAGGTATCTTCACCCAGGGCGTCGGTGGTATCCATCAGGAGCATAACGCCGATGCTGAGCAGCATCAGGCCGATGAAGGCGCTACTGGAAAGCCATGGGTAGCTCATTTCGGCACCCCCTGGGCACCCGCTGCCTCCCGGAGGGATGGCTTGCGGCGGGTTAAAGGCTCTCTTCTATTCTCTACCAGTCCCGGCCCTTGATGTATTTGAATGCGGCGGTGGCGGCGGTGGCGCCGTCTCCGGCCGAAGACGCCAGCTTGGCTGCCGAGTACTGGCGGATGTCGCCGGCCGCGTATAACCCTGGCACCTCGGTCTCCATGGAGATGTTGACGGGGATGTGGCCGGCCCCGTCAACCCGGAGCAGGCCCTTGACCAGCTGCGAATTGGGCTCCAACCCCACGTAGACGAAGAGGCCCGTCACCTCCACCAGGTTCTCCAGGTTGGTCACCACGTTGCGGACCTTGACCCCGGAAACCACGTCTCCTCCTTGCACTTCCTCGATCTGGGTATTCCAGACCACCTCAATCTTGCGGTTGGCTCTTACCCGGTCCTGCAAGACCTTCTGCGCCCGCAGCTGGTCTCGCCGGTGGAAGAGCAGCACCCGGTCGACGTATTCGGTGAGAGTCAGGGCCTCGTCGGCCGCCGCGTCGCCGCCGCCGGCGACGCCGACGACCTGGCCCATGTACATTGGACCATCGCAGGTCGCGCAGTGGGACACCCCGCGGCCGTAGTACTCGTCCTCGCCCGGTATTCCCAGTTTGCGCGCGGTGGAGCCGGCGGCGACGATTACCGCCTTAGCCCGGTAGTCGCCCGAATCGGTGGAGACCACCTTGTACTGGCCGTCCATCGAGACTCCGGAGGCCTCGCTCATAATCAACTCGGCGCCGGCGTCCATTGCCTGGACCTGAACCGTGGGACCCAACTCGGAACCGGAAATCCCATCTGGGAAACCGGGGAAGTTTTCGATCTTCTCGATGTTGATGATCTGCGCACCACCCATCATCTGCTCAATCAACCCTGTGGACAGTCCGTACCGGGCGCCGAACATCGCCGCGGTCATTCCGGCCAGGCCGCCGCCGATCACCAGAACGTCGTAGTCTTTAGCCAAGATGGGGACCTCCTTGATACTGCCGATTCTTGCCAATTCTACAGGGTTACTATATCGGCGGCCAGTTTTGAGTGTCAACCGGGCGTTGGGCGTTGCGCCTACGGTGGCAGGAGCCTAAAATGGTATCCAAATGGCCCGTGCATGTCTTTCACCCACTGTGGGCCCTGTGGTGATTCGTAACGCTGTCTGGAAGGTTAGCTGATGCGCCAAGGAGAGCCTGCTCCTGCGGGGGCTTACCAGGTCTACAGCGAACACAACACCATGGTGGCCATGCGCGACGAGGTACACCTGGCGGCGGACATTCACCGTCCTGCTCTGGACGGCCGGCCTCAGGACGGCCCTTTCCCCGTCCTGCTCTGCCGCACCCCCTACAACAAGTCGGCTGAGGTCAGGGCCCTGGAGGCCGGCTTCTTCACGGTCCGAGGATACGTTACCGTGCTCCAGGACTGCCGGGGAAGGTACGCATCAGGAGGGGGCTTCACCAAGTACGTGGACGAAGCCCGCGATGGCTTCGACACGCTGGATTGGCTGGCCCGGCAACCCTGGTGCAACGGCAAGATCGGCACCTACGGCCTTTCCTACAGCGCTCACACTCAGGCGGCGCTGGCCTGCCTGAATCCGCCGAACTTGACCTGCATGTGGCTGGAGTCAGGCGGGTTCTCGAACGCGTTCCTCAGCGGTTGCCGTTATGGCGGCGCCTTCGAGTTGAGACAGGTCACCTGGGCGTTCCGGGAAGCCAAGGAAAGCCAGGGGGTCCACGCCCACCCGCTGGTGGCCAAGGCCGCGATTGAAAACCAGAACATCCACGATTGGTTCCGGCGACTGCCCTGGAAAAAGGGCCATTCCCCCTTGCGCTGGACGCCGGATTACGAGAACTACCTGATGGAAATCTGGAGCCGGGAGACCTTCGACGACTTCTGGCGGCAGACCGGCCTCTGCGCCGAAACGCATTACGCCGAGTTCGCCGGCGTGCCCCAAGTGCACATGGGAAGCTGGTACGACCCCTACGCCCGCAGTACCACTGACAACTACCTGGCCCTTTCTCGGGAAAAGCCGGGCCCGGTGAGCCTGATCATGGGACCCTGGACCCATGGCGCCCGGTCCGTGACCCACGCCGGCGATGCCGACCTGGGTCCGCTGTCAATCCTGGACAACAACCTGGGCCGGGACTACAACCACCTGCGCCTCCGCTTCTTCGACCACTGGCTCAAGGGCATCGAAAATGGTTGGGAAGATGAGCCTCACGTGAGAATCTTCGTTATGGGCGGCGGGTCCGGGCGGCGCAACTCCCACCGGCGGCTCGACCACGGGGGCAGCTGGCGGGCCGAACGGGAATGGCCCCTGGCCCGGGCCATAAACACCGCTTTCTACCTTCAGCCGGGTGGGGGTTTGTCCACCGAGTCCGCCCCAGGGTCTCATCCCCCCAGCAGGTACCTCTTTGACCCGGATCGGCCCGTGCCCACTATCGGAGGAAACATCTCTTCGGGCACGCCGATCATGGAACCAGGCGGTTTCGACCAGAGGGAGGCGCCCGAGTTTCACGGCTGCAGTCCTCCGTACCTGCCGCTTGCGGCGCGTTCGGACGTGCTGCCGTTCCAGACCGATCTCCTGCCCGAAGACCTGGAGATTACCGGCCCCATCTCGGTGCATCTGTGGATCGAGTCTTCAGCGGTGGACACCGACTTTACCGCCAAGCTGGTGGACGTTTACCCTCCGTCCTCCGACTACCCCGAGGGCTACGCTCTGAACCTGTGCGACGGCATCCTGCGGACCAAGTTCCGGAACTCCTGGGAGAACCCCGATCTGATGGAGCCCGGAACGGTTTACCCGGTCACGGTACAGCTACTGCCCGTCAGCAACCTTTTTGTCCGGGGGCACCGCATCCGGGTGGACATTTCCTCCAGCAACTTTCCCCGCTTCGACGTCAACGGAAACACCGGGGAGAACCCGGCCACCTCTCCGGTCAGAATCCCTGCCCTGAACAGCGTGTACCACGATGCCGAACACCCCTCCCACGCTCTCTTGCCGGTGGTTCCGGCGGGCGGATCGCGGTAGCGTTTGCCGGCGTTTCGGCCCTCATCCACGGCGCAGCATCATCATGTACTGGTCGCCGTTCAGGTCGCGCCATCCTCGTGATCTGAAGCCCGCTTCGGCAGCCAGAGCTTCCAGGTCCGCCGGGTCTATCCGGCGTTCCAGAGGCGGTCCGTCTCCGGTTTCCTTGCGGTACCACTCCAAGATGGTGCACCAACCCCGGGGATGAAGCAGTTCTCGCACGGCGCCCAGCAGCCGGGCCTGGTCCGGGCTGTGGTGGACCATGAAGGCCAGGAAGGCCCCATCCAAGGAGCCCTTCTCCAGCGGGAATTCAAACTCATCGCACTTTACTACCTCAACGTTGCCCAGTCGGGCCAGGGCTACGGTCTCCTGGCAAGCGGCCACCATTTCCTCGTCGATATCCAGCGCATAGAGCTTGCCGTTGACCAGGTACTTGGCCAGAGGCACCGTGAAGAAACCGGGCCCACAGCCGATGTCTGCTACCGTGTCGTGGAGGTTGATTCCGCTGAAGCTCAGAATGGGGAAGGGGTCCAGCCGTTCGCTTCGCTCCGGCGCCATAAGAGCACGGATGAACTCCTGAGTGGTCATGTGCTTGGACTCAAACTCGGACGACATCGCTTCACCCCTCCTACTGATATTAATTTACATTAGGTGGTGCGGCGGCGCAATCGGCACAAGCCGCGAGGTTACGACGGCCTCAGGTCCGGCGATGCTAGACGCCACGGCATGGCGCCCCGATGGGCCTGGAATTTTGGCCGGAGGGCCGTGGCGGTAAAGGCCGCGGCGGGTACTGCTGGACTCCCGGTGGATGTGGGTTCCGCCCGGTGAAAGACCTTGGCCACAGGAGGAAATAGGGGTGCCCGCCCTACCTCTCAGAGGGTTGGAGCAGTGACAATTAGAGAAGACTTGCAAAGGCAAACCGAGAGGAGGCCGGGGGCCTGCATATGCAGAAGGCTGCAATCCTCATTGTAATCTTTATGGCGGTCGGGGCCGTAGGTCTGGCCACGATTATCTGGACCTCGTTCAACGGACGAGAAAACGCGACCGTATCGAGGGATATACTGGCAACCAAGACCGCTGAGCTACGGGACCCGTCGAGCTTCAGCCAATATCCCGATTCTAGCAGCACCGAGCTGGAGAGCGCTTCGTCGGTTACCCCGACTTCAACGCCGGAGTAGCAGAAACGGGGACGGGCCAGCTGGGTTTGCCGTGAACAATTAGATCGTGAAACCCGGAAGAGCGGGACGTGGCGCCGGCCCTCACCAATGCTTCCAACCGCACTCGCTCCAGGACGTGCACTGGAGCCTCGAAGCCGAAGATGGACCGCATCAGTCGCTGTGATCCCGTGACGTGGATAAAAGGGCGACGGATACATTTCTGGCGCCGGGCTTTTCGGAAGCCGGTCCAGGTGAGTACTGGCACGCCTGCCGCCATCTCAATTCGTTGACAGCCCGATAGGCCGGGCGTACACTACGCACTGACTTGGGCTCAAGCTCCGCTGCCCACGGTAGGGTTTCTGTTGCCACTTGCAATGCCGCTGGCAAGACAGGAGCGTAGGAGGCCGTTGTCAGGAGATGGGGATGTCCGCCATTGCCGAACGAGACCCCGAGGTCGCCCGGGCTATTCAGCAGGAAGATGAACGCCAGCGTAACAGCATCGTGCTGATCGCGGCGGAAAACTACGCCAGCAAGGCGGTCCTGGAAGCCCAATCCGGGGTGATGAACAACAAATACGCCGAGGGATATCCGGGGAGACGTTACTACGGCGGTTGTCAGTACGTGGACGTGGTGGAAACCCTGGCGCTCCAACGGGCCAAGGCAATATTTGGACCCGAACACGTCAATGTGCAACCCCACAGCGGCGCTCAGGCTAACATGGCAGCCTACTTCGCCCTGCTTGAGCCCGGCGACAAAGTGATGGGGATGCAGTTGGACCACGGCGGCCACCTGACCCATGGGGCCTCGGTCAACTTTTCCGGAAAGCTCTACAACTTCATTCCCTACGGAGTAGACCGGGACACCGAGACGATAAACTACGATGAGCTGGAGCGGATGGCTCTGGAGCATCGTCCCAAGCTGATCGTCGCCGGGTGCAGCGCCTATTCTCGAATCCTGGACTTCCCCCGGTTTCGCGCCATTGCCGACCGGGTGGACGCCAAACTGATGGTGGACATGGCCCACATTGCCGGTTTGGTGGCCGGCGGAGCGCATCCCTCGCCACTGCCGTACGCCCATGTCGTCACTTCCACCACCCAGAAGAGCCTTCGCGGCCCCAGGGGCGGGTTCATCCTCGCCACCGAGGAATTGGCGCGCAAGGTAAACTTTGCCGTGTTTCCCTACACCCAGGGCGGGCCCTTGATGCATGTTATCGCGGCCAAGGCCATCTGCTTTGGAGAAGCCTTGGACCCGGCATTCGCCCAGTATGCGTCCCAGGTGGTGGAGAACTCCCGCACCCTGGCCCAAGACCTCTCCGAGGCGGGATTCCGGTTGGTTTCCGGCGGTACCGACAACCACCTGTCGCTGATTGATCTGACGCCTTTGGGCATCACGGGGCAGGAGGCGGAAACCGCCCTGGAGAAGGTCGGAATAGTCGTCAACAAGAACGCCATCCCCTACGATGCCAAGCCGCCGAGGGTCGCCAGCGGCCTTCGTCTCGGCACCCCCGCCATCACCAGCAGGGGGTTCGATCAAAAGGCGGTCCGGAGGGTGGCCCGCATGATAATCGACGTTCTCACCGCAATGGGGGACGAGAAAGTGCAACGCCGGGTCGCCGAGGAAGTACGCGATCTGGCTCCGCGATATCCGGTGCCCGGTTTGGACCTATAGTTGAGCCGCCCAGGCTCCGATGCTATAATCTCTGTACTTATGAATTCCTTGTGGGTTCCTTGTGGGGTTTTTCTTGCGTCATTATGAACTTGTAGTCATCCTTAGCCCAATGCTGAATCAGGATCAGGCGTCCGATACTTGGGGACGTATCAAGTCATTTATCAGTGACCGGAGTGGGGATATTAACCATGAAGAAAAATGGGGCACCCGCCGGTTAGCCTATCCCATTCGCAAAGGGCAGTACCAATTCCTGGAGGGCAGCTACCACCTGACCCGTTTCAGCACCGACCAGCCCTTCAACATAGAGTTGGAAAAGTTCCTCCGGCTCGATGATCAGGTGCTGCGCTCATTGGTGGTCGTCGCGCCACCTCTGGGCGCCATTCCTCAACCGCCGCCCGTAGCGGTGGCGGCGGTGGCAGAGGCCACCCCGGCTGCTGCCGAAGAGGCCCCAGCCGAGGCGGCGGAGCCGGTGGCGGAAGTGGCGGTTGTCGAAGAAGAAGCTCCG
>JASMCQ010000041.1 GCA_030753265.1 Dehalococcoidia bacterium
ACGAGATGCCCTCTGACTTGGAAGAAGCTCTTGCCGCCTTCGTCAATTACTACAACTACAGGCGGTATCACAAGGCACTGGGCAACGTAACACCCGCAGATGTGCTTGAAGGGAGAAGGGAACGGATTCTACAGCGCAGAAAGGAGGTGAAGGCTCAAACGATCGATAGGCGAAGACTTCATAACCGGACCCTCAGGCAACTCACCCAAGCTCTTCCACACCTCTGATCTCTCGGGTCCCAAACTGTCCCATTTGTGCTGGTTGCCAACAGTCGAGTGTCGAAGACGCCCTTGAGCCGGCTGAACACGTCAGTCTCCAGCCGGACCACCTCGGTCTCGCAGGCTTCCGGAGGGGCCGATTGGGAGGGGAAGAAAAACGCTCTCAGGGACGGCGTCTCCGGGCCGGCCACCGCAAGCACCAGGAGATGGCTGGTTCCCGGAGCGGCGAGGCCAACGGGATAGATAGGGACCCGGCCGGGGCCCACTAGGAAAGCGAAGCACCGCAGGTCCGCGCCGGTCTCGCCGGTTCCGGACAATGTATACGCCGGCCCTCCCTCCGGAACGCGAACGACGATGAGTTCCTCTTCCGCGTCGAGGGTTGCGGTCAGCTCCAGCAGAGGTGTGGCGTCAGACGGCGGCCGGGCCCCGGCTAGTTGAAACAGCTTCTGTTCCGCCCCTTCGTCCAGAACTACAAACATCGGTCGGCTTTCATCACGCCTGGTAGCGCAGTAACTCGGCTCAATTCGATGCGCGTGGCCTCCAGCGTGTTGGGGACCCAGCGCCGGGCCACCGGAGGATCAGTAGCTGGTGGTGATTACGAGGTCATCGTGCTCCGGGCGGGGCCAGTGGCCCGTTTCGAGCCACACCTCGTAGCAATGGAGCCAAAGGGAGACCCACGACATCACCGTGGCGGCGGTTGTCTTCGGTCCCCAAGACCGGTCATCCTTATGAAAGAGGCAGAGGTGGCCATCGGGGTAGATGTGACGGCTCTGTTCAATCTTCGGCTTCATCACGTAGACCTTGGGCGGCCTATACGGAAAGGAGTCGGGATAGCGGAGGTGCACTTCGTACTCGTTGCCGGCCCAGGTAGTTACAATGCCCTGCCAGAAGCAGTCGCCGTCGGGGGCGGAGCCCATCTGGAAACTCGGGTAGAAGCGCCGCATTACCTGCTGCTCTTGCTCCAGCAGCCGCGCCTTCACCCGGTACCATTGTTTCGGCCGGGCATACCAGGTGTTTTCCTTGATGGTGGCCACGGGCTTGCCGTCCTTGGTCCGGAGCACGCCGTCCTTGAGTTCGACATCGTCCCGGCCCACGACGGTGCCATCCATGGAGACGCCAACCTCATCACGCTCGATGGCCTCAACGACTCCGGCCCACTCCGCGCTGCATTCGGAGCACCTCTGTTGCTGGTCCGGGTCCCGGTGGTCGTCGCCAACGATTCGCCGGCATTTCTGGCAGGTAAACGTCTGGCTCGCGGGCAGCCGGTCGTGGCATAGGGAGCAAAGGACCTTCCGCCCTTCGGTGCACTTGGCGCACTTTCGCAGGTCCTGGTCGTAGTGCTGGGCGCACAGTGGCGTCAGGCCGCAATTGGGGCAGCGAAAATTGCGGTCCTCATACACCTGTTCGCCACCGAACGCGCAGTACATCAACCGCATCTGCTGCTGGATGATCACGTCGCGGCCCGCCACGTTGCCTTCCCCAACGCCCTGAACTTTAACGTTGCCGGGGCCGCTGGAGGCCGGGCCGGCCCCTGAGACCGGCGCCGGCGTTTCCGGCTCCCCGTCGTCGGACGCTGGTTCGGCCACTGCGAGGCCCTGATCCAACGGCTTCCCGCAATCGCCGCAGAACCCCTGCCCCGGTTCCGGGTTGTACTCCGTTTGGCAATGAGGACATTGGGCCATCGTAACCGCACCTCTTATGGTACTACGCAGATATTCTACATCATTCGCCACTTATGAAGTAGCCCGTGCGTTCGTCCCGGATACGGGCGGCTTTAACGCGGCGTCGCGAGCCGGTTGACTCGATTGGGAAGAGAAGTAGCCCGGGTCCCTTGCCGGCGATGGCGGCACATGATTATGTCAACGAGTCCCGGCGGCGCCCTACCGGCTACGACAAGGGGATGTAGCGCCCCAGACACCGGTCCCGTGGCTCCGCGGCTTAGTCCTGAGCCTCTCCAGCGTAGCATCGGCAAAGGGGCCAACTTTGCTACAATACCAGCATACGGAGCCAACCCGGCGACGAGGCAACCGATGGACAAGAACCCCGAAGCAGTGGTGATCGGCGGAGGGATCGTGGGCGCGAGCATCGCCCATTACCTGGCCCTCAAAGGCCTCAAGAACACCGCGTTACTGGAAAAGGAAGCCCTGGCCAGCGGCGCCACCGGCGTGGCTACCGCCCTGGTCCGGATGCACTACACCAACCCTTGGGACTCCCAGCTGGCGCTCCGGAGCTGGGAGGTCTTCGACAACTGGGATGAGTTGATCGGCGGAAGCTGCGGTTTTAACAAGACGGGGTTTATCTTCACCGTGGGCCACCGGGAGACGGAGAAGCTGCAGAAGAACGTCGACATCATGCGCGATGTCTCCGGCATCAACACCCGCGTCCTGTCCGCGGCGGAGCTGAAGGAGATGCTCCCCCTCTGGAACTTCGATGACATCGGCGCGGCAGCCTACGAGCCCGATAGCGGATACGCCGACCCTTATTCGGCAACCACCAGCCTGGCGGGCCGGGCCCGGGAGTTGGGTGTCTCCATCTTGCTTGGCGTGCGGGCCACCGCCATACGCACTGAGGGGGGCCGGGTAACGGGGGTGGAAACGTCCACGGGCTTCATCTCGACGCCCACCGTGGTGCTGGCCGCCGGAGCCTGGTCCACTCCCCTGGCGCGGACCGCCGGCCTGGAGCTGCCCGTCACCGGGATGCTGCTCTCCGCGGGCATTCTGGAGCGTCCCGCGGGGCTGGAAGAGTCACACCTGGCCTGCATCGACGCCTCCCAGGGAATCTATTTCCGGCCCGACACCGGGAAGCTGACCATTGCCGGCCTCAGCAGCGTGGTCGACCGGCGGGAGTCCCCCAAGGACCTGGACCCGGACCGTTTCACCACTGAACCCCCGCTGGACTGGACGGTGCGAACCGGGACCCGGATGGCCAACCGCATTCCCGGCATGATCGACGCCGGCTGGCAAAGGGCCTGGAGCGGGGTTGACGGCAACACGCCGGACGGCCACGCCATTCTGGACCGGGCCCCCGGGGTGGAAGGGCTGTATCTGGCCGTGGGAATGAGCGGCACCGGGTTCAAGACAGCGCCCGCCGTCGGCATTTGCATGGCGGAGCTGATAACCGAAGGAGCCGCCCGTACGGTGGACATCGTCCCCTTCAGCCTCAGCCGCTTCAGCGAGGGCCGGCTTCTGGTCGGCCAGCACGAGTACAACCATTACTTCGCTGAGACCGGGCCGTGACGCCGGGCGGGGCGACCCGCCCCCGGGAGGTTTTACCTCCACCGCCTCTTCGCGGCTTCCCAACGCTCGCCACAGTGCCACGCGGCCCCCGGCGGCCGGGGTTTCTACCCGGCCCGCCACCAGATAAGGGAGCGTTCACCGGGGGCTTGCAGTGTTTCCCGGCCCAAGGTATCCATGGGCCAATCCCCATCTGGCTTTTGACAGCTTCCGCGCACCGTTTTTCACCGCTTTGACAGGAGTTAGTCATTCGTAGACAATATCGAATATGTGGCTGGGCGGTGGCCGGGCGGCGGGCCGTCACTCCGGCCACGGTCCAGCGCAGCTAGCCGGGCCCCGTGGCGGCTTTTCGCCAGCTTTTCGTTTGAAGGGAGGACCAATCGTGGGCCAGACAATGGCGGAGAAGCTCTTTTCCCGGAAAAACCTGGCAGGCTCCCCGGCGAAAGCGGGGGAGATCATCGAGGCCAAACTCGACGGTCTCATGTTCCATTACGGCCTCTTCAGGGCCACCCAGCAAGCTATCGAGGCCGGCTTCACCGAGGGCCTGCCCCGGGTGTGGGACCAAGACCGGGTCTTTGTCCTGGTGGACCACCACCAACCGGCGCCCACCCAGGCCCTGGCCGACCGCAACCAGGTATTGCGGCGCCAGGTAGAGCGGCTGGGCATCAAGACCTTCCACGACGCCGAGCCGGGCATCGCCCATCAAATGATGCCGGACTACGGGCTGGTGCGGCCGGGAGAGC
Source organism: Dehalococcoidia bacterium (assembly GCA_030753265.1). The sequence goes on from JASMCQ010000041.1 coordinate 4,195, forward strand.
TGGTCCCCGGCACCGACTCCCACGCCGTCGCCTACGGCGCCCTCAACGCCGGGGGGACCGGAATCTCCGGCATCGAAGCAGTATATGCGGCAATCTTCGGCGAACTCTGGTTCCAGGTGCCCAAGACCGTCAAGGTGGTCCTGGAGGGGCATCAGCCCAGCTACCCTATAGCCAAGGATATTATCCTGAGTCTGGCGGGCCAGTACGGCGACGATTTCGCCGGCAGTTTGTCCATCGAGTACACCGGCTCCCTGGTTCCTCAGCTCACCATGGACAGCCGGATGTGCCTTTCGACCCACGGCGTGGAAGTGGGGGCCAAATTCGCCCTGTTCCCGGCGGACGAAAGGACCCACGAGTACATTCGGCGCAAGACGGATAAACCGTATGAGCCGCTGGTCGCCGACCCGGACGCCGAATACGAGCGGGAGCTCGTCCTCAACGTGGACGAGATGCCTTTCGTGGTGGCCAAGCCCCACCAGTTCGGCAACGTGGCGCCCGTGGAGGAGGCGGCCGGGACCAAAGTAAACCAGGCGCAGATCGGCTCGTGCGCCAACGGCCGCTTCGAGGACATCGAGATCGCCGCCCGGATGCTGCGGGGGCGCAAGGTAGCCAAAGGGGTCCGATTCATCGTGTCACCGGCTTCCCAGGGGGTCTACCTGCAATGCCTCGAGGCCGGGCTGGTTCGGACCATCGTCGAGGCCGGCGGCCAGTTCGCGGGCCCCGGATGCAGCATATGCCAGCCGATGCTGGGATTCATTTCCGAAGGCGAAGTCTGCATCACCGCCACCACGCGGAACTTCAAGGGGCGCAAGGGCAGCCTGAACGCCGACATCTACCTGGCCGGCCCGCTGACAGTCACGGCGGCAGCCGTGGCGGGGGAGATCGTAAATCCCAAGGAGGTGTTCCATGACCTCTAATATCAACCGAGTGATGCGAGGCCGGGCTTGGACCTTCGGCGACTCCGTCGAAACCGACATCATCTACCCTTTCTATCTGTACCCTTCGATGGAAGAAGTGAAGAAGCACACCATGGAGGCCCTGCGGCCCGAGTTCGCCAAAGAGGTCCAGGAAGGGGACATCGTGGTGGCGGGGCGGAACTTCGGCTGTGGCTCCTCACGGCCGGCCACAGTGCTCCGGGAAGTCGGCGTCGCCGCTATCATCGCCGAGTCGACATCCCGGTTGCTGCTCCGCAACAATGTGGCTCAGGCCATCCCAACCTTCGTCGCGCCGGGGATCACCGGCATCGTCGAAAACGGGGACGAGCTTGAGATCGACTACCCTAATGGCATCGCCCGGAATCCCAGGACCGGCGCGCAGGTTGCGCTGACCAAGTATCCTCCACTGATAGAGCAGATTTACGAGGCCGGGGGCATGCTGGAATACGCCCGCCGCCGTTTCATCGCCGAGACGTAGCCGTAATCGGCGGACTCGAATCCAGAGTTCTCCACCAAAGTTCTCGAAACGAGGAAGGAGCTTTTTGTATGGACAAAGAGGTCAGCTGCGGAGTGGTGGTAGCCGGCGCCGGAAACGCCGCCCTGAGCGCGGCGGTATCGGCCGCCGAAGCGGGCGCCAAGGTGGTCGTGCTAGAAAAAGCTCCCGAGGCTCTGCGGGGCGGCAACACCTACTTCACCGGCGATTTCCGGTTCCCCTGGGCCTCGGTTGAAGACCTGGCGCCCCTGGTGCCGGACTTTTCCGATGCCGAGGCCAAGGGCATGAGGGATGCGTCCACCCCCTACTCTCAAGCCGACTTCTACGACGACGTGATGCGGGTGACCGAGGGCCGCTCCGACCCCGAGTTGTTGGAGCTGCTGGTGAGCCAGGCGTTCCCCACCATGCAGTGGATGGCGGCCATGGGGCATACCTGGGTACCAAGCTACGCCAACCCCACGGCCAGCATGCCGGTGGCCCTCAACGGCGGCGGCGCGACTCTCTCCGACCACTGGTTCGACGTGGCCGCCCGCAAGGGTGTGGAGATACTCTACGACCACCAGGCTATCGAGTTGCTCCCGGACTCCGCGGGTGAGATCAGCGGCGTCCGCGTCCAAACCCCGGAGGGGTACACCACATTCCACGCCAAGGCGGTGATCCTTGGCTGCGGCGGATTCGAGTCCAACGCGGCCATGCGTTGCAGCTACCTCGGGACGGGCTGGGACATGGTCAAAGTCCGCGGCGTACCCTTCAACACCGGCGACGGCTTGCGCATGGCCATGGACATCGGGGCCTGGCCCCACGGCCACTGGGGCGGTTGTCACGCCTCTCCCCAGGACTTGGCCCTTCCCGAGTACAGCCTGCGCTCCGGCATCCCTTCCTCGGACTACGCCCGCTACGCCTACCCCTTCAGCGTGATGGTGAACCTCCAGGGTCAGCGGTTCGTGGACGAGGGCTCGGACTCTCGGACCTACACCTACGCCAAGACCGGCCGGGCCATCATGGCCCAGCCCCAGGCCGTGGCCTTCCAGATATTCGACCGGAAGTGCGAAAGCCTCCTGGGAGACTACCAGCGGGCCAGCGGTGGCTGGGCCAAGACGCTGCCGGAGCTGGCCAACATGCTGGGGGTAGATCCGGAAGGATTGGTGCGCACCATCGAGGAGTACAACGCCACGGTGCAGCCGGGGGACTTCAATCCGATGCGGAAGGACGGCAATCATACGCTGGGCCTCGATATCCCCAAGTCCAACTGGGCCCAGACCATTGATGAGCCGCCGTTCTACGGCTGCGCCGTCGTATGCGGCATCACTTTCACCTACGGGGGAGTGCGCATCAACACCAAGACCCAAGTCTTGCACACCACGAACCGGCCGATCCCCGGGCTGTACGCCTGCGGAGAGATGGTGGGCGGTATATTTTATGTCGGGTACGCCGGCGGATCGGGCATGACCCAGGGCTCTGCCTTCGGGCGCATCGCCGGCAACGAGGCCGCCCACCGGTCCCTGGGCGAGTAAAGCCGGCCCGGAACCCCCATCCAGCACTGCTCGCTTCCAAACGCGGGGCCGCCGCCACGCAGGTGAGTAGGAGGAAACGATATGATGCAGACCGCCAGCGAGACGGTAACCCATAGAGACGCGTCTTCCGACCTGGCCCGCCACGCGGTGACACTAGCCTACGGCGCGCTGCCGCCGTCCGTGGTGGAGCTGACCAAGCAGTGCGTGCTGGATACCCTGGGCGTTATCATCGGCGCCGGCCAACTGGCCCCGGAAGCCCAAGCCGTGGCCGGCTTCGTCAAAGAGATGGAAGGCAAACCGGAGAGCACCCTCCTCAGCTTTGGAGGCCGGGCCCCGGCGCCCTGGGCCGCCTTTTCCAACGGCAGCCTCGGCCACATGATCGACTACGATGACCGGTGCGGCGGAGGGCATCCCAGCGTCACCACGGTGCCGGTGGCCTTCGCCACAGCCGAAAAGCTGGGCGGCGTCTCGGGCCGGGAGCTGCTGGCCGCCATCGCCGCGGGGGTCGACATCCAGACCCGGCTCAGCCTGGCCATTCCCGACGTGGAGTGGACCATGACCGAAGGGTGGTTCGCCACTCAGCTCCTGGGGTTCCAGTCCGGCGCCGCCACCGCGGGCCGCCTGCTGGGTCTGAACGAAGAGCAGATGCTGAACGCCCTGGGCATTGCGTTCACCCAAGCCAGCGGCAGCCGGGAGATGGCGGTGGGCACCGCCACCCATGCCCGGGCCCTGCAAGCCGGCTTCACCGGACAAGGCGGCATCGTCGCCGCGCTGTTGGCCGGTCGGGGCATCACCGGGCCTCGGAACAGCCTGGAGGGCCGGTATGGACTGTACCAGGTCTACCTGCACACCAAACCCGACCGCGACGCCCTGATCGGCGAGCTGGGGACCCGTTTCTCCACCCTGGACGACCACTGCTTCAAGGCGTGGCCCGCCTGCGCCGCCACCCGATCCCCGGTGGGGGCCCTCCTGGGTCTCCGCGAAGCCCACGGCATCCGGCCCGAGGATGTGGAGGAGATCGTGCTGGTGGGAGGGGACATGCACACCCAGTTGCTTTCGGAGCCCCTGGAGTCCAAGCGGTGTCCCCAGACCAGCATCGATGCCAAGTACAGCATTCCTTTCACCATTGCCGCGGGCATGGTCAATGGGAACGTCACCCTGGGGGCCTACACCCCCGACGGCCGCATCGACCCCGACGTACTGGCCATGGCCGGCCGAGTGCGCCACCAGCCGGTGCCGGAGGATCGTAAGACCTCCCTAATCCCCACCGTGGAAGTCCGGACGAAGGACGGCCGGGTGTTCTCCAAGGCCGAGGAGTTTCCCCTCGGAGACAACGAAAACCCCATGTCTCAGGAGCAGATCGAAGCCAAGTTCCGCGATTGCGTATCCTTCTCGGCCCGGCCCGTACCGCCGGCAAACGTGGACCGGGTGATCGACCTGGTGAACCGGCTCGAAACATTGTCCGATGCGACGGAAGTCATCCGGCTCCTGTCCCCAAGCTAAGCCATAACCGCACCGCACCGGCAGGCCGCGGGCCGAAGGAGTGAAAATGGCTACCGACCCGAAAACCGAAGGCATCGTCTTGATGGGCACCGGCGACGTGGGGCCGATACACGAGCCAATGAGCCAGTACCCGGAGTTGGTGCGCCCCACCCTCGCCGAAGCACACATCCGTTTCGGCCAGTGCGAGCGCCTCTACTCGGACCGGGGGACGCTCCAGATACATTCCAACGGCCACCACAGCCGGCTGGCCCCCAGCATGGCTTCGATCTTCACCGATTGCGGGTTCGACGTGGTTTCCCTGGCCAGCAACCACTCCATGGACTGGGGAGAGGACGCGCTAATGGACACCTGCGAGCTGATGCAGGAATTGGGTATCCAAACCGCGGGCGCGGGCGCGAACCTGGACGAGGCGAGACAGCCCGCCATCGTGGAACGGGACGGGGTCAAGGTGGCGTTCCTGGCCCGCTGCTCCGTCCTGCGGGACGGGTACGCCGCGGAGGCAAAGAAGGTCGGGGTTGCGCCGCTGCGAGCCCACACCTACTACGAGGCCCAAGAGTACCAGGCGGGCACTCCACCCCGGGTGGTTACCGTACCCTGCTCGGAAGACCTGGAGATGCTGCGGGAGGACATCCGGAAGGCCCGGCAGCAGGCCCACGTGGTGGTTATCTCTCTGCACTGGGGCATCCACTTCATCCCCCGGGTCATCGCGGACTACCAGCCGTTGGTAGCCCATGCCGCTTTCGAGGCCGGGGCAGACCTTATTTTGGGCCATCACGCCCACGTGCCGAAGGGCATCGAAGTGTACCAGGGGAAGGCCTGTTTCTACAGCCTGAGCAACTTCATGATGTCCAGTTCCGGCACGTCCAAGGCCATGCTGGACCGCTACAACATTGAACTGGACCCGGAGTACCCGCATCTGCCCTACGGCGCCGCCGCCAAGCGAAGCTTGATAGCCCGGGCGGTACTCTCGACCGAGGGGGTCAAACGGGTCTCCTTCCTTCCGGTCATGATCGACAAGCAACTGAGGCCCGAGGTGCTACATCAGGGAGATGCCCGCTTCGACGACGCGATAAGCTACATGGATTGGGCATCGGAAGGGCTCGCCCATCGGTTCGACGTGCAGGGCGACGAGGTGGTGCTCACCGGGTCTTGAGCCAAGGCGCCACCCGCAACCGAACCAGTGAATTAGAACTCGGAGGTCAGCCGTGTCAACCACCAAAGCCACCACCCAGCTCCGCCAACTCATCCACCGCCAGGGCCAGGTCATGACGGTCATGCATCCACCCAGCGTGGCCCTGGGACGGGTCATGGAGGCCGCCGGTACCGAGGCCGGGTTCAGCGGCACCTCCGGCGTGGTGGGCTCCTATACGGGGCTGGCCGATGTGGGCGTGGCGACCCTGTCGGAATGCCTGATGGTGGCGGGCTGGATCGCCAGAGCGGTCAATTTTCCCATCATCATGGACGGCGACACCGGCCACGGCGGCATCATGGCCGTCCGCCGGATGGTCCGGGAGTGCATCCGGGCCGGCGTGGCGGGCGTGCGTATCGACGACCAGGCCATCGAGCGCAAACGCGGCACCGGCTCCGGCGGTATCGTGCTGGAGGACCTGGATATCGTCCTGGGCCGCTACGCCGCCGCCGTGGATATGAAGAACGAGCTGGACCCCGATTTCGTCGTCATGGCCCAGTGCTACGCCGGAGAGTCGGAAGACGCCGGTCTGGATAACGCGATACGCCGCATGACCGCCTACAAAGAGCAGGGCAAGGTGGACTGGGTACAGTTCTCGGCGCCCCGGTCCGCCGAGGAGATAAAGCGGGCCCGTCAGGCCATCTCCGGCCCCTTTTCGGTGATGCAGGGCCACATGCCCACGCCCCTCAGCGATGAGGAGCTACTGGAGATCGGGGTCACCATCGCCTGGGTGCCGGGTATCACCCATAGAGTTACCTACGTGGCCCTGTACGACTTCGTCAAGGACTTCATGGAGAGAGGAGCCCAGGCGGTCGATGACTTCGAGAACCGCAACGCCGGCCATCCGTTCGTTCACGGCGCCCTCAGCCGTGGCGTGGACGGTGAAGACACCGCCAAATTCCAGGAGCTGGAGGCCAAGTACTTCTCCAGCTAGACTTGAAGATTCAGATCTAGGGAGGACGGAATCCATGACCCAACCAGAGACCATCACCGAGGTCCTTGAGCCGGAACACCGCTGGATCGACGAACGGTTCGAGCGGTTCCAGGCCCTGCTGGCCGCCGGCCAAGTTGATGCGGAACCCTTCGAGGAGGCCTCGAAGGCCCTGCACCGTCACATGTACGTGGAAGAGGAGATACTATTCCCCGAGGTGGCGACGCGGGGCTTGGCGGCCCCAGTGGAGGTGATGTTCCAGGACCACGGAGAGATTGCCCGGCGCATGAACGCCGTACACGGGCTCATCGCGAGCGGCGCCCCTCCTTCGGATCTCGAAGCCGCCCTCGAGGCCGTGATTCAGGTCCTGGGAGAGCACGGCACAAAAGAGGAGATGATCCTGTATCCGACCGCCGACCAGGTCCTCGTCGGTCCGGATTTTGCTCAACTCGTGGAACGGGTAAGGAGCGAAGCGGTGCCGGAAGGCTGGTTGTGCCGCGTGCTCGCCGGCGAGAAATAGGGTAGCGCAGGTATCCGGTGTCGGCTTGTTCCCGACGGGGCGAAGCAGCCGGTGATTTTGGCTTAGGGTCCGACCGAGCAAGCCCGCGGCTCTGGCCAAGGCTCGGTGATTGTCTGGCGCCGGCAATCCCGGGCCGGCGCTCGTTGCTGGCACCCAGGGTCAAGACCAACCGACTGCAAAGGGTAATCACGTCTTACGCGGGCGTTCGCTCCCGTCCGTCCGGAGGGCTTCTCAGCTGGTGCGGAAAACTGCCCGCGTGCTCACCCTCGTCGGGCCGGCCTTCGCATCCCCGTCATTCCGGCGAAAGCCGGAATCTAGGCGCCGCTTTCACCACAAAGGCGAAGTCGGTGGGGAAGCCCACGTCTATGGATTCCGGCCTGCGCCGGAATGACGGGGGGGGGGAGGACGCCAGTGTCGGGGTATGACCTATCCCAGAGTCAAAGAGCTAGGCGTCGTTGCCCTGGCCGGCCCAATTCCCCTTGCATGACAGGCAATACCGGCTGATTTGGGAGACCAGCGCGGTTTCTTCCTTCCCCAGTATCGCCTCTAACCTACGAAGCATGCTCGAAGAGGCTACCGGAGCGCCGCAGGTAACGCAGCGGGCCTCTCGGTCCCGGCAGAGGGTTACCGGCTCTTCGGTGAGCCGGGCGAAGTCGGTCGTCCGCTTCACTCCGATTGCCCCGGCGACACTTTCCGGACACACCGGGAGGCACTTCTCGCAGGCGACGCACCGGCTTCCATCGAAAACGAGTTCGACCCGTTCGTCGTCCCGCTGGGTCGTCAAGGCTCCCGTTGGGCAAGCATCGGCGCACACGCCGCACAGGGTGCACAGCTCCGGAACGACCTCCACGACTCCGACCGGAGCACCGGGATGATCGAGGGTGAGGGTGGTTGGTAACCCGTATCTTTCTTTCAGCGTGCGAAGGGCCAAGCCCAACGCCGCCGGGCCGAACATACTCTCAATGGACTCCTCGGCCGGGGCGGCGCCGGAGCCCAGCGGTGCGGTAATTGACCCAATCCGTTCCGGCTCATCTTCGGGGCTCACCAGGGTTACCAGCTCAGGCGCCTGGCCAAACGACCGAAGCAGCGCGTGGCAATAATCCACCCTCTCCTCGACGAGCGCCCGTTGACCGGGGGGCAGGCGTCACCGCAGGCCGTCAAGCCCACCGGCAATCCGGAGGCCACGCACCTGAGAATGCAGCTTGCCGGCACCATTCCAACGCAGGGCACCACCAAGGGGAGCCAATAGGGCGACGCACCCACACCTCCCGGCCCCGCCTTCTCGACAGCCGGGATACTCTTCCGGCAGGTGAACAGGACCCGGCGTTCCGTCAGATCGTCGTCAAATCGTATCGAGTCCGTTGCCAGCAGAACCCCGATCTGGGCCTCGATTTCGGCGGGAGAACCCCCCGGAAGGCGAACGGCGTCCTTGGGGCATACCGCCAGGCAGTTGCCGCATCCGTCACACCCCAACCGGCTTATCTCAATGAACTCCCCGGTGCTGGCCATTGCGTCCCGGGGGCAGGCCTGAACACAGAGGGAGCAGCCCTCGCCAGCCGTGCAGCGCCGGCCATCGATGGAGGCCACCACCTGATACTCAATAGGCGGCAAGGTGAATAAAGCGCGGCGACTGACCTTTTGGGTCAGCATGGCCAGGCACGGTTTGACGTTCTCGGGCGTACTTCCCGGATAGGCACGTGCCTTCGCGACGGCGCCGGCCAGCAGAAGCTTGGCCTTTTCGGTTCCGCGGTCCTCCCCCTTCACCTGGGAACAAAGGCCTCCCAGGCTCACGGGGACGATGCCCAGCGGGTCCAGGCCGGCCTTCCTGGCCTCGGCATGGAGCGCCACCTCGGAGTAGTCCAGAGCGCATAGGCCCAGGACGACGTGTTGGAACCCGGCCTCGCCGGCGCGACGGACTTCCTCGGCGGCGTGGCAAAGGTCCGCTACCACCCGGGCCTGAAGATCCTCGTTCCCCTGTTCAAGCCAGCGGCAAAGCTCTTCAAGGTTCAGGCCGTTACCCATCGTCCGCAGGTCCTGGCAAAGCAGAACGGCGGTGGACGTGGTTGGGTTCTTCTGCCTAAGGCCATCTTTTATCGCGAGGGCCGCCACAGGCCCAACTTTTCCATTGGAAGAAACCAATGAGTTCATGGCGCCTCCCTAACAGCATCAAAACGGAGCAGCAGGCCATCGATCAGGTCGCCGTCGTGTACGATGAACGCCCCGGCGGCCCGGGTCGCGCTGGCGAAGACGCCGTCAGGGTTCAGTGCGTTCACTCCGCAGGCGAATTGCGGAAACCAACGGTTCAGGTGGGCTCTCAGAAACCTGCGCTCGGTTTTCAGGAATTGGCGGGCCTGGCGTATGTCCTCGGCCTCCCAAAACTCCGCCTCTCGGGCGCAAAGAAAGCTCATGAACTCCAGCTCCACGGCCACGTGGTCCGGCGCTTGGCGCGGGGATGACGAGGCAGCAAGACCCGCGCGAGCGTATTCGATCTCCAGTTGGGCCAGCAGCAGGGCCGCAGCGGCGGGCTCCGGCGCCAAGTAGACCGATTCGTAGATTGGACAGGGAACGTTGGGGCGGCTGACCTGGAAGCTGGAGACATCCTCGCCCTGGAGGGCGGCGGCCTGCTGCGGACCCAAGCCCGCCAGGGCGTCAAGAAACAGGTCCCACTCCCGGAAAAAGGCGAAGCCGGCCCACGGTTCACTCTGGCGGGCCAGCTCCCCGGCCACGATTCCGATGGTCTCCACCCTCTCGGTGTCAGGATAGACCAGGCTCTGGCTGAAGAGCCGGTAGGCGGCCTGGCGCAGGCGCGTCAGGCTCTCCAAGGGACATAGTTTCTCCGAAACTGTTCTCATTACGGGTTATGCTCGTGCTGATGTTGAGGCATGGGGTTCATCCGCCAGACCCAAAACCTTCTCGCCGACCGTGTAGAGCACCAGAATCATGGAAAGCGCCAGTATCACGTACGACCATTCCCACACGGACGGGGTATACTTCACGAACTCCGGCAACCACTGGCCGTGGAGTACCGGTTCGTACTCCCCCGCCAGCACCAGGTCCATGCGTCCGGCGAAGAGCCCGATGAGCGCTGACACCGGCGCCGCTACGAGGGCCCACGTCTTTCTCCGCAACGCGGGCACTCCCAGCAGAATGAGGGGGAGTACAAACCCGAGCCAGACCTCAATGTGCCAATAGTAGGTCTCGACGGCGTGGCTGAGGCTGGCATAACCCGCCGCCTCCGACCCGGGATATACCGTCACGATCACCCTCCACGTGAAGAAGAGGGAGACCAGGGCGATAACCAGGGCGTAGTGCTTGGCGACATGATCCATCATGCCCCGCATTTGGTCACGGATGCCCTGCTTCGAGACAGCCTGAGTGACCAGGGTGAAGAGCATTATGGCGCCGAATCCGCTGAACAGCGCTGTCAGGAGGAAGTACACCGGCATAAAGGCGCCGAAGTGCGCGGGGCGGCCGATAACGAAGCCAAACACCGCTCCCAGGGTAGAGTGGGCTGCAATGGCCGATATGAGAGTGGCTATTCCAAGCACCTTGCCGAGTTGGGTATCCGACCTGCCTGTCTGTATTGTCCAGAACTTGCCTACCAACACCACCAGATATATGGAGTACAGCAGGGACATCCACCACATGGCTGAGGTGGGGTTGGGGGAGAACATGAAGTTTATGGCCCGGAAGGGTTGACCCAAGTCACTCCCGATTACCACAAATCCGGCGAGCAGCGCCAATATGGCGATGAAGACAGCTCGTTTGGCGATAGGCCGGTAGGTCTCGATGCCGAAGACCATGTACAGAGATGCGACGAAGGTAAGCCCTGTAGAGGTGAGGACCAGGAAAACGTAGAGGGATATCCCGAGTCCCCAGGGCACCAGGTCCGTCGTATTGAAGACTTCCGAGTGATCGTGAGTTAGTATCCACAGGATAGCAAAGACCCCCCAGGCCAAACCTAATCCCAGAAACCCCAGCCAACCGAAGTAAACGGGGGACCTCCACTGTACTAGCATCTCAGCACCCTCCTTTTGAGTAGCGATATCCAGCCTGCTTGCCGTCCGGGGCTTAATCCTTCGCTATCACCGCTTCGATCTGCCGGGCCCCAATCCCAGGCTCGGCCCCGTTTATGTAGCGCACCTTGGGTCTGGTCCCGAACTCATCCTGCAGACGGAAAGAGGAGTTCCCGGCCAGGAGCTTGGAAACGTCGCTGTTGGGGTCGTCCAAGTCACCGAACTTTAGCGCGAAGGACGGGCAGTTGGCCACACAGGCCGGCTTGAGGTTTTTATCCAGCCGGTGGACGCAGAAGGTGCACTTCTGCACCACGCCTTTGACGTGCCCGCCGCCGGCGATGGACCGTTGCTCCGGGCCATATACCCTATCCAGGTCCGGGTTCTTATAGGGGGGCACGACGCCGTTGGTAACCCTTTCCAGGGCGGCCGCGGCCGGGGAGTCCCAATCCAGGTACTGGTTCTTCTCCGGGCTCTTCGCGTTGAAATAGTTGACGCCGTAGGGGCACGCGACCTCGCAGTAGCGGCAGCCGATGCAGCGTTTCCAGTCGACGGCTATCACGCCATTGTCCTTCTTGTACCGTGCCCCGACGGGGCAAACCTTCACACAAGGGGCGTTGTCGCAGTGCATGCAGGGGCGGGGCATGAACCGGACCTGGGCATTCGGATACTCTCCCTCCTCCAAGCGAAACACGTACATCCAGAAGTGGGAGCCGGGCGTGTTGTTCTCCACTTTACAGGCCACCATGCATGCCCTGCAGCCGTAGCATTTGTCGAGGTCGATCACCATTCCATAACTGGGCATATCTGGCTACCTCCTAGGCCTTTTGTACCCGCACGCGAACGTGGAATGTGTTGTCGGCGGTGTTGGTCACGTACCCTTCTCCGGTGAAGAACAGGGTGTTCGGGGTTGGTCCTTCGTCCGTGGTCCAAGGGTGTTTGGCCTGGTCCCCGTAGTGGTGGGGCAGGCCCACCACATCGGGCCGGATTGTTTCGGTATATTCCACGATCACGTTGACCTTGCGCCTTTCATCGGTGATGGCGTTGTGAGACTCCAGCAGTACCTCGTCGCCATCCTTGATGCCTTTGGCTTTTGCCGTCGCCGGGTTTATGGCCAGGCGCTGCTGGGGCGCCAACTCCCGCACCAGCGGAAGGGGCGTGCGGCTCTGTTTGAATTCGATCTTCTTGTAGCTGATGAGCGTCAGATCGTACTGGGCTGGGGAAGACCACAGCGTGAGTGGCCGCCAAGTGGGAAAGGCTGTGTAGTCTTGCCAATAGATCTTTTTCGCGCCCTTCTCCCGCATCTCTCGCTGGTAGCGGAGGAGCGCCTCGCCGTAGAGACGTTGGCGTATACCGTCAAAGGGCGGGCTCTGAGCCGTGCCATAGTACTTCGAGGCGGAGATCGGGCCTTTCAGCCAAATGCCGTTCTTTTCGAAGTACTCGATACCCCCTTCCAGGTTCTGAGAGCGGGACCAGCGGTCGAAGACCTCGCGCGGGGTGGGTTTGGTGTTCAGGTCCAGGGCGTGTTCGTCCTTCAGCCCCAACGCGGCGTTGACTCGGTCCACGTAACCGTCCTCTCCGAAAAGGAGCC
>JASMCQ010000042.1 GCA_030753265.1 Dehalococcoidia bacterium
GCAATACTCCTGCACCGGGGCGTTGTTCGCCCGGAGTCTAGCCCGGAGTTTCGCTCGGACTGCTGGAGGCTGACCGGTAGCATTACCCCGCGGGCCTCCGGGACCCATGGGCGGGACGTCAAACCTGAGGCTCCGGACGGCGCCGGGGGTGCCGGGGAGAGCCGGCACTGGAGGTATCGCCAATGACCGAGTACGAAACGATGACCTACGAGCGCAAAGGCAAGATCGGCTACATCATGTTCAACCGGCCCCAGTCGCTCAACGCGATGAACGACCAGTTCGAACTGGACTTTCCCGAAGCACTGCTGGAGTTCGATATCGACGAAGACGCCTGGGTGGCAATCGTCCACGGTGCGGGCCGTTGTTTCTGCGCCGGGGCCGACATCAAGCAGCGTCTCGTCGCCATGACGCCCTTGCAAGCGGCCATGCGGGGCCGGGGCCGAAGCCCGGAGAGCTTCCTGGGCCGCTCCATCAACTGGAAACCGGTCATCGCCGCGGTCCACGGCTACGCCCTGGGCGGCGGCACCTCCGTCGCTGCCGAATGCGACCTGATCGTTGCCTCGGAGGAGGCCATGTTCGGCATAACCGAGACCAAACGGGGCCTGCCCGGCGGCCGGGTTTGGGCCAAGGTCGGCGCCTTCATGCCGTCCAAGATAGCCACCGAGATGCTCATCACGGGCGAGCAGATAAGCGCTCCGGAACTCTACCGGTTGGGGTTCATCAACCGCCTGGTCCCCACGGGCAAGCACCTGGAGGCCGCCGAGGAGTTGGCGCGACAGGTGCTGAAGACGCCACCTCTGGCCTCCCGCGCCGGCGTCCGGCTGAGCCGCCGCCAGTGGGTCCAGCCCTCGGCCGACGCCGACATGTACATCCAGGCCTTGAAACTGGACCTGAGCGAAGACTTCAAGGAGTCCAGCCAGTCCTTCGTGGAGAAGCGGGCGCCGGAGTATCACGCCCGCTAGGGCTATTTGGCTCATCCGCCGCGGAAGCGGGAAAACGGAGGAACTAATATAAGGAGGTTCTACTGATGACTGAATACGAGACAATGAACTACGAGCGCAAGGGCAAGATCGGCTACATCATGCTCAACCGGCCTCAGTCGCTCAACGCGGTGAACGACCAGTTCGAGAAAGATCTTACCGAAGCGTTCCTCGAGTTCGACATCGACGAAGAAGCCTGGGTCTGCATTCTCCACGGCGCGGGCCGCTGCTTCTGCGCCGGAGCGGACATCAAGCAGCGCTTCGCCGCCATGACGCCCCTGCAATCAGCCGCCCGGTCCAAGGGCCGAAGCCCCGAGGGCTACCTGGGCCGGTCCATCAACTGGAAGCCGGTCATCGCCGCCGTCCACGGCTACGCCCTCGGCGGGGGCATCTCCATCGCCTCCGAGTGTGACCTGATCGTCGCCTCGGAGGAAGCCAGGTTCAGCATCGCCGAGACCAAACGGGGCCTTTCCGGCGCCGGGGTGTGGGCCAAGGTCAACTGCTTCATGCCGTCCAAGATAGCCACCGAGATGCTCATCATGGGCGAGCAGATAAGCGCCGGCGAACTCTACCGGTTGGGGTTCATCAACCGCCTGGTCCCCACGGGTAAGCACCTGGAGGCCGCCGAGGAGCTGGCGGAAAAAGTGCTGAAGACGCCGCCTCTGGCCTGCCGCGCCGGTGTCCGTCTCAGCCGCCGCCAGTGGGTCCAGGGGGTCGCCGACTCCGGCATGTACACCCAGCCCTTGAGGTTGCACCTCACCGAGGACTTCAAGGAGGCCAGCCAGTCCTTCGTGGAAAAGCGGGCGCCAACATATCACGCCCATTAGGCTCACCGGCTTCAAATACCAAGAAACTTTACAAGAAACTTTAGAGGAGGTCTCAACGATGACCGAGTACGAAACAATGAACTACGAGCGCAAGGGCAAGATCGGCTACATCATGATCAACCGCCCCCGGTCGCTCAACGCGGTGAACGACCAGTTCGAGATCGATCTTACCGCCGCGTTCTTGGAGTTCGACGCCGACGATGAAGCTTGGGTCTGCATTTTCCACGGCACGGGCCGCTGCTTCTGCGCCGGGGCCGACATCAAGCAGCGCTTCGCCAGCATGACGCCGATACAGGCGGCTGCCCGGGCCCGGGGCCGAAGCGGAGAGGGCTACCTGGGCCGGTCCATCAACTGGAAGCCGGTCATTGCCGCCATCCACGGTTACGCCCTGGGCGCCGGTATGTCCATCGCCGTCGAATGCGACCTGATCGTCGCCTCGGAGGAAGCCAAGTTCGGCATCACCGAGACTCGGCGGGGCCTGACCGGCGGCCGGGTCTGGGCTAAGGTCAACGCCTTCATGCCGTCGAAGATTGCCTCCGAGATGGTCATCACCGGCGAGCCCGTGGGCGCCCCGGAGTTGTACCGGTTGGGGCTGATCAACCGCCTGGTCCCCACGGGCAAGCACCTGGAGGCTGCCGAAGAGCTGGCGGAAAAGGTGCTGAAGACGCCGCCGCTGGCCTGCCGCGCCGGGGTCCGGCTCAGCCGCCGCCAGTGGGTGCAGCCCGTCGCCGACGCCGACATGTACAGCCAGCCTTTGAAGCTGCACCTAACCGAAGACTTCAAGGAGTCCAGCGTCTCCTTTGTGGAGAAGCGGGCGCCGACCTATCACGCCCGCTAGGGCGCCGTAACCGCCGCAAATCGATCGGCTCCGGTAGAAGGGTGAGGGGATAACCCCTCACCCTTGCCGGGGCCGCCGCTACGCCCTCATCGGCCACTGCCGCCGGTGGCCAAGATGCCCGCACCGGTTTTCAGCGACTAGAGCACGGGCTTAGGGGAGGGGTGCGGCAATGTAGGGGCGGGTTTCAACCCGCCCTGACGCCGGCCTTCAAACCTTGACGCGCAATTACAGATCACGTCTTCGGTACCTGCACCAGCTAACCAGGGCATCTTCCCACGCTCACCGGTAATGCGGCAGCACCTTGTCGCCGAACAACTCCAACGCCCGCAGGGAGTCTTTGTTGGGCATTCCGGGCCATTGGCAGCGCAGCACCAGTTCGTCGATGCCCAGCGCCCGGTACTTCTCGATCTCTTCGATGCACTCCTCGGGGCTGCCGAGGATGAACCGGCCCTCCAGAATCCGGTCGAAGGGCACGTCGATGCGGTCGGCTTCGGGCAGTTCCTGGCTATGGCCCAGGGCCGCCCGGTCCTTGTACATCCACTCCACGTGGGGCCGCATGATGTCGATCGCCTTCTGGCGGGTTTCCGCCACGAACATCTCCCGCCAAGCGGAGATGAAGCCCGGCTTCCCCTCTTTCTTGACGGCGTCCCGGTATAATCCGGTCTGCTGGGTAATGGTGGGGAGGGTCGAGCGGGAGCTGATCAGCCAGCCGTCGGCCTGGCGCGCGGCCCGGAGCACCCCCCGTTCCAGGTTGGCGGCGAGGTACATTCTCGGGTAGGGCTTCTGCACCGCGCCACCCGCGCCGGGCACGTCGTTTATGTCGAAATAGCGGCCGTGGTGGGTCACCCGATCCTGGGTCCAGAACATCTTCATGACCTCCATGACCTCCCGGAATCGGCCCAGCCGGTCGGTCTTGGGGATGCCGAAGGCGTCGAACTGGAAGTCCCGCCAGCCCAGGGCCGGGGCCAGGACAAACCTGCCGCCGGTGATGACATCCAGGGTGGCCACCTGCTCGGCGGCCTCCACCGGGTGGTACAGGGGCAGCAGGGCCACCATGCCCAGCTCCAGTCCCGGGGCTTCAGCCGCCACCCGGGCGAGCAGCATCATCGAGTGGAAATCGTTGTTCAGGTAGCCCGCGCCGGTCCACAGGGAGTGATAACCCATCTGATGAGTCAGGCGCGCCTTGTCCAGCCGGCCGGTCAAGGCCTCCTCCCGGGACTCTCCCCGCAGGTTTCCGCCGCCCATGTTTATTCCGAAGCGCATGGTTCACCCCCTATCCAAGCTGACAGCCCCGAACACCGAATGGTCCCGGAGGATCCTCCGGGACCATCTTCAAGCCGGTTTGGCCGGAAATCCCAATTCCTGCTGCCGAGCCCTCGGAAGGCCCGGGCGGAGGGACCAGCAGCGTCAAAATTTCAGCGAGCCCAGCGCCCGACTCAGCGTTGGAATAAGCCCAACTGTTCTTTGCCGGAACGGCATGCAGCCCATCCAACAACCCCGAAGGAGGTCACCCTTGGTCCTTCGACAAGCTCAGGACGAACGGATTGAACGGATTATCCCCGTTCGTGGTGAGCCTGTCGAACCACAGCGGTTGGCTATCGGATAGGCTCTGGGCCGGATTTTCTCACACCGGGCCGCATCCGGCCGGGGCCAAGGGCCAGCGCCGCCTCTCTGGGTAGCCGAACTGTGCTCCCGCCGGAGGCCGCGGACCCGCGAGCCTTATTCCGGAGGGCCGAAAAGCAGCCGCTCGATGGCGGCACGGTCGAGGCGCGTGCGGACCAGGGCATCCAGGGAATCTCTCAGGGCCCCGACAATGGCGTCATCGGAAAGGCCGTCCCCCTGCCGCAGCGCGAGGACTTTGACGCTCACCAGCTTCGAGGCCCCCGGATAGTGGGTAATGGGCACGGTCATAAAGCCAAAGCCTCGAAGCAGGAGCATCGAAAAGGCCGCGCTGAGGTCCACGGGGGCCAGGTCCGTCTTCTCTATCCCCGTCCGCTCCAGCACCAAGTCCATGAAGTCGTCGAGGGAGAGGTAGATGCCGTTGTAGGCCCCGTACTGGAGGTTCTCGCCGAGGAAGGGTTTGGCCAGCTCCGCGAGACGCTGGTGCCGGTCCACCCACTCGTTGAAGAGCCGGTGGCCCTCTTCCGGGGTGTATTTCTGAAGCGACCGCAGCACGGCCGCCACCACCGCGGGGCGGGCCTCGGTGCCCATCATGTTCATCTTGGCTCCGATGGGTTCCATGAGGTCGGCCCGTCCCAGCAAGAGGCCGGCCCGTGGCCCGAAGAGGGCCGCCTTTTCGCAGCTGGTCATAATGAGGTCGGCCCCGAGGTCCCCCGCCGACTGTTGGCCGTAGTGGGCCGTGCGGGTGCGGGCCCCCGAGGCGTCGTCCACGTAGACCGGGATGCCCCTGGCGTGGGACACCTCACAGACGGACCGCATCTCCTCTTCGGAAAGGGCGCCACGATACGAAGGGCAGATCACCACCAAGGGCACGTGATCTTCGCCCTTCAGCAGGTTCTCCAACTCCTGGGAACTCATGACCTGATGCCAGCGGGAGCGGGCCAGCTCCACCGCCCGGGGCACGGACGGGTGACCGTGGCCTCCAACGCCCGGGTACTCGGGCACCATGTACGGGACCAGAGAGCCGGGAGGCACCAGGGCCTGGACCAGGGTGATGGTGCCCGCCGTCACCCGGTTGAAGACGAGGGAGGTGAAGCTCGGGTCCCCTCCCAGGTGCCGCCGGGCCACCTCCGTTACCGCCTCCTCCATCAGCACGGTTCCCAAATACCGTTCCTGGTAAGCCGGGCCTTTGAAGAAGGACGGGACGGTGCCATCGTCCACCAGCCCCATCAGGTTGTGAATCCCTTCGATCCCGTACTTGCGGTACCGGTGTAGCATCACCTTTTGGGCCGCTCGCACGCACCGGTATTCCACCACTTCGTCGCGCAGAATGGTGCCGGGGACGTATCCCAGCACCGGGTCAACTTCGGGAGTATCCGCCTCGACCGAGGAAACGCGCTCATTCATGGAGCCCCCCCAAATGTCATCCGCCGAATCTGCCAAGAGATTACCCCCGGGAGGGAGAAGTGTCAATGCGCTTTCCGCGGACATTGGCGAGAGCGGGGCTTGGAGGCGTAGTTCCGGAGGGAGTGTTCTCTTGGAATGATGCCTTGCGTCGGGTCTGGATCAACGGATTTGGCCCCGTGCCGCCGTAATCCGTCGCCTGATCCTTTGATCTTATCAACCTGGAGGCTGGGCTCCCCCTGCCCAGGGCGGGAATGTGTAAGTCGGCTAAGGGATGAGGTCTTAGGCAGCCCGGTTGACCAGGGCCGGGGCGCTGGAATATCGCACAACCCGGCCGGTTCGCGATTCAACCCAATGAGCTAAGTGTGCGAGCGTGCCGCAGCCGGCAAACTCCCAGATGGCGCACAAGGTAAGTCCACAGGCAGGAAAGTTGCCGAGCTATGGCATCGTGCTTGTGGCCGGTTTGGGGAATACGTCCTTGGGGATTGAACCGGAGCAAGGACCACGGAGAATTCACCATTTGCCTCCGCGCCGATCATCAAGCGACCGCTGCAGAGGGAAAGTAAAGCGCCGGCACGATGGCCGGCGCTGCTCGTTTCCTAGAAGCCGATGCCGGCCTCTTCGCCGATGATAAGTCCCCGGCTGATCGGAGCTTCCCGGTACCGCTGGTTCCTGGCGCCGATGGCCGCGGATATCCCTTCCTCCCGGGCCGTCTTGAAGAAGTGGAACTCGTCTTCCTCATGGGCCAGCTTGAAGGCTCCCAGGCTATGGCCGAAGCCCGCCTCGATGAAAGAGGCGACCAATCCCATCTCGCTGTATACCAATGCGGTGAACGCTTTACCGGTGACGATACCATCGATGGGGAGAAGGGCGATCCTTCTCACGGTGGCCATCACCTCTGCTTCAAGCTGGTCGTCGGGGACCGCCCGGTTGACCAGCCCCCACAGCTCGGCTTCCTTGCCGGATACCAGCTTGCCCGTCGTCACCATCTCCCGGTACCGCTTCTGTCCGATGAGCGAGATATAAGGGCGGGCGGTGGTGATCCCGCTGATTCCGATGGTCTGCCCCAGGTTGCCTATCCGCGCCGTCTCCGAGGCGATGGTCATGTCGCAGTACAACTGGATCATGTTCCCCATTTCGATACACACCCCCCGAACGGCGGCGATGGTGGGTTTCATGGAGAGGAAGAGGCGGCCCAAGGTCCGGGGACGGCCAACGATTTGCCGGGTGAGCTGGACCCGCTGGGGGTCCCGCCGCTCGCTCCGCGGGGCGTCGGAGGTCATGTCCAGGCCTCCCCAACCCCC
>JASMCQ010000043.1 GCA_030753265.1 Dehalococcoidia bacterium
ACATTACTATGCACTATGCATTTGATCGGTTGCTGTCAATGTTGCTGTCAAAAGGGGCACCCAGCCGAAATAAATGCGTGAAAGTTTGCAGCTAATCTGTATCTGGTCGGGGCGGGCAGAATCGAACTGCCGACCTCCTGGTCCCAAACCAGGCGCCCTACCGCTGGGCCACGCCCCGCCGTCTCCGCCGCCGCGCCAAAGGCTCTTCCCTGCCAGTGGGAATCCCCCATTTCATCCCGCTTTACCAAAAGGGGATTGGAGGGCTGTTTCTCCCCCCTTTCGTAAAGGGGGGTTGGGGGGATTTCCCGCCGATGGTACCCCCGGAGAGGGTCGAACTCTCGTCTCTGGCTCCGGAGGCCAGCACTCTATCCACTGAGCTACGGGGGCTTGCAACAGGAAAAGAATATCACGCTTGGGTCGGGGCAACAAGGCTGCGGGCGCCAGGACCCCAAGGCCGCCACGCTGGACAAACTCCACAGGCGGTACTAGACTGCATGGTGCCAAGCACCGGCCTTAGCTCGCCCGGCCGTGACGCCCGGCGGCGGAAGGCGAATCCACGGCACCGAGAGGTGACCCCCATGCCAACTTTCACTCCCGAATATCTGCATAAGGTGGCCGTTCACATATACCGGGCCAAGGGCACCCCGGACCACGAGGCGGAGATTGTCGCCACCCACCAGATCAAGGCCAACCTGACCGGCCACGACTCCCACGGCGTCATCCACGTCCCCGAGTACGTGGACCGGATCGACAAGGGCCACATCGTGCCCGGCGCCCCCTTCGTGGTGGAGCGGGAAGCGCCCTGCACCGCGGTTATCAACGGCAACTGGGGCTTCGGTTTCGTGGTCACCGAGCGGGCCATGCAGATGGCCATCGACAAGGCCAAGACCCACGGCGTCGCCGCCATCACCATCCACTACCAGAGCCACATCGGCCGGCTGGGTGACTATCCCACCATGGCCGCCCAGCAAGGAATGATCGGCATGATCACCGCGGACTCGGGCGCCGGCCCCAAGGCGGTAGCGCCCTTCGGCGGCCGGGCCCGGCGCCTGGGGACCAACCCCATCTGCTTCGGCATGCCCAGCGACCTGGAGGGCCAGGTGCTGCTGGACATGGCCACCTGCGCGGTGGCCGCGGGCAAGATCAGCCTGGCCCGCAACCGTAAGGAACAGGTGCCGCTGGGATGGATAGTGGATAAGGACGGAAACTCAACCACCGATCCCAACGACTACTACGCCGGCGGCGCCATTTTGCCGGTGGGCGCCGACCAGGGACACAAGGGCTACGGCCTCGGCTTCATGGTAGAGGTATTTTCCGGGCTGTTGACCGGGTTGGGGTACGGCATCGACCCCAAGGCCAAGCACAACGACGGCTGTTTCATCGCGGTTTTCAACGTGGACCACTTCAGGCCGCTGGCCGAGTTCAAGAAAGAGGTGGCGGAGTTCGCCAAATTCGTCAAGTCCGCGCCGCCCGCCGCCGGGTTCAGCGAGGTGCTCTACCCAGGAGAGATCGAATACCTCAACGAGCAACGGCGGCGTAAAGAGGGTATCTTCGTGGAAGAGAAGACCTGGCAAGAGATCACCGACCTGATGAAAGAGTTGAAAGTGGAAGACGCCGTCGGACGTCCGTGAGCGAAGCGGATGAACCGAGCAGCGGCATCCGGCCCTGGCCAGCCCCTTACTGACCGCCGGCGCCCGGTTTTGCCGAGCCAACGCGTTGTGTTGCGAAAATCGCTATGCTATAATCGCATGGATAATAAGAGAGGATAGAGAGCAACACACAACACATGCTAGACGGCGAAACCAGAGCACAGATAACCACGGAGTATCGCCTCCACAATAAGGACACCGGCTCGACTGAACTTCAGATAGCCATACTGACCGAGCGGATCAAGCAGCTAACCGGTCACCTGCGGGTCCATAAAAAGGACGTCCACTCCCGCCGCGGGTTGGTTGGCATGGTGTCCCAGCGCCGGAGTCTCTTGAACTACCTCACCAAAGAGGATGTGGGCCGTTACCAAGCGTTGATCGCCCGGCTAGGACTGCGCCGCTAACCTCGCGCACCTTCCGCAACACCCTCCCCTGGGTGTTGTTTCACGTCTGGCACGCACTTCAATTCTATTTAGAGAGGCCTATTAAGGTATTGCTATGCCCATAATTGTTGAACGAACTATTGGACAAGACAAGATAACCTTGGAAACCGGCAGGCTGGCCCTGCAAGCCCACGGATCGATCCTCATAACCCAAGGAGAAACCGTCGTCCTGGCAACCGCGGTAATGTCGGACAAGCCCCGAGCGGCGGACATCGACTTCCTGCCCTTAACCGTGGATTACGAAGAAAGGCTCTATTCCGCGGGAAAGATACCCGGCAGCTTCTTCCGGCGCGAGGGACGGCCGGGCCAGGAAGCCACCCTCGCCGCGCGGCTCACCGACCGGTCCATTCGCCCCCTCTTCCCCAAGAGCCTGCACAACGACATCCAGATAACCATAACGGTCCTATCGGCGGACCAGGAGCACCCCCCAGAGCTTCTGGGCATGATCGGCGCCTCCGCCGCCCTATCCATGTCCCAGATTCCCTTCGCGGGACCCATCGGCGCCGCCCGCGTTTCCTACAAAGACGGGGAGTTCACGGTACACCCCACCTTCCAGCAGATCGCGGAGAGCCAGCTCAACCTGGTGGTGGCCAGCACTTCCGATGCCATTATGATGGTGGAATCGGGCTCCGACGAGGTATCGGAGGAAGTGGTCCTGGAGGGGATCCAGCGCGCCCACGCGGCAAACCTGTTGGCCATCGACCTGATCGAGGAGCTGACCAACCAGGCCGGCAAGCCCAAAGCCGAGGTCCACGACGATACCGAGGAAGCCGAGGCGATTGACCGGCAGATCAAGGGTATTCTGGACGGTCGTCTGGCGGCCCTGCTGGACGAAAACACCGACAAAGTAGTCCGCGAAGAAGGCGAGTCCCGGCTCAAGCAAGAGGTTGTTGATCAACTGGCCGAACAGTACGCACCGAGCGAGATCAGCGCGGGCTTCAAGAACGTGCTGAAGGAAGTGGTCCGCGGGCGGGTGCTGGAGCACGGCATCCGGCCCGACGGGCGCGGCCTTACTGAAATACGGCCGATCTCTTGCGAGGTGGGCGTCTTGCCCCGCACCCACGGTTCCGGCCTCTTCACCCGGGGCCTCACCCAGATTCTGTCCACGGCTACGCTGGGGTCAATGAGCATGACCCAAAAGCTGGACTCCGTGGGCCCGGACGGCACCAAGCGGTTCATGCACCACTACAACTTCCCCTCGTTCTCCACCGGGGAGGCCCGGCGCGTGGGCTCTCCGAGCCGCCGCGATATCGGACATGGCGCCCTGGCGGAGCGGGCCATCCTGCCGGCGCTGCCCAATGAGGAGGAGTTCCCCTACGCCATCCGAGTCGTCTCGGAGGCCATCAGTTCCAACGGCAGCACCTCCATGGGCAGCGTCTGCGGCACCACACTGGCGCTCTTGGACGCCGGGGTGCCGATGAAGAAGAACGTCGCCGGCATTGCGATGGGGCTGATTACCGGAGAGGACGGCAAGTTCGCCGTCTTAAGCGACATTCAGGGGGTTGAAGACTTCCTCGGGGACATGGACTTCAAAGTCGCCGGGACCGCCGACGGCATCAACGCCCTGCAGATGGACATTAAACTCAAGGGATTGAACGAAGACATCCTGCGCCAGGCACTGGAGCAGGCCCGGATTGGCCGGCTGCACATCCTAGCGAAGATGAACGAGGTCATCTCCGAGCCCCGCAGCCAGATGAGCCCGTATGCCCCCAAGATGATGCGGCTCAAGATTCCCGTGGAAAAGATCGGCGCCCTCATCGGCCCCGGCGGGCGGATCATCCGGGCCATCATCGAAGAAACCGGGACCTCCATCGACGTGCAAGACGACGGCAGCGTCACCATCGGCGGTGTCGACGCCGCCATGATGGACCGGGCTCGCTCCAAGGTGGACAGCCTCACCCGGGAGTTGGCGGTGGGGGATATATTCACCGGCCACGTAACCCGGCTCACCAGCTTCGGCGCCTTCGTGGAACTGGTCCCCGGCCGGGAAGGGCTGGTCCGTTCCGGCGAGATGGGCGACATGGAAGAAGAGATCAAAGTGGGACAGGAAATTACCGTCATGCTTCAGGAGATCGACTTCCAGGGACGGCTGAACCTGTCGCGCCGCGCCCTGTTCGGCGGTGAAGAAGGTGGGGAATCCGGGCCCCGTCCCGACTCCCGCCCCCCTTCCTTTGACCGTGACCGAGGCCGGGGACGCCCGGGTGGCGGGTTCGGCGGTGGCCGCGGCGGCCCCGGCGGCGGTGGACGCCGCCCCAGCGGTCCAGGGGGTGGGCCTCGCTTCGGCGGACCCAGGCCCGGAGGGGACCGGCCCGGAAGCCGCTAGCCGGCGGCTCGATTCGGGTGGCGGCGCGTTGACCCGGTGTGCTGGCTCGTCAATGGCTCTGCACCGGCGCAATTGCGCCACATTCCCTCCCCGCGATCGTCCCCGAATGCGTCGGGTCCGGAATCCGGAGAAGCGTGAGCTGGATCCCGGCCTTCGCCGGGATGACGAACCGGGTATCGGCCAATTACGAAACACTCAACCTAGAGGGTTGGTTCGACGAGCATCGCCTGAGGGTGGCCATACGGTCAGGCCACGGTCCGGGTTTCGTGTTCCGTCCCGGCCTCCATCGTCCTGAGTCTCGGTACGCGAAGCATCATCGGACCCAGTTGCTTTTCCCGCCCGCTCGCCACGCCGGCGACGCGAAGAGCCAGTCCCGTCGCACCATCCGGAATGGCGAACCGCACGACCCGGCACCGTTGATCAAGGCGTCCCCATAAGGCGGTCTCGGGTAGCCCGCCCTTGCTTTCCTACCGGACAATCCGTAATAATATCTATTCCGTTGCCAGGCCACAGGCACCGCTAGGGGGAGAAAATGGCACCCACCAGAGTCGTAGTCAACGGTGCAACCGGCAAGATGGGCGTGGAAACCGTCGCGGCGGTGAGCCAGCAGGAGGACCTGGCCCTGGTCGGCGCCGTTTGTTTCCGGGAGAGAGGCCCCAAGCTAACGTTGCCCAGCGGCGTCGAGGTGCCTCTTTCCACCAACCTGGAGCGGATGCTCGAAGACACGCGCCCCGACGTGCTGGTGGATTTCACCACTGCCGCCGCCTGCATGGAGGCCGTGCTGGTGGGCGCCGCCCATGGAACCAACCTGGTGCTGGGAGCCAGCGGCCTGACCGATGACCACCTGAAGCAACTGGACACCATGGCCGGCGACAAGAAGATCGGCATCATCGTGGCGCCCAACTTCGCCCTGGGAGCGGTGATCCTGAAGCGGCTGGCGGAGCAGGCGGCCCCTTACTTCGACTACGTTGACATCGTGGAAGCCCACCACGAAACAAAAATCGACGCTCCTTCGGGCTTCGCCGTGGCCCTGGCCAAGAGCCTCGGCGACCAGAAGCAGTTCACCCGCAACTACCCTGAAAAGGAGAACCTGCCCAACACCCGGGGCGGCGAGTACAACGGAGTCACCGTCCACAGCATCCGCCTGCCGGGACGCAACGCCCACAACGAGGTCATTTTTGGCGCCGCCGGGCAGACCGTGTCCATCCGCCACGACGCTCTGGGCCGCGACTGTTACATGCCCGGCGTGCTGCGTTGCATTCGCGAAGTTGTGAAGCAGCCAGGTCTTGTGATAGGCTTGGAAAAAATCCTGGGCCTGTAGAATTTTCCTGTAGAATTTACACCGTGAAAGACCTTACCATAGCAGTGGTTGGCGCCACCGGCGCGGTGGGTACCGAGTTCCTCCGCATCGTGGAACAACGCCATCCCCAGATGCCCAATATCAAGGCCCTGGCCTCCAGCCGTTCGGCGGGCAAACGGCTGACTGTTGGCGGCCATGAACTGGTGGTTGAGGAAACCACCGAGGACTCCTTTGCCGGGGTGGATATCGCCTTTATCTCGGTCGACGGCGATCTCAGCCGGCGCCTGGGCCCCGTGGCCGTCGCCGCCGGGGCCGTGGTCATCGATGACAGCTCGGCCTTCCGGATGCAGGAGGACGTGCCCCTAGTGGTGCCTGAGGTCAACGGCGCCGACGGGGAGTGGCACCGGGGCATCATCTCCATACCGAACTGCTCCACGACCCCTCTGGCGATGGTGGCCCATCCCCTCCACCGGGTGAACCCCATAGTGAGGATCGTCGCCGACACCTACCAATCGGTTTCGGGGGCGGGCAGCGCGCCCATGGCGGAACTGCGGGAGCAGAGCCGGGACGTGCTGGAGGGCAAGAAGGCCCAACCCCAGGCCATAACCCATCAGATCGCCTTCAATGTGATCCCACACATCGACCGTTTCCTCGACGACGGCTACACCTATGAGGAACTGAAGATGGTGCTGGAGACCCGCAAGATCATGCACGCTCCGGACATCCGGCTTTCCGCCACCTGCGTGCGGGTGCCGGTGTACGTCTCCCACAGCGCGGCGGTCCACATCGAGTTCGAGCGTCCCTTCTCCCCGGAGGAGGCGAGGGAACTCCTGGCCGCCATGCCGGGGGTGACGGTGCTCGACGACCCCGACCGGAGCAGCTACCCGATGCCCTGGGACGTGGCGGGCACCGACGATGTCTTCGTGGGGCGGATCCGGCGGGACTCTTCCCACCCCAACGGCCTCGCCATGTGGATCGTGTCCGACAACCTCCGCAAAGGAGCGGCGCTCAATTCCATCCAGATCGCCGAGGAGCTGGTGCTCCGTGGCTGCCTCGGGCCCCGGCGCAAGAGCGGCGTCACGAGCTAGGAGGGGGACCGGCCGCCGCAGACAGGTGGCGGACGTTGACACCTGACCCTTTAGGAGGGCCGACATGAAAGAGATAGGCAGGCTCATCACCGCTATGGTAACCCCGTTCGATGAAGAGGGGCGGGTAGACTACGAGCAGGCCAAGCGGCTGGCCAAGGCCCTGCTGGACTCTGGCAGCGACGGCGTGATCTTGTCCGGCACCACGGGAGAATCGCCCACCCTCAGCACCGAAGAGAAGCTCCGGCTCTTCTCCGAGGTGAAGGCCGCCATCGGCGACCGGGGCGCGATCCTGGCCGGTACCGGCTCCTACAACACCGCCGAGAGCATCGAGCTGAGCAAAGAGGCGGAACAGACGGGCGTGGACGGCCTCCTGCTGGTGGTGCCCTACTACAACAAGCCTCCGCAAGAGGGGTTGTACCAGCACTTCAAGGCGATCTCCTCGAGCGTGAACCTGCCCTGCATGCTCTACAACGTGACCAGCCGCACCAGCCTGAACATGACCGACGAGACCACGATCCGCCTGAGCGAGATCGACAACATCGTGGGCATCAAAGAGGCGGGGAGCGACCTAGACCAGATATCCCGCATCATCGATGGAGCCAAGCCGGGGTTTCTGCTGTGGAGCGGCAACGACAACGAGACCTTCCCCATCATGGCCGTGGGCGGGTACGGCGTAGTCAGTGTCGTCTCTCACCTGGTGGGCAGCCAGATCAGGCATATGATGGGCCTGCTGATGGACGGAGACGTGGAGGGCGCCGCGGCGGAGCATCGCCGGCTCCTCCCCCTGTTCAAGGCGATGTTCGTGGTGTCCAACCCCATCCCCCTCAAGTACTCCCTGAATCAGATGGGGTTCAACGTGGGCAATCCCCGGCTGCCGATGGTGCCGCTGGACGCCAATTCGGCCGCCAAGCTGGACAAAGTGCTGCAGCGGTACGAAATGGACCTGCCCGTACCGGCCTGAGACCGCCGCCCGCGACCCGGCCAGAGTAGCCTCCAGCGCGGCTTTCAACTCGGCCATCTCCCGCTGCCGACCGACGAACACGCTGCCCGATATTTTGCCAACGTTCACGTTGAATTTTCGTTTGGAAGTTATCGGGAATCATACACGGAAGGCGGCCACAACCGGAGTGGACGAGATACCCGGTAGCCAAGGAGCGGCACTCAGGTCATCTTGGTATCCGTGCACCCCAGATAACAGGCCGCAGGGGACCCTCCGTCAAGGAGCGCCAGATTCGGGCGAGTCACGAGTAGTGAATGGGTGGCCAGGGGCTGGAACAACCCCGGAAACGCGGCCCTTTGGCCCCGGGCCTACCGCCCGGCGGACGGCTAGGACAAGATTGAATCGAGCAGTATCGTCTCTGACCGGGCGGGACCGGTGGAGATGATCTGGGCCCGGCACCCCACCAGTTCCTCGAGACGCTTCACGTAGGCTACGGCGTTCTCCGGTAGCTGAGAGAGGCTGGTGGCGCTGGCGGTGGGCCGGTCCCAACCGGGCATCTCTTCATAAACGGGTTCGCAACGGGCCAGGAGGTTGGTGTTGGCCGGGAACCGGTCCAGATCTTGTCCATCTGCCCGGTAGCCAACGCAAATCTTGACCGACGGGAAGCCGTCGAGGATGTCCAACCGGGTCAAGACCAGGCCGGTGAAGCCGTTGACCAGCCGGCTGTACTTGGCCGCTATCGCGTCGAACCAGCCTACCCGGCGGGGCCGCCCGGTGGTCGTCCCGTACTCTTGGGCCTTCTCGCGCAGACCGTCCGCCACCTCACCCTGCATCTCCGACGGCATGGGGCCGCTGCCCACCCGCGTGCAATAGGCTTTGAACACGCCCAGCACGCCGGCTATCGCCTGGGGATTGAGTCCCAATCCGGTACAGGCGCCTCCGATGGTGGGAGATGAGGAGGTCACGAAGGGATACGAGCCGTGGTCCAGGTCCAGGAGGGTCCCTTGGGCCCCTTCCAATAGGACGCGCTTGCCGTCGGCCAGCAGGTCCTGGACGATCTGCTCGGTGGGCCTGGCGTTGGGACGCATTTGGTCGGCCCATTTCCGGCACTTTTCCAGGATGCCTTCCAACGCCAAGGGCTCCTCACCGTAGATCTTGGTGATCAAGGCGTTTTTGGCCGCCACCATTTCCTCGAGGCGCGGGACCAGGGCGTCCCAGTCGAGCAGGTCGCCCACCCGAATGCCGGAACGAGCGACTTTGTCCACATAGGAGGGCCCCACTCCCCGGCCCGTCGTGCCGATGGCGCTGGCCCCCCGGGCCTTCTCTTCCAGGCTATCCAGGAGGATATGGTAGGGCATTATCAGGTGGGCGCGCTCGCTGACGTAGAGCTTGCTGGTGTCGATTCCCCGCGAAGCCAATTGCGACAACTCGCCCATCAGGACGTCCGGGTCAACCACCACCCCATTGCCGATGATGCCGTACACCTGGGGCCAGCAGATGCCCGACGGGACCAAGTGAAGCTGAAAGGTCCCCTTTTCGTTCACTACAGTGTGGCCGGCGTTGTTGCCCCCGGCGTAACGGACCACACAGTCCATCTGCCCGGCAAGGTAGTCGATAATCTTCCCCTTACCTTCATCGCCCCACTGGCCACCAATAACGGCGTAGGCCGGCATTACATCCCCTTTTACTCGTAATCCACGTCCCCCGTCCACGTGAAACGGAGGCCAAAAACCAAGGGGGAGTATATCAAAATCCCCCTATATTTGGAAGGGAGGAAGCGCACCGGCGCGGAGAATCCGCATCTCGCCGGCCGGGTTCACGCCGGGGATTCCGGGTAGCACCGAGGCCTGGATCGTCTTGCCGGATCCTCAAAGGGGAATGGGGACGGGCTGAAAGCTGAGAGCTGAGAGATGAAAGCTGAAAGCTAATTTGCGAATAACCCTCGATTGACACCCCGGCTTGCTCCAACATACAATTGGGCTCGCGCTGAACGAGGTACCGGCGGCCCGATGCGGCGGCCACCTCTATCCGCTGGGCAAGGCTTTCAACTCCGATGACGACGCGGGACAGAATCGAAGACGACATCCGCCAGGCGATGCGGAGCCGGGACCAAGCCCGGCTGGACGCCCTACGCTACTTGAAAAACGCCATCCAGATGGTGGAGAAAACCAAGGGCGAGAGCTTGGACGACGCCGGCGTGGCCGAGGTCGTCACCAAGCAAGCCAACGACCGCCGGGAGAGCATCCGGATGTTCGAACAGGGCGGCCGGGCCGATCTGGTGGCTAAGGAGTCGGCCGAGTTGGCCGTTCTCGAAGTCTACCTGCCGCCCCAATTGAGTGATGAAGAGCTTACCGCGCTGGTCCGGCAGGTGGTCGAGGAAGTGGGCGCCGCCACCATACGGGACAAGGGCAAGGTGATGGGGCGGCTAATGCCTCAGGTCCGGGGAAAGGCCGACGGAACCAAGGTTAACGCCCTGGTCACCGAGGCCCTTGAAGCGGGAGGCTAGCGGCTTATCGTTCCCGGCTTATCCCAGCACCGGATTCCCGCAGGGGCATCCGGCCGTCTCCCGGTAGAGAGAGTTCCGGTATGCGATTTGGAATCCTGGTATTCCCCGGCACTTGGAGCGACACCGACTGCTACCACGCGGTCAGCGGCGTGCTCCGGCAGGAAGCCGCCTACGTCTGGCACCAGAAGGAGGATCTCGCGGGCTACGACTGCGTGGTCGTTCCCGGCGGCTTCTCCTACGGTGACTACCTCCGGCCCGGCGCCATGGCCCGCTTTTCCCCGGTCATGAACGCGCTGCACCGGTTCGCCGAGACGGGAGGGCTGGTCATCGGCATCTGCAACGGGTTCCAGATCCTCTGCGAGGCGGGCCTGCTTCCCGGCGCCCTGCTGCGCAACCACCATCTTCAGTACCGGTGCCAGTGGACCCACCTGCGAGCCGAACGCGTGGACACTGCCTTCACGTCCCGGTGCAGCCTGGGCCAGGTGCTGAGCGTTCCGGTCTCCCACGGCGAGGGCAACTACTACGCGGATACCGCCACTCTGGCCCGCCTGGAAGATGAGAGCCGGGTCCTGTTCCGCTACTGCGAGGCCTCAGGTGATGCCTCGGAATCGGCAAACCCCAACGGCTCGGCCCACAACATCGCCGGCATAATCAACGAAGCCGGTAACGTCCTGGGCATGATGCCCCACCCGGAGCGCAGCTGCGAGCCGATCCTGGGCAGCACCGACGGCAACTTGATATTTCAGTCGATTGTCGATAGCTTCAGGTCCGGGTAAGGAGCCCGGTGCTGGCAATCTTCCTGGCCTTGGCGGCCAGCCTGGGTTTTGCCAGCGCCGCCGTGTTTGCCCGGGCCGGAATGGAGGGCATCAAGCCCCTCCCCAGCACGCTGATATCCCTGACGGTAAGCGCGGTCCCCGCCGTCATCCTGGCCCTAGTCTTCGCCTCATCGGACATCAAGGCATTGCCCCTGATTGCGCTCCTCTGGTTCCTGGGCCTGGGAGCAGTGAACTTCCTGGGCGGGCGTGCCTTGAACTACCAGGCCATCGGGCGGGTCGGCGCTTCCCGCTCCAGCGCCATCCTGGGCACCACTGCCGTTTTCTCCGCCATCTTCGCCATCTCCATCACCGGAGAGCGGCCCCATTTCCTGGTCCTGCTGGGGACCGCCGCGGTGGTTATCGGCCTGGTCATCGCCACCGGAGATTCGCTTAGACGGGGCTGGGGCGGCGACCGGCGGTCGCTGGTGGGTTACCTTCTGGCCCTGGCCGCTGCCGCCTCTTACGGCGGCGCCACCGTCGCGGCGAAGGAGCTTACCCAGGCCTACGGCTCTCCGTTGATGGTGTCCGGCTTCGGCCTGATATTCGGCCTGGCGTTGCTATCCCCGATTGCCGGGCGCCAGGCGGTTCACGACCTCCGGGCCAGCAGATCCAGCCCGGGGTTTGTCGTTTACGCGGGCCTGTCCGGATTGGCCTCCGGCGCCGCGGTCAACCTCCTCTACTTCGCCGTGCGAGAGGGCGACGTGGTGGTGGTGGCTCCCGTGGTGGCGGTCAACCCTCTGCTGACCCTGCTGCTGGCCCACATTTTCATCGCCCAGTTGGAGAGTATCACCCGGCGGCTCGTCGTGGGCGTAACCTTGACCGTTCTGGGCATCCTGGTCGTAGTTGCCGGGAGCTTCGCTTGAATTCCCGGTAATCGGGTCCACGGCGCCGGCCCATCCCGGAATCCGGGGAGTGCTGGCCGGTTCCCAAGTGTGGCATAATTACGGCGCCCAAGAAATTTCGGCGTCATTCCGCGAAGGGGAGAAGTATGGCCGGGAAGATACGCACCACCAGAATCAATCACGTGACCACGGCGGTCAAGGATACGGCGCGGGCCCTGAAGTTTTACAACGACCTGATCGGGATCAAGCAGATCCAGAGCCAGGTGGACAATCCCGAGATCACCTGGCTCCAACTGGAAAGCGGGATCATGGTCCACCTCATTGAGACCGATGAGGCCCCGGCCAAGCCCGAGCGCCTGCACCACGCCTTCGAGGTTGAGGATTTTGAAGGCACCAGGAAGGTCTTGGAAGAGAACGGCTTCGAGATCCTTCGGGAGGGCGTCCGCTACGATGGACAGGCCTTCCTCTACATCAACGATCCCGACGGCAACCGGGTGGAGTTCTGCACCGGCTCCGGCTACGCGCCCGCCCCGCCTCGGCCCTAGGCTCACAACCCGCCTCCGGCTTGGCCGTGGCGGAGCGGCGCTTCACCGTCATACCCGGACACAGGGTTGACTGAGCAGCGTACCCACACCCACCGATAATGGAGTCCCCCCATGGTCTGCCGCCAATGTCAGGGCATCGAACAGTTCTTCGACCCCCGGAGGGCTCGCCGGGAACTCGAAAGATACCGCACGCTAGGCCCCCGAAAGTTGACCCAGGTACTGATCGACGCGATCAAGGAGGAGGGGGTCGAGGGACAAACCGTGTTGGACATCGGCGGCGGTATCGGAGCGATACAGCACGAGCTGCTGAAGGCCGGGGCCGCCAACTCCATCGGCGTGGAGGCATCGACGGCATACATCATGGCGGCGGAACAGGAAGCCCAAGCGCAGGGTCACGCCTGGCGGATGAATCACGCGTACGGCAACTTCGTCGAGATCGCCGGAGACATCCAGCCGGCGGACATCGTCACCCTGGACCGGGTCATTTGCTGCTATCCTGACCTGGAACGCCTGCTGGACCTGTCCTCCCAGCGGGCGACCCGTATCTTCGGGGTGATATTCCCGGTGGATAACTGGGCGCTACGAGGCCTGGCCCGCCTCTTCAACACCTACCTATGGTTGCGGCGGCAGCCGTTCCGCTTCTTCGTCCACCGGTCCTCCGCCGTCGATGGCCTGCTGCGAAGCAGCGGCTTTCACCGGCGCTTCTATCGCAAGTCCCGCCTCTGGCAGGCAGCCGTTTACCGGCGCTAGCCCGGCCGGGCCAAGCCCAGTCCCGGTTGCCACCGGCGCCACGGCGGCTGGAATCTGACGGTCAGGAAGGCCTTTACCGTCTCCCCATTGGAGAGGGCAGGGTGAGGGGCCAATTCCCCAATGAAGACCCTACCGCATGAACTGGATTGTCCGTGCAAATGGCCCCGGACCAGGTCGCGCGGTATTCCTCGCCGCTTGCCAGCGGGAGGGCCGCAAGGTATATTAGGCGACGCCGTCAACGCGGAATGACCGGCCCTACTGTCAGCGGGGCATGCGTTCCAGCCAAGGGGGCCGGCCGCCAGCCAAGAAGCGGGCGGGCACAACGGAGCAGGCAAATGGCCACTAGGAAACCCAGCTACCGCGTTCTGGTCACCGACTACGTCTGGCCCTCAACCGGCCCGGAACGAGAGGTGCTGGCGTCCATCGGGGCCGAGATAATCGAAGCGCCGGACCCCTCGGCCGCCACGCTGGCGTCACTGGCCGCCGACGTCGACGCCATCATGGTCTGCTTCGCCCAGGTGACCGACGAGGTGGTGCGGGCCGCCAGGAAGTGCGTCGTGATCAGCCGCTACGGCGTTGGAGTAGACAACATC
This sequence comes from Dehalococcoidia bacterium, assembly GCA_030753265.1. The sequence goes on from JASMCQ010000043.1 coordinate 13,795, forward strand.
GCCGTGGACACCGCTACCCAGGAAGGTATCGCGGTCACCTACATCCCGGACTATTGTGTCGACGAAGTCTCGGACCACGTCATGGCCCTGCTGCTGACCTGGAACCGCCAGGTCGGGTTCTACGACCGGGTCGCGAAAGAGGGGCGCTGGAAGGGTGTCACTTCGCCTGTTCCTCTGATCCGCCTCCGCGGGAGTACCCTGGGGGTTATAGGCCTGGGCCGCATCGGCCGGGCGGTGGCGGAAAAGGCCGGGGCCTTTGGCATGGAGATCCTGGTCCACGATCCCTACCTGCCCCCGGCGGCTCCGATGCCCGCCGGGGTCAAGCGAGTGGACTTGCCCGGACTGCTGGCCCAGTCGGACTACATCACCGTGCACACCCCCCTCAACGACGAGACCCGAGGGCTGGTGGGAGCGCCGGAACTGGCCCAGATGAAGCCCAGCGCGTTCATCATCAACTGCGCTCGCGGGCCCATCCTCGACGAGGCGGCCCTGTACGCTGCCCTGCGTGACCGCAAAATAGCCGGCGCCGGGCTTGACGTGATGGAGCAGGCGGCGCCACCCGCCGGCCATCCCTTGTTCCAGTTGGACAACGTGTTGGTGACACCCCACGTGGCCTTCCTGTCCCGGCAGTCGGTATTCGAGTTGGAGGTGCGCACCGCCCAATCCACCGCGGACGTGCTCCAGGGCAAGATGCCCGAGTTTCTGGTCAACCCGGCCGTGCTCCCCCAAGCCCGAATCCAGATCAGCTAGATACGGCGGTTGAAGAGCCGGAGGGTGAGCCAAGAGTCCCCGGTGTTCTCCGTGCCCCGGTGGCCAACCAATATCATCACTCCAAACCCGTGGTTCACGCGGATTCGAGAATAGTCAGAGAGATTGAAGGAGCGACCATGTTCGACAAGATTCAGCACATCGGCTACGTGGTGGGCGACCTGGACGCCGCCATCGCCTGGTTCGAGAAGGGTTTCGGGGGGAAGAAGGCCGCCGGCGGCCCAATCGGCGCCTCTGGGCTGTTCCCCAGTGGCGGCCGCAACGCCTTCGTCCATTTCGGCCAGGTGGAGGTGGAACTTATCGAGCCTCAGGACCGCGCCGGCATCCCCTCCGGCACCCTGGTGATGCATCACGTTGGCTACGTGGTTTCAAACATCGCCGAGGCAAGGTCCCAGTTGGCCGCCAAGGGTTTCAAGTTCGTCTCCGAGGCCCCCTTCACCAACATCATGAAGCAGCAGGTGCTCTACTTCGACTCCACAACCACCAACGGGTTGATGCTGCACCTGACCCAACAGCCGGAGCAGCCCAACAACATCGGCGTGGGCGAGGGACTTGCGATAGACCGGATCGTGCACGCGGGATACCTGTTGGCCGACCTGGAGGGCGCCATCGCCTGGTACGTCGAAAACTTCGACGGCGTGCACATCGGAGGCCGGAACGAACCGATGGGCCGGCGCAACGCCTTCGTCAACTTCGGGCAGGTTCAGGTGGAGTTGATGGAGACCGAAGATAAGAGCCGCCTGTCGCCCGAAGGCTTCGCCATGGACCACGTGGGCTACGTGGTCTCCGACATCGCCGCGGGCATTGCCGAGTGCCAAAACCGGGGTTTGAAGTTCGTCTCCGACTCCCCGCTAACCAACCCCATCGGGCAGACCTTGCTGTACTTCGACACGGCCACCACCATGGGCGCCCGCATGCACCTGACCCAATTGCCCAAGTGAGCTGCCGCAGGCTAACCCGGCGCCCAGGGTGATGAGGCGGGAGGTTTTTCAGTGCCTCACGAAGCCGATCTAGTCAGCATCTCTTCAATGGCTTGATGCCCGGTCCGCCATCACGGGGAGGGAACCTCTCGTACACCTGGGCGATGTCCAGGGTAGAGGTGATTATGCGCCCCACCTCATCGATTACGGCCTTCTCTTCGGTGCTGGCCCGTAGCTCCTGGTAGAGCCTGGCATTCTCCGCCGCGCGGGGCGATCTGGTCCGCCGGCCGCTCCAGAACGGATTGCTCCTTCGGCCCGTAGGCGCTTACCCGCCGGCCCTGCAGCGTCATGGCGCCCACCGTGCGGCCCTTGCTGGACAATGGCACGGTGATGTTGGAATGCAGGCCAACCTCGAGCCGGGCTGAATCACCCGGAAAGCTTTCGCTAGTGCGGATATCCTCTCGTGGCTGGAAATCCCTGCTGTGTAGAAAGATGCGTTGGTAGGAACTGGGTGGGGACAGCCTGACGAGCCACTGAGGTCCTGGAACGATTGCAGATGCCTAGACCAACTCGGGATCCCTTCTATCGCAGACACCATCGCAGCTTGTTAGACCGCCCCATCTAAACGCCCGCGTCCAACGTGTACTTTGCCATTGCGCCAGCTAAAATCGACTGCGCGTGCCCCTCGGGCCTTCCCATTGTTCCCATGGGTAATAATCCCGAGGGACGAAGTTTAGGCCGTCGTCGCCCCTGGGGCTCGTCGTCCCCGCGCCGGTCCCTGCAGCCCGGTAATACAGCAAGTGGTGCACCGGCTGGAACCAGCCATCCTACGGATGCTTAGCGGCTCAGCCGAGAGATACCCCACCGCCCGGGGCCGCGTTGACAGCCCCAGCCCCTCGGAGCTATGCTGGCCCAGGGTCGAAAGCAGCGGCCCGCCTCGCGGGTGGGACCGTGGGCTGCCGGCCCCGGCCGGTTACATTGGAACGTGACAGCTACCGAGTTGCTGGTCTCGACCAAGGGTTAGACCAGGGGCCCATCCGGCTCGCCGCCGCCACTGCGGCGCCGGCGAAGGCAAGACATTTGAATATCGTGTTCCCAACTAGCGATTGTTGCATCGGCAGCTAGTCTAGAACCAAGGCTTCGACGGTGACCGGTACCCCCTTTTGCCTCCCAACCCAAAGGCGGACTCAGGGAGATTGCTCGTCGCCGGGTTCGCCGATGAAGGTCCGCTAAGTGTTACTCAGGTCAGTGGACCCGCGGTCATGAGATAGCGAGTAAGGAAGGAAGGCGTCCCCGAAAGGCGGGGGCGCCGCGAGGAGGCCGAATATGGACTTACGCCTAACCCCCGAGGATCAAGCGTTCCGGCAAGAGGTGCGGGAGTGGATGAAGGCGGAACTGCCCCCGGACTGGGACTCAAAGGAGCGTCTGATCGACTTCGAGGAGCCGGAATGGGTCGGATTCGCCCAGGACTTCCGCAAGAAGCTGGCGGACAAGGGGTGGCTGGTGATGCACTGGCCCAAGGAATGGGGGGGCCAGGACGACCCGCTCAAGAACATGATTTTGACCGAAGAGTTGAGCTACTGGGGCGCCCCCACGGGAGGGCAGCCCGTGAACCAACTCTCCGCCATGCTGCTGGCCCACGGCAGCGACGAGTTGAAGCAGTACTTCCTTCCGGGACTGGCCCAATCCAAGTGGAAGTGGGTGGAGGGATACTCGGAGCCGGGCGGCGGCTCCGACCTGGCCAACATCCAGACCCACGCCGTGAAGGACGGGGACGATTACATCATTTCCGGCTCGAAGATCTGGAATGCCGCCCACGCGGACGGCGATTGGATGTTTGGTCTGGTGCGCACCGACATGGACCAGCCCAAGCACCGGGGCATCTCCTTCATGCTGATAAACATGCGGTCCCCGGGGATCACCTGGGAAAAAGTCCCCATGATGTGGGGCAAGGCCCGGGGCTTGGTCACCCTGGATGAGGTGCGGGTGCCCCAGACCAATGTCGTGGGGGAGAGTGAGCGGGGCTTCTACGTGGTCATGGCGTCGCTGGACGCCCAGCGGGCCAGCCTGGACCGGCTGGCCAACACCCTGCGGATCGTGGACCTGCTGGTCGAGTTTGCCCGGGAGACCACATTCGAAGGCCAGAAGGTGATAGACCGCCCCGGCATCCGCAATCAACTCGCGGAGATCATGACCGCGGTGGAGTGCCTGCGATTGATGAGCTACAAGGTGGCCTGGCTCCAATCCAACGACCAGCCCTGCACCCGGGAGGCGTCCATCGTCAAGATCTTCGGCCCGGACACCATCCAACGCGCCCACCGGGTGGGCATGCAAATGATGGGGGCTTACGGCCTGCTGGAGCCGGGCTCCAAGTGGGCGCCCCTCTACGGCAAGGTCGAGAACGGCTACCTGGAGAACTTCGCCCGCACCATCGGCAGCGGCACTTCAGAGATCAACCGCAACGTGGTCGCCACCCGCGGCCTGGGCTTGCCCAGGGGCTAAAACCCGCCGCGCGGTATCGACATTTTGCCAGGCAAACTCTGAAGCCGCCGGTAGGAGGAACAGTATGGAATTCGGCTTTACCGAGACCCAGTTAATGCTCAAGGCCAGCGCCAGGGAGTTCCTGGAGGGAGAGTGCCCCAGGAGCTTCGTCCGGGCCATGGAGCAGGATGAGAAAGGATTCACGCCCGACCTTTGGGAAAAGATAGCCCGGGTCGGATGGCTGCGGCTGCCCTTTCCCCAGGAGTACGGCGGCGACGGCCAGGACTTCTTGACCCTGTGTCTGCTGCTGGAGGAGATGGCCCGGGTCTGTCTGCCCGGCCCCTATTTCAGCTCCACGGTCCTTTGCGGGCTGCCCCTGGCGGAGTTCGGCTCCGAAGCCCAGAAACGGGAGTTCCTCGCACCCCTCGGGGACGGCCGGCGAACCATGAGCCTGGCCATGTTGGAGCCCAATGTCCGCTACGATACGTCGGGGGTGCAACTCGAGGCCACGGCCCGGAACGGCGGCTTTGTTCTCAACGGCATCAAGCTGTTGGTGCCCTACGCCAACAGCGTCGACTACCTGTTACTGCCTACGCGCACCAAGAAGACCGCAGATCCCGACGAGGGCATTACCTTCTTCATCGTGCCAACCACGGCGCCGGGTCTCACCCTGACGCCCCTCGGTACCATCGCCCACGACCCGGAGAGCGAGGTTGCGTTCGAAAACGTGGAGGTGAGCCGGGACGCCGTCCTGGGTGAAGTGGACGCAGGGGGAGTCATCTTCAACAAGATCAGCCAGTGGGGCGCCATCGGGTCGTGCGCCATGCTGGTGGGGGCGGCCGACGTGGTGCTGGATATGACCACCGACTACGTCAAACAGCGAGTTGCCTTCGGCCGGCCCATCGGCTCCTTCCAGGCCATTCAGCACCACTGCGCGAACATGGCGGTGGACGCGGAGACGAGCAAGGCCATCACCTACCAGGCCGCCTGGTACCTGGCGGATGGGATGCCGGCGGACCAACAAGTGTCCATGGCCAAGGGGTGGACCGGCGACGCGATCCGGCGTCTCTACTCCCTGGGACACCAGTGCCACGGGGCCATCGGCCTCACCACGGAGTACGACCTGCAGCTATACAGCCGCCGGTGCAAGATGTGGGAAACGACCTTCGGGGACACCAACTACCACCAGGACCGGCTGTCCCGGCTGGCGGGCCTGTAAGCCTGGCCCGGCGCCGTCGGCCTTCGGGCCGAAACGGACCCTGAATCAAAGTCTCGTAGATGGCTCGATGGCCGGTCCATCACCCGGGCGAAGGCCGGGGTCCAGCCAGGTATTTGTGGATTCCGGCCCCGTTGCAATCGGGGCCGGTCGCGGGAGGGAATGTCGCTCAATTTCGCCGATGTGAAGCTATGTACAAGACAGCACGCACGTACCCAGTCAATTCAATTCCCGACAAATGTCATTCCGAGCGAAGCGAGGAATCTCGTTGTTACGCTGAGATTTCTCGTCGCTCCGCTTCTCGGAATGACGTCCTGCATGTTGGCAACCAGCACAAATGGGACAGTTTGGGACCCGAGAGATCAGAGGTGTGGAAGAGCTTGGGTGAGCTGCCTGAGGGTCCGGTTATGAAGTCTTCGCCTATCGATCGTTTGAGCCTTCACCTCCTTTCTGCGCTGT
>JASMCQ010000044.1 GCA_030753265.1 Dehalococcoidia bacterium
CAGGGCGAACGGATGATCCCAACGGCTATCTCCGAGACCTGGCCTGGTACTTCCTTTCGGTAATCGGCGTTACAAATAATGTTTGTGGCGAGCTTGTCGAACCACCCCGGCTGGTGATTGAGCAGGGTCCTATTCGCCGACGGGGCAGACGCTCAGGCAGGTGGCGGAGCAACCGTAATTGGAACACTTGAAGACGTTCTTCCAATACCTGCCGTCGATGGCCTTGCTGGGGCAGCGCTTGACGCACTCCAGGCACGTCTTGCAGCCGGGATACAGCTTTTCGGCCATGGGCTCGCCGGCCGGCAGCTCCAGGTCGGTGATAACCGCCGTAACAGTGAAGCGTGGTCCGAACTCAGGAGTAATGATAGCGCAGTTCATGCCGAGCTGGCCCATTCCGGCGGCGTACATGGCCGGCATGAAGTAAAAGGGGGCCGTCTTGAAGCGAGGCTCGGTCTTGACATGGGGGAAATAGAAGGTTTGATGGCCGTCCCGGCGCAGCTTGCGCGCCAGCTTGTAGGCGATCAAGGCCACCTCATGGGACAGCATCCCGTACTCAGGGCCCAGGTAGTACCGTTCGGCGCCGGCCGGGGGCCGCTGAGCGTCCGTGCCACTCAGAGCGGCATCGTCGGCGCCCTTCCGGTGGATCTCGGCGAGCCCTGGCTTGGCCACCGTGTCCATGATCTCGCGGCTGAAAGGCAAGCCCACGATGATCACCGACTTGGCCCCTTCCACAAACTTAGTGGGCGAAGGCTTGCGGGGGAACAGCCGCTGGTACAGCTCCGCCGAAGCGACTCCGTAGATCTCGGCTCCCAGGGTCCGCGCATATTCTTCGACTTCGGTGCCTACGTCCAGGCGGCGATCGATCGTATCTACCACAATATTCCTCCTCGGGCTACCTCATCGCCATTATACTTGAGGATGTCAACGAGACGGTCTGTATTCAGACCGGGGCGCCCGCCCCTACTGTGCCCTGGCCCGTTCGGCAGCCGATTGCAGGGCGCGGCGGACCAGTACCGAGGCCACGTGGCCTCGGTACTCCGCCGAAGCGTGGATGTCCGTTGCCGGATCGATCTCCCCTTTCACCAGCTGGGCCGCCTCCGCCAGGGCGGCCTCCGTGGGCTCGGAGCCGGTGATGGCTTGCTCGACGGCACGGGCCCGGACCGGCGTCCCGCCCACTCCTCCAAGCGCCACCCGCGCGCTCTGACAGTGGCCCCGCTCGTCGAGGGTAACGGTGGCCGCGACGGCGACCAGCGCGTAGTCCCCGTGTCTGCGGCTCACCTCCTGGAAGCTGGCGCCGGTGCGGGGGCCCAGGAAGGGGAAACGGACCTCGGCCAGTATCTCGTCCGGTTCCATTGCGGTGGTCAGAAAGGTAACGAAGAATTCCTCGGGCTTGAGGGAGCGCTCGCCACGGCTGCTGTGCACCACCATCTCGGCGTCGAGAGCAGCCGCCACGACGGGCAGCTCGGCCGCCGGATCGGCGTGGGCGATACTGCCGCCAACGGTGCCCCGGTTGCGAATGGCCGGGTGGCCGATGTAGGACACGGCCTCGCTGAGCAGCGGGCACATTTCGCTTACGTCATCGGAGGCCAGCACCTGGCGTTGGCGAGTCCCGGCGCCGATGGCGATATACCCGACGTCCCGGCGCCCGTCGTCCCGGCGCCCGTCGTCCCGGCGTATGTAAGACAGTTGGCTGAGCCCGTTGATGTCCACCAGCGCGGCGGGCTTCACCAGCCGGAAGCTGAGCAGCGGCACCAGGCTCTGTCCGCCGGCCAGGACCCTGGCGTCGCCCGCCCGTTGCCGGAGCAGGTCGAGGGCCTCGGCCAGCGACTCGGGGGCGAAGTATTCGAACGGTGCGGGCTTCATCTAATGTCACCCTTAACGTCACCCTGAATCTGGCCTGCCGCGGCCTTGATCGCCTCGACGATCTGCATGTAGCCGGTGCAGCGGCACAGGTTCCCGGCGATGGCCTGCCGGACTTCCAGATCGGTGGGCCGCGGGTTGTCCCGGAGCAGGTAAGCCCCCGCCATGATCATGCCGGGGGTGCAGTAGCCGCACTGAAGGCCGTGATGCTCCGCGAAGGATTCTTGCAGGGGGTGCATGTCGCGCACCGTGCCCATGCCCTCGATGGTGGTCACCTCGTGGCCGTCGGCCTGGACCGCCAGGACGGTGCAGGAGCGCACCAACTCTCCGTCGAGGAAGACGTTGCAGCAGCCGCAGACGCCGTGCTCGCAACCGGCGTGGGAGCCGGTCAGCATCAGGTCTTCCCGCACGAAGTCCAGCAGGGTCTTGCGGACCGGCACGGTGGCGGTGTGGGCAACTCCGTTCACCTTCAGAGTGATGTTGCGCGATGTTTCCGGAATCGGGCCTGCCATATTAATCCTCTCTTAGGAACTATCTCCAAAGGTGGTTCGACAAGCTCACTACGAACGGGGCAGGAGCGCCCCATCCGTTCGTCCTGAGCCTGTCGAAGGACCGCCGGAGTCGGCACTCAAGGTTTTGGGATAGTTAATTACTGACCCTCGAATCGACAGCTAGATTTGCTCGGTGGTTTGAATGGTGGGCGAAATCCCCTTTGAATCCGACTAAATCCCCCTTTACCAAAGGGGGACTTGAGGAGACTTCTTCCTGGGATGGATCAACAAAGAATCATTCGGATGCCGGTGGGTGTCATCTAACCTTTGGCCGCCTCCACCAGTTCCCGGAGGTTCGTTGGGGTAATGGGGATGTCCTGCAGGAACAGCCCGTACTCTGATAGGGCGTCCTCCACGGCGCTGATCACCGCGGCCGGGGCCGTCATGTATCCCCCTTCACCGGCCCCTTTGGCCCCCAGGGGATGACCCGGCGCGGGGGTGCAATGGTCAGTGGCGGTGATGTGGGGCACCTCCATGGCCGACGACAGGAGGTGGTCCATGAAGGTCTGGCTCAGCAACTGGCCGTCGTCGCCGTAGCAATATTGAGACAGGAGCGCGGCGTCGATGCCACGCATGGTGCCGCCGTACACCAATCCCTCGACGATGATGGGGTTGATCTGGACCCCGCAATCGTGGGTCAGGTAGTACTGGGTGAGCTTGATCTCGAAGGTCTCCGGGTCCACCTCCACGACGGGCACGTGGGCGGCGAAGGCGAATGAAATGAAGCCCCGGGTTTTGAAGGGGCCGTCGGGGGGTATGTCCTCCCTCTCGCCGCTCTTGGGGTTGCGGTACACGTAGGTCTCCACCAGGGCCGGCTCGAAGTTGGACGGGCGCAGGTCGGCGCGGCGGTAGGCGATGCGGGAGACCTCCTCGAAGGTGATGCGCAGGTTGGGGAGGAGCTTGGCCACGAACTCGCCGTCGCGAAGCTCGAGCAGGCTCGACTCCACGCCCAATGCCTGGGAGGCGATGGCGACCATCTTACTCTTGATCTTGGCCGAGGCCCCCAAGACGGCTGCGACCATCATCAGGTGCATCCGGCTGGCCGTGGTGGCCACCGAGGGAACGCCGCCGGTGGAGTCGGCGCGGACCACCGTCACCTGGCCGGGCTGCACCTGCAGGGTCTCGCACACCAGCTGGGTCACCGTGGTTTCGTGGCCCTGGCCGGCGGACTGGAACCCGATGGTGGCGGTAACGTTGCCGTTGACGTCGACCTGGAGGCGGACCCCCTCGCCGGCGTCGCCACCGCCGATCATCTGCGGGTTGTTGAAGAAGTTGTAGACGCTGCCGCCGCCGGCGCTGGGCTCGATGCAGGTGGCGATGCCCACGCCCAGGAGTTTGCCGCGACGCCGGGCCTCGGCCTTCAGCTCGGCCGTCTTCTGGTAACTTACCAGGTCCAGGGCCTGGCGCAGGACCGTGGGGTAACTCCCGCTGTCGTAGGTGGCGCCGGTGGGAATCTCGTAGGGGAACTGATCGGGCTGGATCAAGTTGCGGAAGCGGACCTCGGCCCGGTCGAGGTTCAGGCCCCGGGCCACCAGGTCGACGCACCGCTCGATTACGAAGTTGGTGGGCGCCTGACCGAACCCGTTGTAGGGGGCCTGGTTGGTCTTGCAGGTGAGCACCGAGACCGGGCTGTAGCGCACGGCCGGGATGGTGTAGGGGCCGACCAGGGCCGTGAGGGGCTTGCTGATTTGCATGGCGCCCCGCCCGGCGTAGGCCCCCGCGTCGTCGATGACCGCGAGGTCCAGGGCCAGGATCTTGCCCTGGTCATCGGCGGCGACCTTCACCTTCCAGATGCGGTCGGGGCCGTGGGCGTCGCCGGCGGCCATGTTCTCCAGCCGGTCCTCGATGAACTTCACCGGCTTGCCCACAATTCTGCTGGCGGCGGCGGTGAGAAACATCTGCTTGCGGCCCCGCTTGTTGCCGTAGCTGCCGCCGATGTCCACGTCCATGTGGACCCGCACCTTGTTGGAGGGAACGCGCATGGTGCGCGCCACCTGTTCGTTGACCTGGGGATTCTGCTGGGACGCCCAGATATCCACCATCCCGCTGATCTCGTCCCAGGAAGCGACGCAGCCGAAGGTCTCCAGGGGCACCCCGGAGTGGCGGTTCCAGCGGTAGCGGCCCTCGTACACGTGGGCTGCATCCCGGAAAGCGCCGTCGACGTCGCCAAAATCCATCGAGGTCTGGAAGGCGATGTTGGAGCCGTGGGCCTCGTGGAGCACCGGGGCGCCGGGCAGCATCGCCTCCTCGGGGTCCACCAGAGGAGGCAGCGGCTCGTATTCAACCTCCACCAGTTCGGCGGCGTCCTCCGCCAGGTAGCGGTTGGTGGCGACCACGGCGGCGACCCATTCCCCGGCGTAGCGGGCCTTCCCGAGGGCCAGGGGGTACCAGACGACGTTGGGCAGGAACATGTTCTGGGGGATGCTCTCCATCCACTCGGGCAGGTCGTCGCCCACGATGACCTTCACCACGCCGGGGGCGGCCTCGGCGGCGCGGGAGTCGATGCGCTTGATGACCGCGTGGGCGTGGGGCGAGGGCACCGTGGCCAAATGCAGCATCCCCGGCAGCACGATGTCGTTAACGTAGCGGCCCTTACCGAGGACGAAACGCTTGTCCTCGATAGGAGGGAAGTGGCGGCCGATCCATGACTGCTGGGTAGTGGCCATGGGGTCACCTCGTGGGGCGGTTGGGTGCGGGGGGGTCGGGGGTGCTGGGGTCATGGCCAATTTAAGGGCTGGGGCGGGGGGTGTCAAGGTGGGGGGGTGTGGGGAGGGGGCTCTCCTGAGCGGAGGTTCTGTAAGAGGGGCTTCCGGGGAGCCCTTTCTTGCAAGAACGGATGCCCTGGTACCGGAACCTCCCTGCCTGAATTCCGGATGGCGCTGGGCTGGGGAGAAACGGAGCCGCACGGCGTGAGCACAGCCGTTGTTAACGGGGTGCTGGCCTTATGGAGTACACTGAACTAACGGACCAGTTCCTCCATCTTGATCAAGCCTTGCTCCAACAGTTCAATTGAATACCTAGCACAGAAGCCTTTGAGTAGTTTCGGCTCTGACTTTAGTGTGATCTCGATTAGGACCTTCTTCTCGTCCTCATACAGGTCAAAGTGGTCCACATATTGGTGGTCTTCTCCAGAGTCCGGCTCAATCTCTTGTCGAGCGGTATGGCACCGAATGACTTGGCAATACTTAGCCCCCGTTCCGGGAATTCCAAGGGTCGCTCCAATAGAAGCGATGTCTAAGATGGCGCTATCTCCACTATATATTCGCTGTGTCCTTAAATAGGTACTTCGCCATTTGACCCACCAAGGTGATACGTGGCTTGTCTCTGGCTCAACAACCCTGGCATCGGCTCTAAACTCAGCCGCGCCTCCCTCATTGACCACTTTGAGTCTTTGATACGCGCCTTCCGGAAACAGGGTCACAACTATGGACGGCCCAGCAACTTCAAGGCTCCGCAACCGTACTAGGAGGCGACATACAACGGCCCAAAATGATACCCCGAGCACGTAGAAAACCCACTCCCCGAGCGAAAGTCCAAGCCAATCATGCTCGCGTAGATACTCGATATTAAGGGCAGAGCCAATTGCCCCAACAGCACTCAGGGCCGCCATCATTAGTAGCCCACCGACGAGAAACAGGTCCTTGATGAGCCACTTCCACATTCCCCTATTCTACCAGCGGAGGAAGAGAATGGCAGTAATCTGGCGGACCAGAGCGGCCATCCAGGCACACGCCACCTTTGGTGGAGCTGAGTTTTTCGTCGGTGGAGCGCGCATCACTGCACGACCAGAGCGTCGCGGTGATGACTGGCCTGCAACATGTCACATTGTGGACGTGCTGCTCGAGCCGAGTGCAGATTGCCGCGATACACACGTGCGGGGCCTTGATGCGCTAGGTCTCTTCATGGACCGAGTGGCAGTACTGACATACGCACCGTGCGCCCTCTTGAATGTGATCTCCACTTGCCCGGTTCGGGTTGACGTGGGCGTGGAATTTGAAATGGTGACGCAAGATCTATGGAGAGAGCTTAGCTCACCCGCTTTGGAACAATGGGAACTCGAAGCCTTTGAGTGCGTATCAGAAGACTCGCCAGTGCACGAAGCCGCACATCATGTGCGACGCGCGCTGTCAAACAGTTCTTCAGATCAGCACTTGCTCCACCTCCACATCGCAGCTAAGAGAATTGCGCTCGGAGAGACCGAGGAGAGGGTGCACAACAAGTGTCCTTCGTGTAATCACGAGTGGGACGGCCCACCGGCGTCTAGAAGGGCCATGCGAAGACTGCTCGCCGGGCGAGGAATCACGTCGCGTGATGCCAACGATGCCATTGCTTATCGCGGAAAAATCGCACACGGTGGGGGCCGCCGAGACTTTGCCTTTTGGGATCGGACGACTGAGTTGGCGGGCTCGATCGAGGGCGCAGTGATGTCGATCGTTGCAGAGCGCGCCGGCGTGCGAGTTCGTCGCAAGCACGGGGTTGTCGTGGGACCCCCGATCACACGGCACGCTGCGGTGAAGGAAGCAGACGGAACCTTTGCCTTGGTGCGCACAACATGGGTCGCTCCAATCCGCTTTCCAAGCCTGGGGGACGATGTGAGCAACGACGAGGGCAGAGAACTGGCCGGATTCCCTACTGACGCCACCGGAAAGCCGCGAATAGACCCAGCTGCATGGCCCGACTGAGTACGCCGAAGACCATGGTGCCTAACAGCTGGTTAGCCGCACCGTTATGACGACATCGGCCAGGCAGGTAGGCCACAACTGGCCGCAGGGCCAAGACTAGGAGGACGTCATGGCAGCTGGATAATATGGGATCAAGGCTCCTCGAGACATAATCCGTTATGAGTGGTCCCCGAAATTCCGCCGGACTCGCCCGATGACGCGGACTCGCCCACATGGCCGTCGCTGGTCACCAGTCCTAGCCTCCGATCGACCTCAGATAACTCTCTACCCCCCCATCACCCCGCCCCCGCAACCTCCACGGCCCGCATCAAACACACCCAGCTTCTTATCGTCAACGCCCGGCGGCGGGTGGCCAGCTTGAAGCTGGTGTCCCAGAGGGCCGCGTCGATGTTCGGGGGCCGGGCCCCGGTGTCTCGGGTTTCCTCCCAGTGGCCGGGGCCGTGATACCCGGTCAGCAGGATGATCTCCTGTGGGTCCGTGGCCGCCAGGGTGGTCCAGAGGCCCAGGATGCGCGCGTCCTGGGCTTCGATGCGCGGCCAGATGCCGTTCTCGGAGCAGTTGACGAAGTCGTCCAGGTCGGTTGGGCGGATGAAGAAACGGCGGTATCCGTAGATCGTTCTTCGGTCCTCGGCCGGGACCGGGGACTTGGGGAGGGATGAGATGGACCGCAGCAGGCGGACCTCCTGCTTTTCTATCAACCCATTATCCGGCGGACCGCTCTCCCGCCGCTCCTGCTGGGCCTGGGTCCAGGCGGCCAGGCCGGGGAACCCGGTGACCTCCAGCACTTCCTCCGGCGGGTAGCCGATGAACCCGCTCAACCGGCAAAGCAGTTTCCCTCCATCTGCGCTGGGGCCGGTCTGCCGGACGTACTCGTCCAACCCGTGGGACCGGAGTGTGGTCTGCCGCAGCTCGTAAGTTGCTTGTTCGTTCTGCATCGGTGGTTACCTCCTGGCCTGGCTTCTCGGAGATTGGCGCTCCGGGCGCGTCCTTGCGCGAAGGGAGTAAAGTTCCTCTGCGTTCTCTGTGCCTCTGTGGCTAACGGCGCGCCCTTGCGCCAAGAGCGTAAAGGACACGCTCGATTATAGCTGTCTTTCCAGCCGCCTGGGACGGCTTCCCGAACCCGTTACTGAACCGGCGGGCCGGGTCTCTTATCGCTTCGGCCACCGTATGCGGTCCTCCGGCCTCCGGTGGCGCCGGCCGGGTCTCGCCGCCCGGTTTTCCCGCGGTCCGGCTTGGCCAGGCCGCCGATCTTCCCGATGCCGGGGAAAGTAGGTTGTCTGGGAAGAAGTGGCGCTAGTTCGACGCGGCTCAGGGATTTCCACTTCTTTCCCGATGGACCGGCCCTCGACAACCGGGATTCTAGTATTGCGAAAATCCCCGGAGTGTGCTACATTTAGAAACTGGTTCTACATGTGTATCCCGTTGGCTTTTCCGCGAATGGTAAATTCCTCGGTGATCAATTGTAGCCCGACATTCATCCTTTAAGGAGATCACCAGTGGCATTTCAGGACAGAGATCTAACGTGCGTAGAGTGCAATCAAAGTTTCGTGTTTACGGCTGACGACCAGCAGTACCACGCGGACAAGGGGTATACAAACGAGCCCAAGCGTTGCCCATCTTGCCGGCAGGCCCGGCGCGCCAACCGCGGCTTTGACGGCGGCGGATTCGGCGGCGGCGGGTTCGGCGGCGGCCGGCGGGAGATGCATCCCGCGGTTTGCGCCGAGTGCGGCAAGGACACCGAAGTACCGTTCCGCCCCACTGGCGAGCGGCCGGTTTATTGCAGCGACTGCTACCGGCAGCAAAGCCCTCGCGGCGGCAGTGGCGGCGGCGGCGGCCGGTCGTACCAGTTCTAGGCGCTAGCTAAGCAGGGGGCCGTCTCAGACGGCCCCCTTTAACGTCCGGCGTTCTCCCCGAACCTGCAGCGGCCCATCCTCCACACCCCCGGTATTTCCGGGTCCGCCTCAAGGTCTTCATCTAGCCTCGCGCCGTGGATTGTCGCGTTTCCCGTGCCGGGGGCTAGCACTCGAATACGTCTATGAACTGGCCGGTCATGTCCCTCGGGGCTCTGGCCGCCAGGAACAGGGCCGCCTCGGCGATTTCCTCCGGAGTGCTCCACTCGGTGCCCCCGTCTGGATGGGACTCCCTCGCCATATCCGTGTCCACCCACCCCGGATTGATGCCGTTGACTCGAATCCCGTGGGGTCGCAAGGAGCGGGCCAGGGAGGCGGTGTAACCAACTACCCCCCATTTGCTGGCATTGTAGGGGCCGGCGTTCCCATCCGCCGTGCGGCCCGAGGACGAGCCTATGTTAATGATGACGCCCTTGCCCGCGGCCATCATGTGGGGGATCACGGCGTGGCAGCAGAGGAAGACCCCTCGCAGGTTGATCGTCATCATGGCATCCCATTGCTCTACCGTGGTCGACCATACCGGGGTGTCGGGGGTGTGGACGCCGGCGTTGTTGACCAGGATGTCGATCTGCCCCCACGCCGACATCACCCGGCCCACGGCCTCGACGACCTGATCGTCGCGAGCAACGTCGAGGGCGAAGGCCCTGGCGTCTCCCCCCGAGGCGACGATTTCGGCGGTAACGCTCTCCCGCCTGGCCTCGGTACGGCCCGTCACGGCGACCCGAGCCCCCTCTCGCGCGAATTCCAGCGCGATGGACCGGCCGATCCCTCGCCCGGCTCCGGTGATAAGAGCAACCTTGCCTGTAAGGTCCATGGGCGCCTCCCGCGTGCGACCCGGCCGGCTAATGCGGCGGCCGGTCCGGCCTGTCCTCGTTGTCGCTGTGTAAAGACGCTGTAGGGACTGGCTGACCTCGGCCTTCACCCCAGGTGCCGGCGACGGGTAGTTTTGGCGCCTGGAGAGGGACCCCTAACCTTCTCCCTTCGCATTGGGGGAAGGAACCGGCCTGTTCCCGCGAGGTCGAGGGGGTGAATTCCGGCGCATCCCCGAGACCGCCCGAGTTGGGCCGGTCGGACTCGCCTGGTCAGCGGGCTTTGCTCCCGCCGCGGTCTTGGGGTAGCCGGCTTGAGATCATCCGCGCACTCGCCGCCGATGACCGGCGTGGGTGGCCTACTGCAAAGCTATGGGAAGCGCTTCTACAGGGCCTCGTCGCCCTGTTCCCCAGGACGAACCCGGATGGCGTTCGACACGGGAAACACAAAGATCTTCCCGTCGCCGATGTGTCCCGTTCGGGCGTTATCCATGATGGTGTCGATAGTCTTTTGGGTGTCGGCGTCGCTGACCACCAGCTCGAGCTTCACCTTGGCCAGCATGTCCACCACGTAGGTCCCCACGCCCCGGGGCCCACCGACAACCACTCCCTTTTGCGCCCCCCGTCCGGTAACGTGAGCTACGTTCAAGCCCACCACCCTAATTCAGACAGAGCGTCCTTTACGGGGGCCAGTTTTTCCGGCCGGATGATAGCTTCGATCTTGTTCATGAATTTCTCCTCGGCAGTGTGCGGGATGCCCGCCAAACGCTTCAGGTCGCGTTTCGGCCCTGCCTACCCGCGATGATATCGGCTATGGGTTCGCTCTGTATCCATCATAGCCCATTTCCCTGCCGTCTGCCCTCAATGGTTCTTCGGGGAGCACCATCAGACTCCAGGCACGGAACCGGTCCCGCTACTCCTACCCGGCACGCCGGCGACGACGCTCCGGCCCTCGGCGGCATTCTCGAGATGTGGTTCGCCAAAACCGGCGCCGATCCTGCCGGATGATTGCCGCCACCGGAGCCGGTGGTCTTGAGACAGTTGCCCGACGCGGCCGGCGGACCGACTGCCGGTTCTAGTACTCAGTCAACCTAAATCTGCGAATTGTCATTCTGAGCGAAGCGAAGAATCTCAGCGTAACAATGAGATTCTTCGTCTCTCTGGTCCTCAGAATGACATCCTGCCAAAACCAAGTTGACTGAGTACTAGCAGCCTCTTTCCGTGACCCGGCGGAGAATTTCCGTGGTTGAAATACCGCCGGTGTAGGGCACCGTGCGAAGAATCCCCATGTCGCCGGGCACCTTGTGGCTGTGCTCCAGTTGCTCACGGGTGTAGTCATCCCCGTGCACCACCAGGTGAATGTCGTGCTCGTCGATCCAGGCACGGTCGATGATCCACGGGGCGTTGGGAAGCACCTCGTCCACCCACTGGCAACCGGCCACAGAGGCGATGCGCTCTTCCATCGTGAGTATGGGTGTTCTCTTGTTGGTCTCCGCCACGTCGTCGGCGTGGATACCCACCACCAGGTAATCTCCCAGGGCCCGGGCTTGCTTCAAGAATGCAACGTGACCGTAGTGGAAGAGGTCGGCCACCATATCTGCGTAGACACGTATCATCGAATCGTCACATTTTACCTTTGTCCTGGGTCAGGCGCTGGATGGCGGCGGCCTCATTCCGATACAAATGCGAAATGACGGGCGGAGCCGGATACAGGATTTGGCCGGTGAATATAGGTGCCGCCCGGAGCCATCTTCTCCTCGTAGAGCACTTCCTCGTAATCGCCATAGCTGATGATGACGGAGTAAACGTCGCTGCCGGGCAGGTAGAACCGGGCGTAGCCCTTCTTGTCGGTGCGGTAGCGGCCGACTCGGGCGACCATGACCTCGGCACCGGAAACAGGGTTGTCCTCAACGTCGAGGACCCTGATTTTGCCGGCGCGCCATTGAAAGAGGTTGTTGACGAGGAACTGCATGAACTTGCTGCCGTGGCCGGGAATGAGGGCCTCCGGAACCATTAGGACCACGTCTCTCTCAAACGCGTATCTCTTTGGGGTCGTCCATTCCGGACCGTACTTGAGACGAAGGTATTCCTCGGGCGGATCTGGCACGAGGAAACTCTCGCCGAGGAAGTCGATCTCTCTTAGCTCGGTGAACAGCCTGGCGGGCATCCTGAGTCCGGGAAAGTGAAATATGTCGCCGCCAATGACCCGGTAGCAAGTCCAGTCCAGCCTTATTGACGACCTAATCATGCACATGGCGACTGAGTGTTCGCCGTGTTCAACCCTGACGAAATACCCGACATCCCTGAAGCTGTCGACAACCGGGCCGATCGCCTCCTCGGTGAGCCCATTAACCCCAAGTATGGAGCCCAGGTCCAGGTCGTCATCCCACGGAATGATTCTCTGTTCCCGAACCGCACCGAGGCAGGTGCCCTGCCGCAGAAACACGACCACGCCGTGGCGGCCCATGATCTGCTTGGCTTCCTTCAGCATCACCTCGGCGGTGGCCGAATCCACCGGCTCCGGCGCGACCATCGATTTCTCCAGGCTCGCCTCGTCCGCTCCACTACCCGTAGCCAAATTTGCTCCTTTTCCGGCCAAGCCGGTTGCCGCTAGATTCCAGAGGGGAACGGCCTCGGATGCAGCTGACCTGCCGGGTTCGGGCATGGCCCGGCTCAGGCCCGTCCGGAGTTAAGCCGGCCGTTCAAAGCGGTGCAGTCAAGCCTCCAACCGGTTTGCTTGAGGCTCGTCACAATTCACCACGGCTGGATCAATTGTCCGGGATAGTATAATCCTTCTGACAAGAACCCGCCGATGGCCACACCAGAAAAGCCCGAGGTCGGTGCAAAGCGCTACGCAACGCGTCGCCGGCTAGACGACAAGATAGGAGGGTCAATGTGATACGGCAAGAAAGAGGAGGTGAAACGATACGGTGGGCAAGAGGAATTCAAGAAGCAACAGCAGGCGGCAACGATGCAGAGACGACGAGGACCGCGCCGGGTCGTAGGGTGATGGGCTTGGCCTGGTCTCCTCTACGCGTAGGTGAATATTTCTACGGCGTTGGAGCTTGACGGCGCCGGGGAGGTCCACGATTGCCAGATTGGATTGTTCCTCGTGCCGCTTATTGGCTCGTGGAGGCTACCGTTTCGGCACGTGAGGTGGTAGAGGCCGTCCTGGTCGCGGCCCAAGGCCAGATACAGCCCGGCTCCGCACTCGGCGCAACGATGGGTCAAGACGAGCCGTTGGCCTTCCGGATATCTAACTCGCATCAGCAGCCTCCGCTGTTCGATAGATTGCATTCGCGTTTCGGGCGGCCCAAGATAGGGACGGCAAGGAGCGGCAAAGCGAGGAATTCCAAAGTGAGAAGCGAATCTACGAGTGCCCTACCCGGGTCCAGGCACTCACGTACGACCTCCAATCGGCCGCAGCCTATAACCCCAGCATGGCGGATCGAGACCCCGGTGGGCACGGTGTCAGCACCCAGCTTGGCCGGGTGCACAACCAGCAAGAGGAACGATAACTTGGTGCTTCAGACCGCCGATTGTACCTGGGGGAGCGAGAAGCCGGTATTGGTGGCCGGTATTGGTGATTGATAAAATGGCTCTAGGCGGTAGATTGCGCCAATATATTGCTGGAGCTGTCAAATGACAACCAGGCTGTTGCTAGCGGCGGCGCGTGAGGGACCTGGATGCCCGGAAGCCGTTGACCGAGCAGTGGGGCTGGGCCATGACCTGGGCAATTCGGAAGGCGAAATCGACGGGTTAAAGCCGCAGAGTTAGTGCGCGGCCAGGCTGGCGGTCCGAGGCCAACGGGCCTTACCGGCACGGGTGGACATGCGGGCGCTCACCGGTTCTCCCGCTGCCGGTGGCTGGGTTGATACCGCCTAGCATTGGGAGAACCGCCCCTACGCATGCATTGGCAGGCGGGACGCCGGACGGGCTCGAACGACTGCGGTGCTATCGAATGGCTGGGTGGAAGGGAGTTCCAGTAAGATTTGCCGGGAACTCCACCTCAGTCCCGGGAGGGCAACACCACCGTGGCCCCGCCGCGGATGGTCCGCTCCCCGCGCTGGTCGTATCCCCAGAGTTCCAGGTCCACCAGCGGCTGGCCGGCCTCACGCCGCTTCCCGCTGACGGTGCCTTTCAGCCAATGGGTGTCGCCGTTGAGGTTGTGGCGGCGTACCTCGCCCCAGAACGATTTGATCAGGCCGTCGTCACCTATCCAGTTGGTGACCACCTGGCACAGCCAGGATACCCGCTGGGGGCCGTAATCGTAGGCCTCCGGCACACCGACGCGGCGGGCAAACTCGGACTCCCAGTGCACCCGCTCGGGGACGTCCGGGATGCCGGCGTCGTTGGGGATGAAGGCGCCGGGATGCTTCTTGTAGAAGTCCACCGCCACCTTGTGGGCGTAGACGAAGGGGTTGAATCCCCAGCCAATCTTCCAGGCGATGTTGTCGGTGACCCGCAGGGGACCCTTCACCACATGGGGCACCTCCTGGTCCACCTCCACGTCCTCCCAGTAGCGAGGCTCGGCCCCCCGCACCTCCTCTTTGTCGTAGTCGGCGAAGATCTTGTCGATCTCCTCCGGCGTGTAAGTGGCCGCCTTCAGCTCATGGTACTTGCCCTTGTCCTGGGCCGCATCCCGCTCCGTCCGCATGGACCATTGCCGGAGCTTGCCGATTGGCTGACCATCCGGGGTGGTGAAGGTGTAGGTGAACTCTTGGAGAATGGCGGGACCGGCGAACCTGGTCTGCTTTGGCGTGAGGCCACTTGGCGTAACCGTGGCCCTGATGCCGGTTCCCGCCCGGAGGGGGCCCTCCATCTCGAAGGATGCGCCGGACCACATTCCATGGACGCCGGCCAGTCCCCGTGGCGCGCCGATCCCTTCGCAGCTGAAGAGGAAGGTCGGTGGGGCCACCTGGCTGCCCCAGCGAGTCCCCTTCGCATAATCTTCGTCGCTGAACAGGGGGTTGGTGTCCCCTATGCCGTAGGCGAAGTGGGCGATCGTGTCGACGGTGGCGTTGCGGTTGAAGGGGTTCTTAACGGGCAGGGGCTTGCCCAGAAACTGGCGCAGGCGGTCCAGTTCCTTCTCAGTAATCTTGGGGAACTCATTCTGTTCGGCCACGCTGGCACCTCCGTTGGGAATGGGTCCGCCTCGCCGGGCGGCCTTCCAGCCTGAAATCGATGGCTCCACTGCTGGGCGCCGCCCGGCGGCAAGCCCCATTGTATGTCCGGGCTTGAGCCGGGTCAACCGCAGGCCCTCACCCAGCCCAGGCTGCGCCAGGGCATCCCTCTCCCTGAGGGAGAGGATACGAGGGTGAGGGCCCCCCTCGCTACCGGTCAAACGCAATCTCACGAAGCGAAAAGATGGTTTCGCGATCTCGACCGGATGTTGACGGCGCATGCCGGTGATACTACGATGGCCTTTGTCGGGGACCGCACTCCGCTTGGGGCCAGGCATTTCGAAATGGGCAAACCCGGCTAAAACTCGAAGGAGCGCTGAACATGTCCATCCGTGTAGCCGCCATCGGCGTATCCCACTGGCACTCGCTGTATGATTTCGCCTACCTGCACCTCCTCTCCGGGATGGACGATGTCCAGCTGGTGGGCTTCCACGATGACGATCCGGGGATCGTAGAGCATCGAGCCGGGGAGATTGGCGGCAACATCCCCACCTTCACCGACCACATGCGGATGCTCTCCCAAGTCAAACCCGACTTCGTGCTGGCCCTGGGCAGGCACGATACAATGGCGCAATTCGCCCTCGACTTGCTGGATAGCCGCATCCCTTTCGTCATGGAGAAGCCCATGAGCTACAGTGCGCGGCAGCTACGCGGCGTCGTGGAGAAGGCGGAGGCCACCGGCGGGTTCGCGGCGGTCCCGCTCAGCATGCGCTACCACCCGATCGTCGTGACGGCAAGGAAGTTCATCGAAGAGGGCACCTACGGCCCCATGACCCAGTTCTCCTCTCGGATGAACTCCGCCAGCTCGGACCGGTACCCGGAACGGAGGTGCGGGTGGATGCTGGACCCGGCGGTGGCCAACGGTGGCTGCCTGCGCAACCTCGGCTCTCACGGCTTGGACGCTTTTGTACACCTGACCGGTGAAGGCGAAGATATCGAGGTCACCGGCGCTCAACTGAGCTGGAGCACCCGCGGGCAGCGGGTGGAAGATTATGCATCGGTGCTGCTCCGGTCGAAGAAAGGAGTGCTGGGAACCGTCGAGACCGGAAACGGGTTTCCCAGGCTCGGCAGAGATTGGGCGTGGATGGTCGCGTTTCGGGATGCCATCCTCACCTACAACAAGGACGGCGTCCTCAGGCTGAATACCGGCGAAGCCGAAGAAGTCCTGCCCTCGGAGCCGCCGGGAAATGGCCCGGCCATCTCCTTGCGAGAGACCATGGCCGCCGCCGCCCGGGGCGATGGGCCGCCCACCAGCGCCCATGACTGCTACCGGGCGGTCCGGCTGATCGACCTGGCCTATATCGCCGCCGGTAATCCCTACGGGACGGCGGAGGTTTAACATTTCCGGAGATGGCCCCGGCAATTCGATCCCAATAATCGGCGGCAAGGCGGATATCAGGCAGCCCGACCCCGCTCGAAGTTTCTCGCGTTAGATCGCGGCACTGATCTTTGGGTGGGCGAGAATGACCCTCACGTGGGGGAATAGGGCAATGTCTGCCTCCCCATCCCACCAGAGATGAGCGTCGATCTCGTTTCTTGGACGCGCCCGCCCGTGATGGGCACTTATCAAGAACACCACGTGTTCCTGGCTCCTGCTGCGGTGAGTGAACACCAACTCAATCTTGTCGGCGCGCAGCCCGGTTTCCTCGTACAGTTCCCGAGCGACCGCGCTGATTGGGAGTTCCCCGGGCTGTATTCCACCACCCGGCAATGAATACCGGTCGCGGCCCCGATCCGTTACCAGCAGAACCTTTCCATTTTTGGTCACCACGCCCGTCGCTCGGGGTCGTAGAGGCATGACATCTCCGATGGCCGTGAGTAGGCGTCCTCGATACCGGCCTATCCCAGAGGCCCCACGGCCTCATTCACTTCAGAGCTATGGCGGCAACCCCGGCCACGATGAGAGAAGTGGATACAATCTTGACCGTCAACGCGCGCGTGGAGGTCTGCTCTCCCAAGAATCCGGAGAAGCGCAGGGCGAGGGCCGTGCTGTACAGCAGGACAAAGAAAGAGCGCGTGGCGACGAGGGTGGTGACCAGCGAGACGGGGCCCAACGAGAGGGCCCAAAGGGTCAATATCATGGAGGAACTGGCGAGCACCACCTCATTCATCCCGAGGATGGCGAAGGCTGGGCTTCGTTGACGTACCAGTTCGCGGACCTCGCGCAGCGGCGCCGGACGGAGGGCGCCCAGCAACAGGACGCCGCTCAACCCCAGGCTGCGCAGGGCGTGGGTGTGGAGCACCGGCAAATCGTCGAGGGCGACCTTGCCGGTGACGTGGGCGGCCGCCGCGATGGCGCTTCCCAGCATCAGGATGAAGAAAGACCGGTGCAAGAAGAGGCCGCGGTACCCTTGGTCCAGTCGCAACGAGATCAGGACTGCCCCCGCCACGGTGGCCAAGATGGCGATCCAGTGGAATGCGGAGAGGTCCTCGTCCAAGAAGAAAACGGCCAGCAGCGCGGCAAAAATAGGAAAGGTCTGGTAGACGGGAACGGAGCGTGAGACCTCCTGGGAGTAGAGCACGCGAAGGAAGAACCACGCGCTGAGTCCCCAGAGGCCACCGGAAAAGAAGCCCCAACCGATGGACGAAGCTGTCGTCGTCTCCGGCCAGGTCAACGCGAGGACCAGGATGATACCAATGCTCCCCTGCGCCACGCCGATCAAGAGGGGTAAGGTCAGTGGGGACCGCAAGTAGCGGAAAAGGAGCGTCTTGTCGAGGATGTTGATCATCCCCGCGACGGCTGCTCCTAACAGGGCGATTACTACCCACGACAAGGTGTCGTCACTCCGCCGGTACGCATTGTGTCCGGGGAACCGCGCGAGGCCCGGCCGGGGCGCCGAAAGACGTAACTTCGACTAAGACGTTCGGCTTCACCAGGGCGCCGTTGCCGCGGTATGGATTGCGTACCGGACGTTGGCGCCCGCGCCGGGTGGCGCCGGTCTGGCGGAGGTGCTGCCCGGTTATCCAGTCTAGGCGATACGATGGGGAGCCAACGCCTTCTCATTGAGGGTGATCCCCATACCCGGCCGGTCCGATGGCCCCACCTTGCCATCCTCGATCATCAGAGTCTCTTCAAACATCTGGCCCCACATCGGGTCGGTGGTGCTGTTGTAGAACTCAACGGTCAGACCGTTGGGAATCGCCGCCACCAGTTGAACGTGGACCTCCTGGTTGCCGTGGGGAGCGATCGGCAAGTCCTGGGATTGGGCCAAGGCCGCCACCTTCATGAACTCGGTAATGCCGCCCATTATCTGAGCGTCGGGTTGGATGATTGCAACGCAGCGGTTCTCGATCAAGTCGCGAAAACCGTAGCGGGTGTACTCGTTCTCTCCGGTGGCGATCGGGATTATGGTAGCCTGGCTGATCAGCTTGTGGCCCTTGTAGTCATCGGGGAACACCGGCTCCTCGAACCAGGTGATCTCATACTTTTCGATCTTCCGCGCCATCTGGATGGCATCGTAATAGCGGTAGGCGCAGTTGGCATCCACCATCACGTTCACATCCGGGCCCACGGTCTCGCGGACCACCCGCACCCGTTCAACATCCTCGCGAATCGAAGCGCCGCCGATCTTCATCTTGAGTGCCCGCGCCCCCGTGGACAGGCTGTTCTCCACCTCGGCGGCCAGCTCTTCCAGTCCCTTTCCTTCCTCGTAGTAGCCGCCGGCGACGTAGACCGGCACCTTGTCGGTGAACCCGCCGAGCAGCTTGTGGACCGGGCGGTTGGCGGCCTTGCCCTTTATGTCCCACAGCGCGATGTCGATTCCACTGATTACCCTGGTGGTCACGCCTCGCCGTCCCACGAGCTTGGGCTGCCACATTTCGTGCCAGATCTTCTCCGTGTCGAAGGGGTCTTGCCCGATCACGTACTGTTTCAGATGCTCGAGGATCGCCACCCCCACGTCGGGCGCCTCTCGGATATCGCGGCCCAACCCGATGCCGGTTATGCCTTCGTCCGTCTCCACCTTGATAACGTTCAGCCCTGAAGTGGTGTATACGTGCCGGCCGTTACGTATCGGCGTGTGCCTGGGCCATCGGTAGACTTCCACCTTCACGTCAGTGACTTTCACGATTCACCTGCCCTGTTGATATGATGGTTGGGTGCCCTCACCCCGGCCTCCGGCCACCCCTCTTCCACTGGGAGAGGGGACGGGGGTGAGGGCTTGTAACCCTATCTTCCGGTAAAGTTCGGCTTGCGCTTTTCGGCGAAGGCCTTGGGGCCCTCCTTGGCGTCGTCGGTGTCGCGCAGCACCTGGCCGATGGCCTGCTCCAGCCGCACCCCGAATTCGAAGGGCATGTACTGTCCCCTCACGGCCAGCTCCTTGATGGCCCGCATCGCCAGAGGACCGTTCTGGCAGATAACGTCGGCCATGCGCTCGGCCTCGGCCATCAGCTCGCCGAGGGGGACGACGTTGTTCACCAGGCCATGCTGTTGCGCGTCCTGGGCGGAGAGCATCTCGCCGCTCAGCAGCATCCACATGGCGATGGGGTAGGGAAGCTGCCGGATGGCGCGTTGCGTGCCGCCGTTCCCCGGCAAAATGCCGCGTTTCACCTCGGAGAGGCCAAACTTGGCGTGGCCAGCGGCCACCCGAAGGTCGGTGGCCAGCAGGAGGGTCATACCGCCGCCCAGGCAGTAGCCGTTAACTGCGGCGATCACCGGCTTCCAGATTTCCAGGCCCCGGTTGAGGATCTGTTCCTCCTGGGTCTGCCAGAAGTGCCACTTTTCCTCTACTTTTGGTATCATCTTCCGCAGGTCGGCGCCCGCGCAGAAGGCCTTCTCGCCGGTGCCGGTGATGATGGCGCACCACACATCCGGGTCGTCCCGCACGTCGGTCCAGGCCTCGGAAAGCTCGGCGAAGGTCTCCGGGTCCAGGGCGTTCATAACCTCGGGCCGGTTGAGGGTTATGTACGCAATCTTCCCTTTCTTCTCGTAGATCAGGGCCATAGCCTAGCTCCTCCCGTTGTGGTTGGCTCCAGAGAATGTCGCGCTGCCCCCGGCCGGGGCAAGGGGTAGCTCTGTTGGCGTTGATGGTATTTCGTGGCCCTCGCCCGGAGGGCGGCCCCCCACGCCAGGAAGCAGCATCCGTCCCAAACTCAGCGCGGTTCGTCCTTATTTCAGGCTGGCAAGCTGCTCCGCCTGGCGGGATATCCGGCTGTCGCGGTCGAGGGCGAATCGCTTGACTCCCTGGAATATCGACTCGGAATCCAGGTGGGCTTCCGCGATCACATCCCCTTCCGTCCCACCGGTCAACCACTTGTTGTGCCAGTCAGATACCAGGGAATAGGCGTCGGTCAACGGCCCGGCATCCTGCACCGGCCAGACTCTTCTGGTCCCGGTACTGACTACCATGAGATCGAAGCAGGCCTCGGGCGGCAATACTCGGTCCCGGTACTCCTGGGGCTGCCGTTGGAACAGCTCCTCGCTGATGGCCGAGACCACTTTGACGTTTATCCCCTCTTGCTCCAGGCGAGCCAGCACGGACACCAGGTTAACCGTGGAAGACGAGCCCTGAACTACAACGTAGCCATGTTTGGGCTTTCCGGGATCGAAGTCCCTGATGACGTATAGGCCCTTGGACGCAGCCTTGGGGTCCTTATCCGCGAAGGTGCTTCGGTCGGCCACCGGGAAGTCCGGCCGGGCCACCTCGATGACAATCACTCCTACCTTCGGGTCTCGCGCCGCAATCTCGGCAGCCGCAAAATAGCCGGACGCCACATCGTTATAGTCCCAGAAACTCAGGGTGATCACCTGGTTTCTGGGGAACAACTTCCACACCTGGGGCGAGTAAATGCCGAAATGGGTGCGGGCGTCGGCTGCCGTCTCCGGCCCGGAATGGCCCGCGAGTATATTCAGAACGCCGACCCGGAACGGGCTGTCCTGATTCTGTTGGCTCCAGACTCGGGCCGGCAGATACATGAGCGGGGTAAATGCTCCGTAAGTCCCGCTGAGCGCCCAGACGCCGACGTGGCGGTCCGGATGCAGTGACGCGGTCTGACCGACGAGGCCTATGGCGGTGGACACATTTCCTGCTTCTTGAATACCTGCTTTGAATCGTGTTCCGGAGGGATTACTCACGGGGTCGAAATGGCCCCATAATGATCCGCCTTCCATGTTTATCGAGTCGGATAAATCTGCCGCGATGGTCACGAACCGGTTGCCCGTCACGTAGTTTATCCACTTGATAATCTCGGAAATCGCGCGACGAGAACCCCGCGATCCGCCAGCCTCTTCAAACAGCTTTATGGTAACTTCTTTCTCTTCTCCCGATACGGGATTGCGGACGGTGACGGTCTGTGGCTCCAGGGGCAGATTTTCGACCTTGAGGCGAGGGTCCTGGAACGGATCGGTTTCCCGGTCGATTCGAATCGGCATGTCGTCGGACACGGAGTCGCCAATATCCGCCAACCGGTCGGCCAGCCAGTCCCCAAGGCCATCCTTGTCGAGCACGGACATGGCAACATCTATGTTTTGCTTGAATTGGATCAGGCGCTCCTTGGTGCCGGAAACCGCGCCCTCGCGGATCCCGCCGAACTCGACGCCAAAACGCCGTTCGAAGGTTGCTGCCAGGCCCTGGAAGTAATCTCCGTTCATCGGGAGGGCGTAGGGGTGGCTCTGGTAGCTGACTATCTGCTTACCGAATCCGGGGATGTTCCCGTCTTCAGCCGTGGGCCACCATCCCTTGACGGTCGGGCCCACGAGGATCATCGGCCTGTTGTCCGACGGGTCCCAATCCTCCATGGTCTTCAGCGCGGCGACTATCTGATCATAGTCATTGCCGTCCTCGATGGTCAGGACATTCCAACCGTACGATGCCCACTGATCCTCGATGCGGTAGCCGCCGTACTCGGGCCGGATCACGCTGCCGATTAGCTCGTCATCGATCCCGGCGTTGTTGTAAGAGAGGAGTATTCTCAACCGCTTGCCGACTTGCTGGGCCACCGCTTGGGTCTTGAGTTCCTGGGAATGCCCGGAAGTCAGCGCGAATTCACCTTCGATGGCGATAATCTTGAGGCTATCCGGCGCACCGATCAGGTCCCAAAATGCGGCTTTCCCAGCGGCCGTGGCAATACCGACCCCCGAGGGCCCCCCGTTGACGTCGTTGGTAAGATCGGTGGTCTCCGAATGGCCGGACAAGGCCCGGATGCCTCTGATTTTGGATTGCGCCATCAGCGGGTGAGACTCGAGGCCGTTTTCGCGTAACAACCGTTCCAACGGCTCCTTACCTCGGCGGAAACCCAGCGCGTCGATGGACAGCATTGCCAGCTTTGGATCCACCGAGAATCGGGCGTCGCCGGTCTTGGCGTGTTTTCTCGCCAGCGCCTCTCCCATGATCATCCAGAGGGCGTAGGTCGCCGGTGCGGCATGCCCGCCGGCCAACATGAATTTATCGGCGTAGGGGTGCTTGGGGCGGCGATAATCGAATCGTAACCCTCCGAGGCCGGCTCCCACCAGATGGGATGCGACAGTGTAAGGGATGTAGGCCAGCGGGCCGCCAAGATGCCCGGTCTGAGAGTAGTTGCCCATCAGGACCATCATCATTGCCGTCAAGAATCCAACGTCTTCAAGACGGTCTCTTTGATAGTCCGGCAGCGAAACAGAGTTACGCGTTGCGCTAGCGGTCAGTGCCAAGCTGTTGACGGTGGTTGTTGTCCCGGACATCGCTCAGTGCTCCTAAATGTTAGGTGGGGTTCCGCCGGAGTCCCGGCAGGTCCTCGATGGGAAGCTGAAGTTTCTCGTTCCCCTGGCAGGGGCGAAGAACAGGTGAACTCGGGAACCCCCGCGACGGCTCTCCGGGCTCGTTACTGGTCTTGAGGCCCTCGACCGCCGGATCGCGCCGGAGCGGGAATTCCCGTCTCCGGTTGCCGATTGCGCCGACACCCATGATGCCCGTGTCTCAAAGCTGTGTCAACAGCACCAACATCAGCAGCACGGTTAGGGGTAAGCCGTACTTGATGAAGTCGAATACGCTCAAAAGCCTGGTCCCAGTTTCGGGGTCCTTGCTCATGGCGAAGACGATTGCGTTGTTCGGGGTCCCCACCACCAGGACGTTGGCGAAAGAAGAGGCGAAGGAAACCATCAACCCCACCTTCCAGACTGACGCAACCGACGTTGTCATCCGCGACGTCTTCTTTCATGGCAATCCGGGCCCTCAGTTCCGCGGCGACAGTCAGCAGGTCAATGGCTTCCAGCGCCTTGCCGGTGGTCTGAAATTTGGGCTGGCTCGCGGTGGCGCCGATGAGGTTGCTTCGGCCAAACTCATTATTTCCGGGGCGACTCAAGAACCCCTCGCCGGCCGTCTGTGGGACAGCCCTCTCCCCACAGCTATGGGAAAGGCCACACCCCATGAGTTGGATTCAACCGCCGGGCGCACACCAAAACGTCCCCGGAGCTACGTGCCCGAAAACCAGGTCGGTTATGTCCCCCACCGCAATGCCGCTGGGGCACCAAGCGACCGTGGTAACCGGTCCGCAAGCATTTGCGGGCTTCGCCGGCCACGGAAAGAGGAAAGAATCTCGTTCAGGCGGCAGGTAATGCTTCAGTAACTCTTCACTCCATACAATGGCCCCATTGGACGCTCCATACACCTTGGATCTTTGCGAACTGAGGTTCAGATGAGCTTATCTTGCGATGAGCGGACGAGTTTTACCAACGGCGCTGACCCCGGTCACCACAACGGCACGGTCCCCACTCTGGCCGTGGCGCCCGCGGGTTCTCAACCCGAATCAAAGACATACTACCGGAGCCGGCGGCACCATCCCCCCGTCATGGTTGAGGCCAGGGTATATTGGTGGCAAACCGACGAGCGGAGGGTGGCGTGTGTCGATAATCAGTTTGGCATTTTGCCGGCGATCCCCGTTCGGTTCAGTTGCATCGGGACCCTAACGCCCAAGTATCCCAAACGCTACCGGGTAGACCTGGCTCAAGCGCTGGACAAGCTGCCGGAACTGAACAAGCGGGAACTGAAACTGCTGGGCGCATCGCTGGCGGCAGCCATCAGCAAAGAGTTGGACGTGGAAGTGGCCCCATTCAATGGCGACGTCATCAATTTGAGCTTGGGCGTCGATGACCAGTAGCCGCCACGGTCCTCAATGGATTCCGGCAGCATAATGGGGGAATACCGTCAGCGCCGGTTGAGGAGCTGCCCCCTCGAGGTTTAGCAGCAAACCGACCGCGGCAAAGGGCAACCTGGCGTGCGGTGCTCAGGCGGTGCTCAGATGGAAGAGGCAGGGAGAAACCCTGGCTCTGTTTTTTTGTCACCGTTTTGGGTCCGGCAAAACGCGGCCGGGATGACCCACCTGGAAACGGTGGGAGCGGCGAGCCAAGCCTCCCGTCCGGCCCCAAAACCCACCGGGGACTCCCACGAGAGAGAGGGGGGGCGGAGCGGCGGATGGGACCCGCGGGTGTTGGCCCGACGGCGGCCCTAAAGAAAAAGCCGCCCGTGACAGGCGGCCTCTTGCGCCCACACTCCTTCGGTATTCCCGGAGAGAAGCGAAGGGCAAGTTCTGTGCTGATGGCGACCCGGATGGGACTCGAACCCACGATCTCAGCCTTGACAGGGCTGCATGTTAACCGCTACACCACCGGGCCAGGCAAAAAGGCCAGGCACACAATGTCCCTGGCCTTCTGAGTGTATGATTTTTCCATTAGAGGTGTCAAGCGCGCGGTAGTTCAGCGGGGCTGTTCGACAACCTTGGGTGGCGCCGGCATTCGTAACCAAAGTGAACCGCTGCGCGGGCCTTCACCCGGCCCAAGCGGCGCCAGGGCTTCCCAATCCGTCAGGGAACGGGAGCGAGGGTGCGGGCATGGGTCGGACCGCCCCTTTAATCGTCACCGCCCTCGGCCTTCTCCCCAGTCTCTTCGGGCCTGCCTTCCTTGATCCTGCCGGCGATGAACTCGCCGCGGCTGACCACTACCTCAACGGACACCACGTGGCCGGGTTCCAACGGGGCCTGCACCCGAGTAAGGGGTTCTGTCGTGATCTTCAGGCCGTTCACCACCACCGCGACGACATCGAAGTTGGGAGCCAGCACCACCACTTCGAGCGGACCCACGACATCGAACGTGAACGGAACCGGCCTATCTGCCTTGGACCTGCCTGCCTCCACCTTCCTGGCTACCAGGACGCCGTCGCTAAAGCCGCCGTTGATCTTCACGGCCGTCCCCACCCCGATGGTACCTTCCAGCTTGGCGAAAGCGCCCAATTCCACCTCGACGCCATTGATCGCGATGGCCGTCACCCGGCTCTCGGTGTCCAGTTGAAGCGCCTCTATCAGGCCCTCGATCTGGACCTCGGCCGTTTCGGGCAATCCCAGGCCGGGCTGGTGTTCCAACCTGCTGGCCAAGAATGTGCCGTTGCTGATGATCGCCTTGGCGGAAACCTCGGCTCCCGGCTCCAACGTACCCTCAACTTCGGTGAGGGCTCTGACGCCGAGGGTCAGACCGTCGATCACCACGCTTTCGATATCTCCGGCTTCGTTGCGGTTCACCCGCCCGATGACACCTTCGATCTTCACCTCGGTTCCGCTGGTGGTCGCCGCCCTTCCCTCACCTTTGAGTTCCTGGGCGCTAACCGAGCCATCCGGGAGCAGAAAGCCCTCCAGCTTGACCGGAGAGCCCACGATCAGCTCCCCCTTGGTCTCCGACAGCACGCTGAGGGCAACCTTGATGCCGTTGACCACCAGGGCGTTGCCCTCTTCGTCGATCGACTCAAGGGTGCCCTCGATCTCCACGGTGCTGGGCTCAGGGATGTCCCGCGGCTCCACCATCCCCAGGTTAACGACCTCTTTGGCCAGGAGAGAGCCGTCCGGCTGCAACAGGGCCTCGACTTCCACGAAATCCCCCACCCGGGTGCCGCCTTCCATCTCGGTCAAAGCGCTCAGGACCACGCGAACCCCGTCGACGATGAGTGTCCCGTCATCCATCAGGTTTTCGACGGTGCCGCGGAGCTTCGCATTCTTCTTCCCCTGGCTCGAGCCCCCCGTGTCACCGTTCACCTTCAGGGCTCGTAGAGAGCCGCCCCGTTGCCGGATAGCCTCCACGGCGACCGGTCGGCCCACCGCCGGGCTTCCTTCGAGCCTGGTTAGGGCGTCCACGGCCACGGGCATGCCGTTGACGGTCCAGTTACCCTTCGAGTCCGTCCCCAAGAAGGTCCCCGTCAGCGTTACCACGCCGGTGTCTTGACCGCCCCTCCCGAAGAAGCTCTTGTTCTCCACCTCCCGCGCCAGCAGAGTGCCATCCTCCTTGACTACGGCCCGTACCTTCACCTGCTGGCCCACGGCGGGCAAGCCATCGGTGTCGGTGCCCGGGCTGATCGATACTTGAACCTGGCCAATGAGCCAGTTCCCTTCGTCGTCCAGCCCGTCGAAGGAGCCCTCCAGGCTCACCGTGCCAAGCACCTGCCCGCCCTCGTCCTCCTCCTCCTCCACCTTCAGGGCGACGATCGAGCCGTCGGGTTTCAGCACCGCCTCGATGTTCACCCGTTGGCCGACCACGAGACCTGCTGCGATCACGGTGGCCGCGTCAACGGCCACCGAAGTCCCGTTGATGATCAGGTTGCTGTCCTCGTCGAGGCCCTCGAACTCCCCCCGGAGTTCCACGCTATTTTGGCCCCTCCCGGCATCCTCGGCCGCCGGAACTTCCGGCGCTTCTGGGTCCTCCAGGCTGGGCTTTCCGGCGGTTACATTGATTTCCCGGGCATCGAGGGACACGCCGCCAATTACCGGGTCCCCGACGGTCCCCACCACGACGAATGACCCCTCAGCCAGGTCGGTTTCACCCTTGTGGAAGCGAACGGTGGTACTCGGAGTAAAGAGTAACGTGATGGGCTCTGCCGCAGTTCCCGGTGGCTGAATCGTTAGCTCAGATTCGGAAACCGCCAGGACCACCCCCGGTACGTGCCGGTACCGAGTCTTGCCGGGGATCAAGAAAATCTGGTCCGCGGCGGGTTCGCCGCCCGCCTCGTTGAGGGACACGGCCACCACGTCCCCCTCGGCAAGGTCCATGAGGCCGGCGTCACTCTTGTTGGGCAGCCGGATGCTGGTCTCACTGGTGACCGGCACCTCCACGGTCCCGCCGTCGGTATTCACCAGCAAGGAGTCTTCACCGACCGAAATCACGGTCCCAAAGAAGTCCATGGAAACCGGCGCGGACGCATCCGGCGCCGGCTGGGGAGTGGGCGTACGTGTGGGGTCTCCGGCGGAGGCGGTCACACAAGGCGATTCGGATGAAACCCGAAGGACGCCGGCGATCCGTCCGCCCGTGGCCGAATCGTAGGTCAGGTCGAAGGGAAAGGCCGTCACGTCGACGACGATTCCCGCTGAGCCCGAGCTATCGGTGATGGCGTCGGCCAAGGCGGCGCCGAAGGAGCCGATCTGGTCTGATACCAGTTGAGCGCCCTGTACGAGAACTGAAAAAAGGTCGGTGCAAGCCGTTTCACCGGGCGGCAACGGGTTCTCCCGTGAGAGAAACGCGCCCGCGTAACGGAACCGGTACGCCGTATCGCCCCGTGGGGCGTTGAGCACCACCGTGGCCGCGGTGATGGCAGACGGCCCGGTGTTTCCCAGGCTGGCCACTGCCCCGCTCAGATACTTGGGCTCGGGCACCGGCTCCGTTTTCACAACGCGGAAATTGCGGCTCTCGGCAAGGGAGCCGGTCCACCCGGCGATGACATAGCCTCCATCATCGGTCTGCTGCACTGCCCGGGCGCCCGAGGCCTCCCCAATCGTTTCGCTCCATTCCTCGTTTCCGGATGGATCGGTTTTGACGACCCAGAAATGGTCACCGTCTGGGAAAGACTCGCTCCACCCGGCGAGAACGTATCCTCCGTCCCTGGTCTGCCGAACGGCATGGGCCACGTCGCTGGTGGTACCTCCGAAGGTCCGGCTCCACTCCTCATTGCCGGAGGCGTCAGTCTTGACCAGCCAGAAATCGGCTAAACCCGCCCCGGACGACCAGGTAAAGCCGGCCAGAATATATCCCCCGTCTGCCGTCTGCCGGACATCGCGGGCCTCATCGATCAGAGGGCCGCCATAGGTCTTGTTCCACTCCTCGTTTCCGGTGGAGTCCGTCTTCACCAGCCAGAAATCGCTGGACCCGGCGCCCACGGAGTCCGTCTTGCCGGCCAGGATATAGCCTCCATCCGCCGTCAGCCGAACGGCATAGGCCTGATCGTGCATGCTGCCGCCGAATTGGCGGTCCCACAGGCGCTCCCCGGATACATCGGTCTTGACCAGCCAGAAATCGTTGCTGGGACCGGCCATGGTCCAGCCGGCCAAGATGTAACCGCCGTCGCCGGTTTCCAGGATGGAATGGGCCTCATCGAGGGTGGGAAGGTCCAAGACCCCGGGAAGCTCGGTATTGCCGATCCGCTGGTTCCACAACTCACTCCCCGACGCATCGGTTTTGACCAGCCAGAAATCGCTCTTTACCACCGAGCCGGCCTGGAATGAGTGGGTTTCGCCGGCCAGAATGTAGCCACCGTCTCTGGTCTGTTGGACATCGTAGGCTACGTCGTCCTCCGGGCCGCCGAAGGTCCGGCTCCACTCCGAGGTCCCGCTGGCATTGAGCTTCAGCAGCCAGATGTCGCGGCCCCCGGCGCCGAAGGTGCGGGTTTCCCCGACTACGATGTAACCCCCGTCATCCGTTTGCTGGACGGCGTGGGCTACCTCGTCGTCAACGCCCCCAAAGGCGCCGCCCCAATCCAAGTTGGGTTGGGCCGCCACGCCGTTGACGAGCAGGCCCAGGCTAAGGAGCCCAACCCCCATCAAACCCAGGGGAGGCACCAATCGCCTGCGCCATCGATTTCTATTGTTGCTACCGCCCATGCGGCCGTCTCCTGACAGGGTTGAAGTCATCTCGGTCAGCGTATCGTCATCATCACCCGAGAACCGTTACCCATGTGTTACGCATCGTGCATGATTGCGTCCTTCTAGCTGGCTGTTTTGGCTGTTTAGGGCCGGTAGATTACCGCGATTACAGTGCTCAAGACCCTGCCATCATTGTTGGTGGCCACCACATCGATGATGTTGGGGCCCGGTTCCAGGGTCAGGATGGTCGAGAAAAAGCCAAGCTCATCCACCGGAACCGAAACCCCGTTTATGCTGGTAATCGCCTCGGGCCCGGTGCGGCCGGAGAGGCGAATGGAGCCCTGGGAGACGATGCTCTGGTCCTCCGGCTCGGTGACGAAGAGAAGAAACGGCTGGGGCGGAAGGGCCAGGGAGGTGACCCGCAGGGCTTTGCTTTCCCGGTTTCCCTTGGAATCCGTGGCAACCACCCGGATATCGTTGATCCCTGGAGTGAGGGTGACCGCCTCTTGAAACCTTCCGTCATCGCCCACTAGGGCCGCCAGGCCTTCGATGCTGACCGATGTTCCAGGCGTGGTGATGCCGTGAACCACGACGGCGTTGCCGTTCACGGTGCTTCCATCCATCGGGGCCCGCACGTCAAGGACCAGCCGTGGATTCGGTCCGGCCGTGGGAGATGGCGTGAAGGTCGGCCGCGCCCTGGGTGTCGGCGTTGGATTTTCCGTGGGGATTGGAGTAGGACTGACGGTCGGCCGGGGAGTTGGCACGAGGGTAAAGGTGGGCACCGGCGTCGCCGTCGGGCGTGGCGTCGGATTGGCGGTCGCGGTCGGGATTGGCGTTGCCGGCGAGGGGGTGGCGGTGTTAGTTGCTTCCCGGTCCACCACCTGGACGCACCCGGCGAACACCAGGACCAGTCCGGTCAACGCCAGACTCAGCCACACGAGAACTCGGTTCACAGGTGATCTCCAGGGTGAATGGGCACGATTAGCCGCAGGCTAGGCCCGGCACGGTTACCGCAGTGTTACTCACGGGACCTCCAATGGTAAGCTCACGAGGAATGCGCTGTGGTGTTCCGGCTCCGAGGTGGCGCCGCCGCCGGCCGCGCCTTCAGGGGCGCTTTCGGGAATGCTTTCGATGGTAATGTCACCGCCGCTCCGCTTGGCCAGGGTCCGGGCGATGAAAAGCCCCAGTCCGGAGCTGGTCTTCTCTTCCCTCCTGGCAACCTGGGGCGTCCACCCGTGATCGAAGATGTGACGCTGGTATTGAAGGGCGATTCCGGGGCCATCGTCCCAGACCCGGATGAAGAAATGGCTCGGGTTCATACTCAGCTTTATCTCGATGTGGGTGGAGGCGAAACGGACCGCATTGTCCACCAGGTTGACCACGATGTGCTCGATGGCGGCGCTGTCGGAGTACACGAGGCCGAACTCCTGAGGTTCAGCCCACCAACTGATCTCCTTGGACGCCTCCTCGGCGACCGGGGTGTACCGGTCGACGATTCTCCGCACCACCTCGGCCGGCTCCACCGGCTCGCGCTGTGGCGGCGTGTCCGGCGCCTCCAGCTGCACCAGCACCTGAACGTTCGACATCATCAGCCGGAAGTTCGGCGCCTGCCGCTCTATTTCATCGAGCAGCTCCTGTACCTCCGGCCCGCTCAGGGCCCCCGACGACCGCAAAACGGCCCGCAATTCCCGTTCTTTTCCCAGGATTCTCCGCAGCGGCCGGCCCAGGTCATGGTCGAACAGCTGGAAGTATTGCTGGGTCACCCGGCTCCAACGCGGGAGCATGGCGCTCTCCCCGTCGGCGGCGCTGTCGCCGCGGTGGGCCACGGCGGGAATCAAATAGGAGGCGGAGATGACGCCAAGCCCAACCAGTAACAAGACGGCCCCGATGTAAGAGAGGGGCTCGACTCCCCACAAGGCCTCGAAGAGGTCGCTACCGATGATCGGAGCGACGACGAGGAGGACGACGCCACCGAAGACAACCACGCCCGCGGCAATCCTGATTCCGGTATGCATCCAACTCCTGCTAAGCAATGCCCTTGGCCTCGTTGCACAGAGGACTGAGAACGGCGGGTTTCATGACCTGCCTTCCCCCGCCAGCGGCCCTCGCGGCGGGTGGCGAGTGGGTGTCGCGGCGAGGTTTCAACCCTTGGGCGGAACCAACCGGTACCCCTGGTCCCGAACGTTGATGATGAGTTCCCCGGGTCCGAAGCGCCGGCCCGAGGCCTTGCCGATGGCGTCTTTGATCTCTCGTATCCTCACCCGCAAAGAGGCCCGGGGGTCCTCGCCTCCCGAGTAGCGCTCCAGCCTGCCGAAGGGCACGAGTTCGCCCGGGCTTCGGTACCAGGCCGCCGCCAGCTCCCTCAGAATTTCGAACTTCATCCCCTGGATTTCGCTAACCGGCTCGACATCGTCGCCGGCCTTGACGTAGAGGACCTTCACGCCCGCGTCTAGGAGGATATTGTCTCCGATGGGTATCTTGTCCGGCGTGGTGCCGATCAGGCGGCGGAGCCGCAGCACCACCTCCTCGGGGCTGGCCAGCTTGTCGATGAAGTCCACGGGGGCGTTCCATTTCAGGGTCCCCCGCACTGCCGTCTCCCGGTCCGGGCCTTGAGCGTACTGGGTGAACATCAGAATTGGCAGCTTGGGGTGCCGTTCGACGATTGCTCGAAGAATCGCCAGCCCCAGGAAACGGTCGTCCCGGTGCTCCCCGAAGCGCACATCAAGCAACACGCCATCCGGTTGCTCTTCCTCGACGGCGTACAGCGCCGCCGCCTCGAACTCTTCTCCCAAGGACCAACGGGTCTCCGGTTGAACCACGACCGGCAGCCAGCCTTCCTGATCCAGCCGGCGTCTCACGGCCTTCACGATGGCTGATTCCCACTCATCGTCGACGATGAGGATCTTTCGCTGCTGACTGCCCTGGTGCATCTCGGCCACCACGCTCCTTGCCCATATCTTACCAAATGCCGGGCGCTTCGTGGTTTCATGATCTACGCTTCCACCGATCCACCGATCCACATATATCCGGATCGAGGCTACATCCATCAAACGGACGCGCCGCCCCGCTGGGAGTCGTAGGGGGGAACGGGTACACCCCGGCGGTGCACGGCGCCACCGGGGCTTGGGAGATGGCAGAGGTTGTTTGAGGAAAACGGTAGGGACGGACGGCTTGGCGGGAGCCGGCGGCGCTTGCATCGCCGTGGCCCCGGGCCGCCGCCGGTCCAGGCCGGGACGGGCGCCGCCGCCGGGTTGCTTCAGGCGCCGTCCGGTTCGTCGGGGGTATTCTTCAGGATGTCTTCCAACGTTTTGTCCAGGGCCGGGTCCAGCTCCACGGCCTCCACGAAGGGGTTGTACTCGTACTCTGACCGGACCCGGTCAATGATCTCTTTGGCCCCGGGGTTTGTGGCCCCGATCCGTTCCAGAGTCTCTTCCAGCTCGCGTGACTCGGCCTCGCCCAGTGTGAACAATTCCGTCAGGCTCAAGTCCAGCTTGAACATGGACTTGAGCCTTCGCATGATGTCGTAGAAGGACCGGTGGTCCCTAGATATGCCCACGGGGTCGTTGCTGGTACTCAAGAAGGGGTACATGGGAGCCATTGCCCCAAGCCGGATTACCTCGAATTGGGGATATAGGTAGTGGGCCATGCTAACCAGCGCCATTCCGATGGTTGGACCGCTCCGGCTGTTGCTGCCGTAATTGGAAAACCGGAGGCCGTACTTTTCCAACGACTCCTTCATGCGAGCGTGGCTGTAGATACAGCTGACACTTCTCTCCAGATCGGGCGGGGCCGCACCGTTGTACCCTTCCACGGCCACGGTTTGATCGATTCCCAGCTCTTTCAGCGCCTGAAAGAAAGCCTCCCCGTACAGGTCGATTTGAAACCAGGGTTCTTCCCCCAGAAACAGGATCAGCCCGTTTCCCGCATCGTAAAAATGGTTCGCACGATCCATATTCCTGGTCGGTAGCCCTTCCTGGAATACCACCCTGGGCCGGTATATGTCGTGGGTTCCCGGCACCTGAAAGGGGTAACACATCTTGGAGATCTGCGAACCCATCTCTCCGATTTGCCGAGCGTCGAAGTGGTCGATCAGATACCGCAGCAAGCCGCCGGAGATCTCACCGCCGTCGGACCACTGCTGCCGCCAGCCGGCGATCAGGTGCTGGGCCCGAGGGGTTTCCCTAAGCACCAACAACTCGTCAGCCATCGGGCGTCACTCCTGTATAGCTACGGGCGGGCTCGGCGCGTCTTGGCTCCGCGCCGGCCGGCAGGTTTGGGGGGTGACCACGGGGCTGCCCCGTGCCCGCCGGTACTGGAGACGATGCAGCCCGCCAGGCTGGCCGGATATTGCGGCAACCGGACCGACAGCCCGGCTCAAGGGCGGCAATCCGGCGTATTCCAGTGAAACATTACAGCTCAGATTTCATTTTGACAGAGGCCTTCGCCAAACGCAAATCGTGCCGGTCCGGGGCAGGACGTGGCGCAAGAGCGCCGGCTAATCAAGAACCGCGAGCCACGGCGCCGGCCGGCCACCCGTTTAGGTTGATTCGGGGCCCTGGAGTATGGCCGGAGCGCGGCAAGTTGGACTACCCGTTAGAGTGATCTTGCTGATCGAACGGGTCCTAGGGGAGGTTCAGCACCCATTTAGCGTCGGCCACGTCTCGCGGCAGTAGGTACATTTTGGCGTTCACCTCGGGTAGCAAGGCGTTGGCGTTCTCCTGATGGATGAAGTTCAAGGTCTTCCTGTACTCCAATTCCATTCCCAGCCAATTGACCACCAGGTCGAAGGTTTGGACCGCGTCGGCGTGAATTTTGTGAAGAGAACCGGGCGGCGTGATTCGGGCTAATCCATCCACGGCTTCCTGGGCGTCCGAGACTATCTCAGTATAAGCGGCAACAGATTCATCGTCGGAGAGTTTGCGTTGGAAGTTCGCCGCGCGGCGGTTCAAGACGTTGACCAGTTGTGCCATCAGGGGGTCCAGGGCTTGGAGGTATTCGGCCGCGTCCGTGCGGTCCGGGTCTTCCCAGCTTGAAAGCCATTCAACGAATCGCGATTCGAAATCTTCATAGGTTAGTGTTGTAGCGGATTGCAGAGCTTCTGGAAAGTCTGTACCGG
Source organism: Dehalococcoidia bacterium (assembly GCA_030753265.1). The sequence continues at coordinate 33,915 of JASMCQ010000044.1, forward strand.
AGGCGATCTCCCGCAGAGCGGCGAATGGAGACGAGGAGCCGAAGGTTTCGCTCATGAACCGCACGGCCATATAGGCCTGGTCGTACTGAAGACTAATCTCGTCGGGATCGCTCCTGTTGTTCCAGGCCGCCTGGCTTTCCATTGCGGCTAAGGGAAACAACGTTTTGGAAAGGGCAGCCGCCTGCGCGCTGTCGGCGCTGCGGAGCAGGTGCAACCTGAAGGCGTTGGGCCGAGGCCTTCCGAGGCCCAATTCGCTCTCGTAGAATTCAGCGAGGCCTTCGTGCAACCAAGCGGGCAAAGATTCGCCGCCGCCGATCTCTTCAACCACGTGATGGATGTATTCGTGGACCACCACGGACTCGAGCCCGGACCGGAGGGCGTCGGCCAGCAGGTAGATCCCGGGCTTGAAGCTGTAGCTGCGGTAGTAGCCCCCCTCCCAACCCAGGGTCACCAGGGTAGCCTGGCTCAGGTTGTCGAGTGTCACCCGGCTGCCCACCATATACAGGTCGGGGACCGGAGCCAGCGGCTCACCCACGGCCGCCTCCATTTGAGCAGAGGCCAATGCCAACCGGTCCTGCACGGCCACCGCCAGCGCCGGGTGCACGTCGTCCGAGAAGAAGACGCCGGCCTCCGGCCCATGGAGGCCACTCAGGTGGGGCCCCAGGTGAAAAGATTCCAATCCGGTCAATCGCAGCTCCTGAAGCTGGTACGCCACTGATTCCTTCCGGTCATCGAAATCGAGGGTGACCCTCCAGGTGCCCTCCGCATCCTGGATTCCATACCGCGTCCACGAGGTTTCCCCGGCGTCGTCCGCATAAACCGTCAGAGTGGTCACGGCACTGCCATCAGAACGGCCGAGGACTTGATCGTTCACGTCAATCCAGCCTACCCTCGTGCCCACGGGGTCGGTGAAGGTGACGTCAACTCTTTCCCATGGCGGAAGGCCGAGAAGGCTGAACGCCACGTTGCGTCCGGCGATGGGCTGCTCGGGGGATATGAGCAGCGTGATGCCATCGCCGAGGTCGAACCCGGCGGTATCTTGAGGAATAGGCACCGTTGGAACCGGAGTGGCGGTCGGTGTGACGGTCGGAGCCGGCGTGGCCGTCGGAGCGGGCTTTGGCACCGGTGTGGCCGTCGGTGTGGCCATTGGAACCGGAGTGGCGGCCGGTGCGGCTGTTGGAACCGGGGTGGCGGATGGTGTCGCGGTCGGAGCCGGCGTAGCGTCCGGCGTGGCCGTTGAAACCGGCGTCGAGGCCGGATTGGCCGTTGGAACCGGTAGGGCGGTTGGTTCTGCTGCAGAGGTGGCTCGAATAGCCGCCGGGGAAGTTGGCACTAGGGTCGGCGTGGGAACGCCGGTTGGAGCGATTACGGGTACAACGGTCGGCAAGGCTGTGGGGGCAGCCGCGCCTCCGCCGCCACAGGCGGCAACGAGGGACCCGGCTATCGCGAAAACAGTTATCCGGAGCCGCATGGCCAGCCCCCCAGGGTCATACCGGTCCCTCGGGTATCAAGAGTGATCTATCTGACAACCTGGTGGCCTTAACAATTGATTCGTGGGCATCCACCTACACCGGCACTTCGAGCGTGCGCTGACGCCCCTACCAATACTTTCCACTCACCCTTACGTTCACATCGCTCAGGAAGTTTCGAGCCGTTCTTGATGGCCCTTGGTCTTTGGCACAACCTGCCTTGGGGTAACGGGTCGAAATAGTGTCCCTAGACCTACGCTCTCGCTTCCTATCGTCATCATTGGCCCTGCCTAAACGCCTTCAGAGATCCTCGTGGCAATCCGTGGACGTTCAGCATGGAAAGGCGTAGAGAACCGAGCTGTAGGGCCCCGCATTCGGGCGGGTATTTAGCTTCAGAACGTGGCGGAGAGAGTGGGATTCGAACCCACGATACCCGGAGGTATACCGGTTTTCGAGACCGGCGCTTTCGTCCGCTCAGCCATCTCTCCTTGATGCACTAATCAGAATATCCTAGCTATCACCGGCTTACAAGGCCGGAGGGGGCAGTTTGCCGGCGAGGTCGGCGACGGCGGCGGAGGGCTCCGGTACATCGGTAAGGGCAATGTCCTCCGGCCCACACCCTTGGCGGAAATAATAAAGGAGGCCGGGACATTGTCCCGGCCTCTCTCAGCAGGAGAATCCCCACGAGCCCGTCGATTGATGAAGGATTGGGTTTCGAGAGCGGGTGGGTAACTAGTCTCACTGGGCCACCAAGTTCGTTAAGTCAGAACGGCAAAGGTGCTGGGTCCGGGGCCGTCCCGAGCATCCTGGTCATTGGTATGACGGGCCTTTTCGATGATACGGCCCGCATCACCGGCGGCGGGCCCAGGCCGAAGGGCAATTCAGAGGTTGCTAACGGCGGCGTGATCGATGAACTGGTGGCCCGAGATCCGGGCGCCCCCTCGAGGGACGCCCACTCCATTTTTCCGGCCCCCGGGGATCATCCATCCCGGAGGCTTCTGCCCAGGTGTCTTAGACGGCAACTCCCAGGTGATCGACCGAGACCTCCGCCAGACTCCGAGCGTTCTTCTTTCCGACCCTTTGGCGCAACGTGCCCGCGTACTCTCCGGCCCGGGACGCGAGTACATGCCGGGTCTCCTTGCCGGGTTTCGGTGCGAGCAGCAGACCGGCGACGGCGCCAACCAGCGCTCCCGCGATTAATCCCCTGGTCAGTTTGTTGCTTCTCTCCATCATCGTTCCTCCTCTCTCTTTGCCGGTGCTGATGAACCGGTCGTTACACTTATTTAACCCCCTCCCGCGTTACTGGGGAATTACCCGGAAATTACCGGATTATTACCTGGGCCGCCGCGCCGCTGGCGCGCTGGGTGGGCCGCGACGCGTAAGGAGCTACCGGGGCTCGCCGGCATTCCGGTGGGAGCTAGGCGTCACCCTGGTGCCAACACCCGGATTGAGCTATGGGAAACCTGCTACTGCGGTGGCCGAAAAGGGGTTGTCAGTTCGCCAGAATGCAGGTATAGTGTGGATTGAATCGGATGGACAATAGGCGGAATCCGTCTGGACAGCTACCAGGGGGTCGCCGGTGTACGTGGAGTTTTTATGGTAACTCAGCAGGACCTTGTAGAGAGACTGCGAAAGTGGTCAGTCCGGGTAACCCCTCAGAGGCTGGCAATAGCCGAGGCAGTCCTAAACTCCACCGATCACCCGACCGTGCAGCAGATATACGATCGGGTTCGTGACCATTTCCCTTCGATGACCTTGGCTACCATCTATTCCACCCTTGCGGTGCTGGGAAGGACCGGCCTAATTCAGGAGTTGCCTTTCCCCAGGATGTCCCGGTACGAGCCGAATATGGACCCCCATGTCAACCTGGTGTGCATCCAATGCGAGAACGTGATGGATGCTGAAGCGGGAGACGAGGCGGTAGTGCGGCTTCGGGATCGGGTCCTTGGCGATTCGGACTTCGAGGTCGCCTGGCAGCGGGTGGACTTCTACGGTTGGTGCCCGGCCTGCGCCGCCACCAAACGCAACACCGATGGCGCCAAGGTCAAGGTAGCCAGCCGGTAACGCCACCGGGCCGGGATCGGGCGGCCCGGCTGATAGCTGTATCCGGTTCCTCATCCCCTTTCCTTCAAGCTGGTGAATGATGATCACTGGCATTATTGGGATCACCCTCTGGACCGATGACCTGGAGCGGATGTTCCGCTTCTACCACGATACCCTCCGGCTCCCCCTTCACTCCCGCCACGAAGATTTCATCGCCTTTGAATTGGGCGAGGTCCGCTTCAACGTCGGCCGCCACCACCGCATTAAAGGCCCAGCCAGGGACCCTTACCGGATCATGCCCCACTTAGGGGTGGACGACATCCACGGAGAGTACCGGAGGTTGAACGAGGCTGGGGTTGAGTTCATCCGCCCGCCGGAGCAGGAGCACTGGGGCGGCTGGATCGCCACCCTCAAGGACCCCGACGGCAACATCTTGCAGCTACTGCAGCTGCCTTGAGGCTCGGCGCTAGTAGAGCATCATCGCATCCCCGAAGCTGTAGAACCGGTACCCCTCGCTGATGGCCTCCTGGTAGGCCCGCAGCACCCGCTCCCGCCCGGCGAAGGCCGACACCAGCATCAGCAGCGACGACCGGGGCAGGTGGAAGTTGGTGATCAGGGCGTCCACCAGCCGGAACTTGTGCCCCGGCAGGATGAATAGGCCGGCCTGGCCGCTATACGGCTCGACTCGATTCCGGCCATCCTCCGCCATCCGCTGCCCCAGCTGCTCCAGCACCCGCACCGAGGTCGTTCCCACGGCGATAATCCGGCGTCCCTTGGCAAGGGCGGCGTTGAGGCTGCCGGCAGCCTCCCGACCCAGCTCGTAGTACTCGGTGTGTATCGTATGCTCCGCCGGGTCTTCGCTCTGCACCGGGCGGAAGGTGTCCAGGCCCACGTGGAGGGTCACGAAGGCCGGCTCGACCCCGGCGTCTTTCAGCCGTGCCAGCAGCGGCTCCGTAAAGTGCAGCCCGGCGGTGGGCGCCGCCGCGCTGCCCGGCTGCCGGGCGTAGACCGTCTGGTACCGCTCCGGGTCTTCCAGCCGCCGGTGAATGTAGGGCGGCAGCGGCACTACTCCCAGCCGGCCGATGTCTTCTTCGGATTCCAAACGCACCGTCTTGATACCGTCGGCGTGGGAGGTGAGCACCTCCACGCCAAATCCCCGTTTCTCCCCCCTTTCTAAAAGGGGGGCCGGGGGGGATTTCCCCCCATCGGCGGGAGGCGGCACCGAAGAATCTTCTCCTCGGCCCGGAGGGGCCGTTCCCGGCGAGTCCAGGACTACCCGGACGCCCGGACCCAGCCGCCGGCCCGGCTGGGCCAAAGCCTGCCAAACTCCGGGGCTCTCCCGGTGCAACAGCAAGAACTCCACCTTGCCGCCCGTGTCCGCGCGGTGGCCGTACAGCCGGGCCGGAATGACCCGGCTCTGGTTGAACACCATCACGTCGCCGGGACGGACGAATTCGGGCAAGTCGTGGAAGTGGCGGTGCTCGGTTCGGCCGGTGGCCCGGTCCAGCAGCAGCAGCCGTGACGAGTCCCGGGCTTCCAGAGGGGTCTGGGCGATCAGCCCCGGAGGAAGGTGATAGTCGAAATCGCTGGTGCGCATCTTAAAGCTGTCAGCGTTCAGCGGTCGGCTATCAGCACCCAACCCCGCATGCCGCGGGCTGAGCAACCTGCTTTTCCGCTGTGCTTTCAGTGTAGGCTGATCTTCGCCGCTTTCAAGGTGTTGACCAGCAGCATGGCGATGGTCATCGGCCCAACTCCACCGGGCACCGGCGTGATGGCCTCGGCCTTCTCCGAAACGGACTCGAAGTCCACGTCTCCAACCAGGCGGTAGCCCTGTTTGCGGGTCGAGTCCGCCACCCGGTTGATTCCCACGTCGATCACCACCGCGCCTTCCCGGACCATGTCGGCGGTGATGGCGTTGGGCCGGCCCATGGCCGCCACCAGGATGTCGGCCCGGCGGGTCAGGTCGGAGAGGTTCCTGGTTTGGGTGTGGCACACGGTGACGGTGGCGTTGGCCCCCGGCTGCCGCTGCATCAGGAGGATGGCCAGGGGTTTGCCCACGATCTCGCTGCGGCCGCAGATGACCACGTTGCGTCCGGCGGGATCGTAGCCGTTGCGGAGCAGCAACTGCTGGATGGCCGCCGGGGTGCCGGGGATGAAATCCGGTCGCCCCTGAGCCAGCTTGCCCAGGTTGAAGGGATGAATGCCGTCCACATCCTTCGCCGGGTTGACCGCCTGGATAATGGCCTGCTCGTTGATCTGCTGTGGCAACGGAAGCTGCACCAGTATGCCGTGGAAACGGTCGTCCCGGTTCAGCTTCTCGATCAGGCCGAGGAGGTCGGATTGAGAGGTGGATGAGGGCAGCTCGAAGGTCTCGTTGAGCAGGCCCACTTTGACGCAGGCCCGGCGCTTGTTCCGCACGTAGACCCCGGAGGCCGGATCATCGCCCACCAGGACAACCGCCAGCCCCGGAGTTAGCCGATGCTTCTCCCCCATCTTCGCCACGCCGGCCGCCACTTCGGCCCAGACCTCTTTGGCCAGCGCCTTCCCGTCCAGAATTTTCGCCATACTTCGCTAGCTCGCCTCAGGAACGTTGGGATGCCGGGTGCGCGGAGGCACAATCTACGGGTCGTGACTCATTCGGCGGCTCCGCGGTGCAGGCTCCCGGCTGGTTCCGATTCGCCCATCCGGATTTCGTCCCAATTCTAGCATGGCCGCCCACGGGGCCTCAACGGCCCGGCCCGTTCCCTTCGCACGGCGGGACCCGGGCCGCGGCCCAATTCAGGAGCGTTGACAGGGAGGAAATCCCCGACTACACTCCCATTCCGAGGAGACGGCGCTTATTTCGGTGGCGGCGAATGGCCCGATCGACCACGGGTAGCGCGGGACCAAGGCCATCTCAGAAAGGCATCTACGAGGGAACAGGAGGGGAAGGAAATGCCGCTCGACCAGCAGGCCCGAAGAGTCCTGGACCAGCTTGCCGCATTGGGCCTGCCTCCCAACCATACCGTTTCGCCCCAGCAGGCCCGCATCAACATGAACTCGCGGCCCCAGAGCGCCGGGCCCGAGGTGGCCCGGGTGGAGGACCGCGCCATTCCCGGTCCCGGGCCGGATGTCCCCGTACGGATTTACACGCCCGACGGCCGTGGCCCCTTTCCGGTTCTGGTGTGGTTTCACGGCGGGGGCTGGGTGGTCGGCGACCTGGATACTGCCGACGGAACGGCCCGCCGGCTGACGGCACAAACCGGCTGCGTGGTTGTCTCCGTCGACTACCGGTTGGCGCCGGAGGCCCGGTTCCCGGCCGCCGCGGAGGACTGCTACGCGGTGACCCAATGGGTGGCGACGAACGCCGCCGGCATCGACGCCGACCCCGGCAGGATCGCCGTCGGTGGCGACAGCTCCGGAGGCAACCTAGCCGCGGTGGTATCCCTCATGGCGCGAGACCGGGGAGTATCTCCACCGGTCTTCCAGCTCCTGGTCTACCCGGTCATCGCCCGCGACTTCGACACCGGCTCGTACCGGCAGAATGGCGAAGGCTACGGGATAACCCGCGACTCCATGAAGTGGTACTGGGACCTCTACCTGACGGAAGACGCCGACGCGTCCAACCCCTACGCCGCGCCACTCTTGGCCAATGACCTGAGCGGCCTCCCGCCGGCGCTGGTCATCACGGCGGAGTTCGACCCGCTTTGCGACGAAGGAGAGGCCTACGCCCAACGTCTCCAGGAAGCGGGGGTCGCCGTCACCTATAGCCGCTACGATGGGATGATCCACGGCTTCTTCGGAATGCCCGCCTTTATCGACAGGGGGAGAATTGCCGTGGGCGAGGCTTCGGCGGCGCTCAAGGCGGCATTCTCGGAAAAGGCGCGGGCCGCTTCTCCGTAATCGGCGCCAAAATCTCGTTGGCGACGCGTCCAGCCTCGCCTCGAATCGGGTATGACGTTGGGGAGCCTAAGGCGCCGGGGTTGGCAATCCGCCACCGGGCTTTGCCTCAAGGCTGTGATTCCGAGGCGCGTAGCTTCACGGTCATTGGTACGAAAATATCATGCCGAGCCGGCCGTAGCGGCGAGGCATCTGGGGTGGGGATTCACCTCCGCCTCCCGAGATCCCTCGTCCTTCCCGCGAAGGACTCGGGATGACGCGGCGGCGTCCATTTTCGTCGGCCGTGGTGCTGGTGGCAACCAGCATGAATGATTCCGAGGAGCGAAGCGACGAGGAATCTGGAGCGGGGTTCTCCTGTTTTAGGAGCCTGGACTCGCTACCACGGATCCCTCGCGGAGCATATCCTGAGCTGAGCCGAAAGGCTCGGGGTGACAAGCTCCAGAGTGTTCTTTAGGCAAGACCCCGCCGTCGAAGGAGAAAGAAGTACCAGGTGAATTACACCGGCCGGCCCATGAAGCGGTCCGAAGACCCCAGGCTGCTGCGCGGCTTGGGGTCCTTCGTGGACGACATCAAACTGCCCGGCATGCTCCACGCGTGCGTCGTTCGTAGCCCCTACGCCCACGCCCTGATTTCATCGGTGGACACTTCGGCGGCCGGCAGCATGCCCGGAGTGGTCGCGGTGCTGACCGGAGAAGACCTGGGAGGCGCCGTTGGTGACCTGGCCGCCAGGCAGTCACCGTACCTGGAGGGGGTAAACATGCCGGGGCACCCTGCCCTGGCCGGGGACCGAGTCTGCTACGTGGGCCAGCCGGTGGCCGTGGTGGTGGCCGAAGACCCCTACCTCGCCAAAGACGCCGTGGATGCGGTGCGGGTTTCCTACCAAATGCTCCCGGCCCTCATGGACCCGGCGGAAGCGGCCGGCGCGGACTCCACTCCCATCCATCAAGACCTGGGCAGCAACGTGGTGATGCGCTTCCAAACCGGCCGCGGCGATGTGGCGGCTTCCTTCGCCCGGGCCGGCCGCATCGTCCAGGGATGCTACAACGTGCCCCGGTTGTCGGCGGCGCCGATGGAAGGCCGGGGGTTGGTGGCCTGGTATCAGCCCCAGGAGGGCCTGCTGACCCTTTGGGCCGCTACCCAGGCGCCATACAAGGTCAAGAACCACCTGGAACAGCTACTTTTTCCGCCGCCGGCTCACGTCCGGGTGGTCGCCCCCGACGTAGGCGGCGGTTTTGGCCAGAAGGCGGAGACCTGGCCGGAAGACCTCGCCGTGAGCCTCCTGGCCATCCGGCTGGAGCGGCCGATTAAGTGGGTCGAAGAGCGCTGGGAAAACATGCTGGCCTACCAAGCCCGGGGCCACTCGGCAGAGGTGGAAGCCGCGGTCAAGAGCGACGGGACCATCCTGGCCATGCGGTTTCGGATCATAGCCGACGTGGGCGCCTACCTCCTGGACTCCAGCGCTGGGCCGCCGATGATGGCCGCCCAGCGCTGCGCCGGTCCCTACTCCATCCGGGACATGGACGTGGAGGTCTTGAGCGTCATTACCAACCGGCCCCCGACGGGTCCCTACCGTGGCGCCGGCGCGCCGGAGGGCGCCTTCTTCATGGAGCGGACCATCGACCTCATCGCGGGAGAACTCGGCTTGGACCCGGTGGAGGTGCGGCGCCGGAACCTCATTCCGCCGGAGGCCTTCCCCTACACCACCGCCACCGGCATCACCTACGACTCCGGGGACTTCATCCCTCCGCTGGAGAAGGCCCTCGATATGGCCGGGTATGCCGATTTCCGTCGGGCCCGGCAGGACCGGGGGCCGGGCGAGCCTCTGCTTGGAATCGGCTTGGCCACGGTGGTGAAGGCGGCGGGGGGCAGGGGCCCAATGATGGAGAGTATCGCCCGGATCCAGGTGGAGCCATCCGGACAGGTGAAGGTGTACACGGAGGTCTCTCCCCACGGTCAGGGGACCGCGACGACCTTCGCCCAGATCGCCGCCGATGAACTCGGGATCGGCATCGATGACATCCATGTGCTCCACGGCGACACCGACATGCTGCCGACTGGGCAGGGTACCTTCGCCAGCCGCGCCCTGGCCGTCGGCGGCTCGGCAATGTACGTGGGCCTGCAGCAGGTCCGGGGGAAAATGGCCGCTATCGCCGCCCACATCCTGGAGTGCCCCGTGGAAAACATGGTCTTCCAGGAGGGTAAGGTCTTCAACAAGCTGGACCCGGAACAGGTGATGGCCTTCTCCGCGCTGGCCTCGGCGGCCCAACAGCCCCACCTGCTGCCCCCCGGCGTCGAGGCCGGGCTGGAATCTCAGGCCGAATTCGGCCTGCCCGGCAATCCCTACGGTTTCGGGGCCCACATCGCGGTGGTTGAGATCGACCGGGACACCGGAGACGTGCGGGTCGTGCGCTATGTGGCGGTCCAGGACAGCGGCCCGGTGGTCAACCCGACGCTGATTGAGGGCCAGGTGCATGGCGGCCTGGCCCAGGGATTGGGACAAGCGCTGACCGAGGTCATGGATTACAGCCCGGACGGCCAACCCCTCAACGCCAGTTTCCTGGACTATGGGATGCCCCTGGCCCAGGACATGCCGGAACTTTGGCTGGGGTGGACGGCGACCGCGTCTCCGACCAACCCCCTGGGGGTGAGGGGAGTGGGGGAGTTGCCGACGGTGGCCGCGCCGGCGGCGGTGGTGAACGCCGTCATGGACGCCCTGTCCGGCGCCGGCGTACGTCATATGGACGCCCCGCTGACCCCGGAGAAGATCTGGCGAGCCCTGCGGGGGAGTTCATGGTGAGGGGGCTCAGGTTTCGCCCGGCGCCCCGTTTTACCGGCCGGAGACTCGGAAGTACCGGTAGCAGAGGTGTGGCTAAGACGGGCACGTTTGGCTAGTGCGCCGTATTGTAGGTAGCTTTGAATCGGCGAAAGTGTGCGACATGCTGCTCCCGGCGCCAAATATCGAAATTTGCCGTTATGAATATCCGTTCACCCTGGGTTGAGCAAGCGCCACCTACATCAATTCTATCATCGGGCATTCACGTACTGTCGGTCGAAACATGGCTTTCCTCAATGAAATGACGACGGCGGACGAGTATCAGGCGAACCGATCGGACGGGGAGATGGAGCAGGGTGGACCCCGGCCATGAACACCGGCTTGCGCTGCCGGTAGCCGTCAGCTGGGCTGGATGCAGGCGGTCACCCGCTCCTCTCTGGCTTCACTGAAGCCGTAAGCCGGGACTTCACGCCACTACCGCTCTCTCGGGCAAATTCTCCCGCCGTCGCAGTCCCATTATCGCTGACGGTTTATTATGGAAACCGCTACCTTCCGGTAGCTGCTCCGCACACGGTGTCCAGAATCAGCCTAGTTACCGTGTAGGGGTCGCAGTTGGCATTGGGACGCCGGTCTTCGATGTAGCCCTTCCGGTCCCGGGCCACCTGCCAGGGAATCCTGACCGACGCGCCGCGATCCGAAACGCCCCACCTGAACTCTTTGTAGGAGCAGGTCTCGTGTTGTCCGGTCAGCCGTTCTTCGATCCGGTCACCGTAGTTGGCGATGTGGAGTTCGGCCTGAGTTCCTAGAGCCTCGGCGGCGGCGACGCAAGCGTCGTAGTCGTTCCTCATCTGGAACGTCGAGAAATTGGTGTGGGCGCCGGCCCCGTTCCAATCACCCCTCACCGGTTTCGGGTCGAGAGTAGCGCTGACATTGAATCGCTCCCCAATGCGGTAGAGCAACCACCGGGCCACCCAGAGGTGGTCGGCCACGGCTGGGGTGCCCACCGGGCCGATCTGGAATTCCCACTGACCGGGCATGACCTCCCCGTTTATTCCGGAGATGGCCAGTCCAGCTGTCATGCAAGCTTCTAGATGCGCCTCAACGATGGGACGTCCGAACACCTCATCGCAGCCGACGCCGCAGTAGTAACCGCCCTGGGGAGCGGGAAACCCGTTGTCCGGCCATCCCAGTGGCCTGGTGCCTTGAAAGTAGGTGTATTCCTGCTCGATCCCAAACCACATGTCCAGGTCGGCGTACTTCTTGGACGATGCGGCGCAGCCCGCCCTCGTGTTGGAAGGATGGGGGGTCATGTCGGTGAGGAGGACCTCGCACATCACCAGTTTGTTATCTCCCCCGCGCACCGGGTCGGGGCAGATAAAAACCGGATTCAAGACACAGTCGGAATTCGCGCCGGGCGCCTGGTTGGTGCTCGACCCATCGAAAGCCCAGATTGGCATCTCCTCGCTATCGGAAATCACTTTGGCCTTGGAGCGCAGTTTCGCGGTGGGTTGTTGTCCGTCAACCCAGATGTACTCAGCTAGGTAACTCATTACTCCACCGTCCTATATTTGTTCACTACGCCAAGATTCACATTTTGGAATGCGCGAGGTAGACCCAGTCAGATGGACAGGGTTGGAGCGATATCAAAAGCGTCCCGTTCTTGCCAGTTGCCAACACTGCGACAGCGGCATGATTCTCGTTTGGCAGGGAACCAGCAGGAGACAAGCGATCCGCCCTGGATGTAGTGGGCGTCACGACCATCATCCAGGCAGACGGGACACGGGAGTTGGAACTCCAGGTTCCGCGTCAATGCCCGGCTCTCTCGTTCAATTTACATGGAGTGAACAGCCGGCCAGAGCGATCTCCGTGAACACCGCTCGGCTCCGTTGCTGGCGCCCCGTTGGGCCGTGGACGGGCCCGCGTCAGTTCCTTTCCGATTCTGCTAGTTCCTCACTTCAAGAATTGCCGCCAACTGCGTTCCCTATTGCTGATTGCCAGCATAGCTGACACTCCACGGGTATTCGAGGAAACGCACGGAGGCATGAAAACCGCTACATAGCGGCTTCCCCACGCTCGTCCGTCCGCACCCTCACCGCATCATCTATCCGCGAGATGAAGATCTTCCCGTCGCCGATGGCGCCTTCGCCGGGACTGCGGGCGGCGTCACGGATGACCGAGATGACCTTTTCCTTCATATCGTCACTGACAACCGTCCGGATCACGGTCTTGGGCGATGAACTCCGGGTCGTCATCTGGCCGCCCCGGCCTATAAAGACCTCGACTCCGCCCTGACGCCCCTGACCGGTGACGTTGTAATAGTAGAACCCATGGCACCCGGCCTCTTGAAGGGCGGTAGTCACCATGTTGATACGCTCAGGCCTGAAGATCGCTTCGATACTTATCATAATCAGTATCCTTCGTCCATATTCTGCCCGTTCTGGCGGGCGGGCATTACCGGATGAATGCCCGCCGTTAATCAGCCCCGTCGTGCACGGCCGCCCGCTCGCCGTGCGCGGCGATATCCATGCCTTGGTCCTCAGCTAGCTGGGTAGCCCGCAGGCCCAGGCCAGGAACCCAATCGAGCACCTTCAGTATAATCAGCGTCACGATGCCCGACCAGAGTAGCGTCGCGAGAACGCCGATTGCCTGCACGCCCATCTGGCTCCCATTGCCTTCAATGAGCCCGGCGGTGCCCCCAATTGCGGCGACAGCGAAAATCCCGGTCGCCAAGGCACCCCAGATTCCACCTATGCCATGGACGGCGAACACATCCAGAGAGTCGTCCAGGCCGGTCTTGGGCCGCAGCAGCACCGCGCCGTAGCATAATACCCCAGCGCCGAAACCGATGGCAAGCCCGCCCATGACCCCAACGAACCCGGCAGCCGGCGTTATGGCGACGAGACCGCCCACGGCAGCCGTCGTGACCCCGACCGCGCTCATCCTCCGGTGCTGTATTTGGGACAGCACACCCCAGGTGAGAATGGAGGCCGCCGCCGCGGTGTTCGTTACAAGGAAAGCATTCACAGCTAGCCCGTTCGCGGCCAAACCGGACCCCGCGTTGAACCCGAACCAGCCGAACCAGAGGAGGGCGGCGCCCAGCATCACATAAGGGACGTTGCTCGGCTCAGCACCGGGATTGCGGCGTTTGCCCACCAACATGGCGGCAGCAACCGCGGCGATGGCGGCGTTGATGTGCACGACCGTGCCGCCGGCGAAGTCCAGGGCGCCCATATCGAACAGCCAACCGTTGCTTGCCCAGACCCAGTGGGCGATGGGCGCATAAACCAGGGTCAGCCAGAGCACCAGGAACACCAGATAGGTGGTGAACTTGAATCGTTCCACTATGGCGCCCGTTATGAGCGCGGGGGTGATGATCGCGAACATCATCTGGAAGATGACGAACAGCAGAGTCGGGATGCTGCCGCTCATCGAGTCCAGCTGTATGTCTTTGAGTCCGATGTGGGAGAGGTCTCCGATGAAACGGCCTCCCTCACCGAAGGCAAGACTGTACCCCCACAGCACCCACACCACACTCGCGACTGCCATGGCCATGAACGAGAACATCATCGTGTTGACAATGTTCTTGCTTCTCACCAGGCCCCCGTAGAAGAAAGCCAGCCCAGGCGTCATCAGCAGCACGAGGGCGGACGCCATGAGCATCCAAGCTGTATCTCCTGTATCCATGCGGTACGCTCCTAACGAGAATGAATATGTCCGGGGTTTCCCGATCTAACTTTCTACTCCAAGATGCCAGGGCAGTGTTACAAGCTGTTTTCAAACTTGTTAAATACTTGTTACGTTTTTCGTGAAGTAGGGTGTCAGAAATAACCGGACCATGGCACAAAAGAGTCGGGGTGCGAGGCCGGAGCAACCGAATCAGGCGCTCCCGGACTCAGAACATCCGGACGCGCCTGATCTGTGTTCCTGGTGGAGACGGGGGAAGGCTCGGATGTTCGCTATTTGCAGACACGATTAGTTCTCCTCTTGTCTGGAGGGCGCTGAAAGGTTTGCCTGTTAGTCAGGTATCTTGGAGGCCACTAATCGCCACTCGCCAGATGGAGAGACAGGTTTGGGAGTGGATCTCTGCTGTGAACACGGACCGGATCTAATCCCGCTATAGCTGCACAGTTGGATGGCCAGCGAGTATGGCGCGCCAGTGGCGTCCGCATTTCTTGAATGACTGGGCGGACTTTTCGGAGTGGGTTGACGCTCCGCGGATTTGGAAATAGAATCGGGGCTCGCTGGTTTCTTAAGGACCTGGAACATTCAAGGACCCGGTGGACGGCGGATCAGCCGATTTTGGGCTGACAGGCGATCAGCTCGCCGGAAACTGCGAGTCTTACCCCCGATGTTCGACAGAGGGGGTTATCGATATGGAGTGGCGTCGATGCCCATCGCATGCCAATTTCCTTATGCTGGCGCTCGACCGGTTCTCGATTTCGAGACGCACTGCCTCCCAACGGGAGAACGCAAGTTCACCGGGAAAACCTTCCGATTGCCCAAAGGAAGCAACAGCATGCCTGTTTCTGTGGCGCTCGAAGCACCCCTACAGTCATCCCCTGAGTCCTAAGGGATTATGCACGATAAACTCGCCGACCCACCGCGCCCAATATGGAGCATAGTCGGTAGCCGGTCCTATCGTTACCTGGGTTCCGCTGGCGCGATGGTAAACATAGGTGTAGACCGTCAGCGATAATGGGACACATTGGGTGTAAGAAAACCCGAGAAAGTGGAAGTGGCGTGAGCTCCTGGAATGAAGGTACATTACTTCCAGAAAGGAGCAAATGTGTCCCAGTCAGAAAACATTAAGGCCAATGTAGCAGAAGCTCGGACCGAGGAGACCCGCTCCTTCGTTCGCACGGTGAAGGGTGCCACTCGGCGCAAGTACCCTCCTGAAGAGAAGATCCGTATCGTGCTGGAAGGCTTCCGCCGGGAAGTGACAGTGAATGACCTCTGTCG
>JASMCQ010000045.1 GCA_030753265.1 Dehalococcoidia bacterium
TGGCCCAGTCCGCAGGGGGCTAGGAACCGGCGGCTTGACCTCGTGGCGTGTTTCCCTTCACCTGAGTAAAACGGATGCGGAGAAGGGCCAATGATTGACCTGCTGATTAAGAACGGACTGATTGTCGATGGCACGGGCAGCCCTGGCTTCTACGGCGCGGCCGCCGTTACCGGGGACACGGTGCGCATCTGGCGGAGCGACGTATCCGGCCTGGAATCCGCCCGGACCATCGACGCCACCGGCAAGGTGGTCTGCCCCGGCTTTATCGACATACACGCCCACTCCGCGTTGATGATCCTCTGGGAACCACGGCACGAGCCGAAGGTGCGGCAGGGGATCACCACTGAGCTGATCGGGGTTGACGGAAACTCCTATGCCCCGTTTCGAAGCCAGGATGACCTGCTCCAGTTCGCGGAGCTGAACTCCGGGCTGGAGGGCAGCCTCCCTCTGCCCGGCCAATGGTCCAGCGTCGCCGAGTACCTGGACCTGTTCGACCGGAAGGTCGCGGTCAACATCGCTTACATCATCGGCAACTCCGCCATCCGCATCTGCGCCATGGGCTGGAAAGAGCAACCGGCCTCTCCCGCCGACATCCGGAGTATGCGGGCGATCCTGCGGGAGGGAATGGAGGAGGGAGCCTTCGGCATCTCCACCGGGCTGGATTACCCTCCCGGCTGCTATGCCGATACCGATGAGTTGGTTCAGCTCAGCGAAGAGGCGGCCCGGCTGGGAGGCATCTACCACACCCATCTCCGGAACACCCTGGGTGACCGGTTCCTTGATCCGATGCGGGAAGCGATCGAGATCGGACGGCGCTCCGGTATACCCTCTCACCTGACTCACCTGTACCAGCGGATTACCCATCCCGGAGGGGCTAGGAGGATGCTCCAGGTGGTGGAGGATGCCTATGATGAGGGTCTGGACGTGACGTTCGACACCTATCCTTACCTCCTCAGCAGCACCCGGGCCCTGATCGTCCTCCCTCTCTGGTGCCAGGAGGGCGGTCCCAAGCGGGTGAGGGAAGTCCTGGGCTCGGCCGAGGGCCGGGAACGGCTGCGCGCCGAGATGCGGCCCCGGGGCACCTCCTGGCACGACATGTGGTTGACCTACTTCAAACAGCCTGCCAACCACCGCTACGAGGGCTTGTCACTGGGCGAGATCGCCGAGGCGGCGGGCCAACACCCCGTGGACGTTCTCTGCGACTTTCTTCTGGAGGACGGCCTCCAGGTCTCCTACGTGACGCCCGGCGCCAACGGCCCCACCCTGCCCGAGTTCGTGACCCATCCGCTGTCCATGGTGGGCACCGATGGGGTGCTCGTGGGTGACTACCCAAGCCCCCGTACCTACGGCACCTTCCCGGCAATCCTCTCCGAGTACGTCCGGGAGGAACGGTTGATGTCCCTGCCCTTCGCGATACGGAAGATGACCTCCTTCCCGGCCCAAAGGCTGGGACTGTCCGGCCGGGGGATTCTGCGCGACGGCTTCAAAGCGGACCTGGTGGTCTTCGACCTCGACACGGTCAGGTCACCGGCCACGCGGCGGGACCCCAAGCAGTTCCCGGTAGGGATCGATCACGTGATCATCAACGGCGCCCTAGTGATCGACGCCGGGTCCCACACCGGCGCCACTCCCGGTAGGGCCTTGCGGCGGGGACGCCCCGGCGGCTGAACCGGGCGGGTCCGCCAGGGGCTTCGCGCTTGCGATTTGTGGGGATCCGATCGTTGGAGCCCGCCGCCCGTCGCCGCGGGGGGACGATTTCGCGGGTTGGATGGCCCGGACGGACCGGCGAAAAGGGCGCGTTCAGACCGCACTGAAATACCTTTTCCCGCCACTCCGCGTCGCGCGATCCCTCGGTTACACGGTCTCCTAGGTGGTGGTACCCCCTTTTTGCGCACCATTTTCGAGTCCATGCAGGTGTTGCCAACGCGGCAAGAGGTGTTTATAATGTGGTCGACCATTAAAGAATAATGGTTATTATCAACAAGCCAAGGTGCAATAAAGCCGAAACTCCGTTGATCGGGCAATCTCCGGTTCACGTCTGTTTTCAGCAGCCCGGTTGATGGCGGAGCGGTTGCACTGCGAAGGTTAATTCAAAGCGGAAGGAGGCGTCGCATGTCACACAAAGACGATCTGGCCCTGATGGCCCACCTGATGCGCCGGGCAGGCTTCGGAGCGACTCAGGAGGAACTCGAAGGGTATGTGGTCAAGGGGTATGAGGCCGTGGTTGATAACCTCATCGATCCCCCAGATGACCAGCCGGGCGGGAAAGCCTCGTTCATGTTGCGCTTTCACCCCGGTTGTTTGCTTCCCGGCGGCATCCCCACAATGGGTCAGGCCAGTTGGCTGTACAACATGATCAGTACCGAGCGCCCGCTGGAAGAGAAGATGGCCCTGTTCTGGCACCATGTTTTTGCCACCGGCAACGCCAAGGTGGACAACTGTGACCAGTTGCTGATCCAGCTCGACCTGTTCCGCCAGAACGGTATGGGCAACTATCGCGACATACTGGTCGATTTGGCCAAGGACCCGGCGATGCTTTTCTGGCTGGACAATAACGAGAATCACCGGGATGCGGTGAACGAAAACTGGGGCCGGGAGCTGCTGGAGCTGTTCTCCATGGGAGTCGCCAACTACACCGAAGTGGACGTGCGGGAAGCTTCCCGCGCTTTTACCGGATGGACCGTTGGCAACAAACTTCCGCGCCTGCCTTACGGCCGCTTTCCCTGGAGTTTCGTGTACCGGGAGGAGGACCACGACGATACCGAGAAGACCTTCCTGGGACATACCGGCCGCCTCAACGGCGAGGACATAATCGACATCGTGGTCAAACAGCCGGCTACCGCCCGGTTCATTTGCCGCCACCTCTACAACTTCTTCGTCGCCGACGAGCCTCAGGTCCCCGCTTGGACCATTGAACCCGCCAACGATGAGGAGGCTCTCGAGGCGATGGTTTCCAGCTTCGTAGAGTCGGGCTACGAGATGAAGGCCGTTCTCCGGACCATACTCACGTCCGACTTCTTCAAGAACGCCCGGTTCTCCAAGATCAAGAGCCCCGCGGAGGTTGTGGCTGGGACCTTGAAGCTGGTGGGCTCCTTCAAACTCCCCGAACCGGGGCTCGTGGCAGTCGCTTCCCAGCCGGGCTACATGGGCCAGTCGCTGCTCGACCCGCCCAGCGTCGAGGGCTGGCACACCGGGCCGGAGTGGATCAACAGCGGCTCATTGCTGGCCCGGGTCAACTTCGTGGCCGACCGGGTATCCGACCCCAACTTGCCTGGAATAAAAAACATAATCAACAGCATGAAGGCCGCGGGGGTTTCCACCGCGGACGAGCTTCTTGATGCCGCCCTCGAAAGCATGGGGTACCTGGAACTCAGCCCCGAGACGAGAGAGCAACTCATCGGCTACGCCAAGACGACCGGCAACTTGGACTGGAATGACCAGGCCACCGCGGAAACTCGGGTCGGCGAGATGTTGGCCTTGATCGGCGCTACCACGGAATATCAATTCGGTTAACTCCCGGTGAAACCGGAGGAATGAGGAGATAGAATATGACCTCTACAAAGCGAGACCCGGTAATCGTGATCTTGCAGCTTACCGGCGGCAACGACTACTTCAATACCGTCATACCGTACAACGACCCCCTCTATTACGACAACCGTCCGACCCTGGCCATTCCCCAGGAGCAGATGATCAAGGTCGATGATGAGATCGCCCTGAATCCCAACATGGGTCCCATCAAGGATCTGTATGACCAGGGGAAGGTGGCCATCATCCACGGCATAGGCTATGCCAAGTCTCCCCGGTCCCATTTCCGCTCGATGGACATCTGGCACACCTGTGAGCCGGACTCGGTTGGTACCGAGGGTTGGGCCGGCCGCGTCACCCGAGAGTTGGACCCCGGTAAAGAGAATGTGCTTACCTCCATTAACTTCGGGCACGGGCTTCCCCGGGCGCTGACGGTCCCCGGCGTCCCCGTGGCCGCCATTGCCGACCTCAGCACCTACGGAGTGCTCACCAGCATCAATGACCAGGCGCAGCGGTCCAAGGCCCTGGACCTGTTCGCCCGGATGTACTCCCCGGCCATCGGCGCCGGCGCGGTGGGCGACTACCTGCGCAGCACCGGCATGGACGCCCTCAAGGGCGCCGACATCGTCAAGGTGGCGCCCGAGAGGTACTCCTCCAACGTGGAGTACCCTAGCACAGAGATCGGCGGTCACCTGCGCGACATCGCCCAAGTGTACTTGGCCGACCTGGGGACCCGGATCTTCTACACCCAGCAGCCCGGCTTCGACACCCATGCCGGGCAGGCGCCGATGCATCCGCAACTGTGGAAAGAGGTGTCCGAGGGTGTCACCGCTTTCTTCGACGATCTGCACGAGCACGGCCGGGGCGACGATGTGGTCATGTACCTGTTCAGCGAGTTCGGCCGCCGTGTCCACGACAACGGGTCCGGCACGGACCACGGCGCCGCCGGCGTATCATTCGTCATCGGTGACCCGGTGAAGGGCGGCATGTACGGCGAGTACCCGTCCCGGAAGGCAGAGAACCTGGAGCAGGGTGACCTGGTCCCGAACTACGACTTCCGCGGGGCCTACTCCACCATCATCGAAGACTGGCTCGGCCTGGACGCCAAGCCCATCGTCAACGGCAACTTCGAGAAGCTGTCCTTCCTGTAGGTCAGCGCTCACACCGGTAGCGGCCCCATGCAGGGGCCGGTTACGGAAATGTTAGGCCGGCCGGAGGTTTCCCTCGCCGTGTTGCGGCGGGCAAGTCAAAGGCCCGTGGGAGCTGTGAGAACGGCCCGTTCGGGCAAGTTCGGAGCTTCCGGGGCAGCAGCCATCCGGGATGTTGACGGGTGTCGACAAAGGATCGCGGCACGTGGCGGGGGAATCGGCCGGGAGATTACTCAAGGGGGATAGATCATGGCACAGAATACTGTAGCCTCTGGGCGCGCCTGGATATACAGCCACAACGTGGGTCGTGGCGCAGCGGCGGGCAACGGGTTCCGATTGCCCGTCGGAGTCGCCGCAGCCAAGAACAATGTGCTGTTCGTGGCCAACCGGGGCCTCGCGGCTTCTGCCGGCGGCACGGTCGGGGTCCGGATCAGCAAGGTTACCTTGGACCACAAGTTCCTCGGTGAGTTCGGAGGGAACGGTGACAGCCCCGGGGAGTTCACCTGGCTCACTTCCGTGGCCCTGGACCGGGCCGAGAATGTCTACACCACCGACGAATGGCTGGACCGAGTCACCGTCTTCGATAACGACGGAAAATTAATCAAGACTTGGGGCGAGTCGGGGGACGGTGAAGGGCAGCTTCGGGGACCTTCCGGCATGGTTTTCGACGCCGATGAAAACCTGCTCATCGTCAACGGCGGTAACAGCCGCGTCCAGAAATTTACCAAGGACGGCAAGTACATCAGCGGATTCGGCAAGAAGGGCAGCGGCGAGGGCGAGCTGGACATGCCCTGGGGCATCAATACCGACAAGGACGGCAACATATATGTCGCCGACTGGCTCAACAACCGGGTGCAGAAGTTTAGCCCCGATGGCGCATTCCTGCTCACCTTCGGCCAAGGCGGCAGCGGCCCCGGCTCCCTCGACCATCCCGCGGGGGTGGCGATCGACGGCGACGGAGACGTATACGTGGCCGACTCGGAGCACGAGCGGGTGGTCATCTACGACCCCAGCGCCAAGCTCCTCGCCTACTTGACGGGAGACGCCGTCGAGGCGTCGCCGTGGGCCCAGATGTCCATCGACGCCAACCCGGACGTGGCGAAAGCCCGGAGGCGGGTCGATGATCTGGAGCAGCAGCAGCGGACCTTCCGGATTCCCACGAGTGTGGCCTTCGACCGCGAGAACAACCGCCTGATCGTCTGCGACACACAGCGGAGCCGGCTTCAGATTTACGAGAAGGACAACAGTTACCAGGACCCGCAGCTCAACCTGTAGGGCAAACCCAGGCCCGCAACCGGTGCAGAAGACAACCGGCGTCCCGAAAAAGGACGCCGGTTGTCTGTTTTGGCTGGGGAGAGCAGGACGGGCCGGCGTCAATTCTCGGATTCAAAGCCCTTTGGCTGGCGGCGTGGGTGAGCTGACCCCTCGGTCCCCGCTTTGTAAAGAGAAGATGTAGATGGCCTTGGCCGGCTATTTTCGTGGCCCCGGATAGCTGCGCCACGGCTAGTAGGAGATCCGATACTTCTCGCACGCCGCTTCGTCCAACTCCATGCCCAGGCCCGGAGCCTGGGGAGCGACCAAATGCCCGGCCTCCAGCGTCAGCCGGTTCTTGAGGATGGGGCCGGACCTGGGCAGGTATTCAACCAGGTGCCCGTTGGGCACGGCCGCCAGCAGGTGGACGCTGACCTCGGTCATGACGTGTCCCGCCACCGGTATCCCTCTGGCCTGAGCCAGGTTGGCCGCCTTCATCCACGGCGTGATACCGCCCACGCGTGGCAGGTCGATGATGGCGATGTCCACGGCTCGGGCCTCGAAGGTCTTCTGGAAAGCGTCCAGGCCGAACAGGTGCTCCCCCGCCGCGATGGGCACGTCCAGAACGTGGGCCAGGTGGGCCAGCCCGGCCAGGTTCTCGTGGGATACCGGGTCTTCCAGCCACACGATTCCCGCCTCTTGCAGGGCCCGGCCGGTTACCACCGCCTGGGCCTCGTTCCAGCTTTCGGTGGCGTCCACCATGATGCGGACGTCCGGGCCGGCGGCCTCGGTAGCGGCCCGCACCCGGGCCACCTCCTTGGCTGGGCTGTCCTCGTTCCCCACCCGGACCTTGAGCATGTCGTAACCCTCGGCCACGTGGGCCTGGGCCGACCGGGCCAGCTCATCCAGCGACAGGTTGTACCACAGGTTGTCGCTGGCGTAGGCCCGGACCCGGTCCCGGTAGCCGCCCAGGAGGCGGTAGAGAGGCTGCCCCACCGACTTGCCCGCGGCGTCCCAGAGGGCGATATCCAGGATCGAGATGGCCATGTTCAGCAGGCCGCCCGGCCCGGTCCAATCGCCGGCCCGTTCCATACGGGAGCGGGCCGCCTCGATCTCCATGACGTTCATCCCGATTAGCAACTTGCCCAGCTCGCTGGCCGCTTGGGCCAGGGATTTCAGCATGGTGGGCCGGAAAGACACGAGGAATCCGATGCCCTGAACGCCGCCGGCAGTGGACACGCGGGCCATGACGTGCCAGTTAGAGCTAACCGTGTGGCCGGTCGCCTTGTACTCTCGCTCCGCCGGTATATCCAAGACTTCAATGTCGACACGGGTTATCTTCATGATGTCACCCTTGACGCCTGGGCCGGGTTTGAGTTGGGCGAAGACCCGACCGGGCGTCCCCTGGACCGAAAACCGTCTTCGACGCCGGCGTCCCTCGATTCGGCTGTCCCGGAATTCAGCTCAATATTACTCTCATGGCGGCGGTGGGCGCCAGGCCGGGCCGCAATCACCTGGGAGGTAGGTTCGCCACCGGCCTACCCTGATCCGTAATTGGAAGCACTTTTCTCGCCCGCCCCGGCCCTTCGGCCGGCCCTCTGCTTGCGGCTGGTTCCCCCCTGCCGTTGCCCCGCTCACAGGCGTACCGTATAATTGGGCACGGAAAGGTATTACGGAATGGTATCATTGACTCCATGTTATTGACCATCGACATCGGCAACACCATGGTCACCATGGGCGTGTTCGACGGGAACCGCCTGGCGACGACTTTGCGGGTAGCCACCGAGACCCGGCGGCTGGCCGATGAATATGGGCTGCTCCTCACCAACCTGCTGGGCGTCAACGGGGTCGAACCGTCCCAGATCGACGCCGTCTGCATGTGCAGCGTGGCGCCCTCCCTCACGCTGGTCTTCGCCGAGGTCTGTGAAGTCTACTTCGGCGTGAAGCCGCTGACGGTCTCGGCCGGTGTGCGGACCGGTCTGCGCATACTGTACGACAACCCCAAGGATGTGGGGGCCGACCGGATTGTCGACGCCGTGGCGGCCATCAGCTTGTACGGAACGCCGCTGATCGTCGTGGACTTCGGCACAGCCACCGTTTTCGACGCCATCTCCCGGGACGGCGTGTACCTCGGGGGCGCCATCGCCCCGGGGGTCAACGTGGCCGCCGAGGCACTGTTCCTGAACACCTCTCAGCTTCGCCGGGTGGAGTTGGTGGCCCCCAAGACGGCCGTCGGACAGAACACCTCCGCCGCGCTCCAGTCTGGTCTGGTGTTCGGCTACGCCGGGCTCGTGGACGGTATTGTGGGGCGGTTCAAAGACGAGCTTGGGAAGGATGCGAAGGTTATCGGCACCGGCGGCCTGGCTGGGATCATATCCAAGGAAACGGATATCTTTGACGCCGTGAACGTCGACCTCACGCTCATCGGGCTGCGGCTCATCTACGAGATGAACCAGCAAAGGCCCAGGACGTTGGAAGAGACACGTGGCCGCATCTCTAACTGATAAACACATCGTCCTGGGAGTCACCGGGAGCATTGCCTGCTACAAGGCCGTGGACCTGGCCAGCAAGCTGGTCCAGGCGGGGGCCCTGGTGGACGTGGTGATGAGCTACGGGGCCACCCGGTTCGTCACGCCCCTTTCCTTTAGCGCCATCACCCACCGGGAAGTGGTGACCGATGCTTTCGAGGCCAGCTCGGAGTACGGCAATGAGCATGTGGCACTGGCCCAGCGGGCCGGCATCATCGCCATCGCCCCGGCCACGGTGCACTGCATCGCCAAGCTGGCGGCGGGATTGGCCGACGATCCGCTGACCACCACCGTCTTGGCCGCAACCTGTCCCCTCCTCGTGGCCCCGGCCATGGACGGCAACATGTACAACCACCCGGCCACGCAGGAGAACCTGGCCAAGCTCCGGGGGCGGGGCGTCGTCATCGCCGGGCCGGCGCTGGGCCGGTTTTCCTCGGGGCTGGTTGGCATGGGCCGGCTCCTCGAGCCCTTAGACCTGATGGGCCACATCGCCGCCACCCTGGGGCGGGATGGCGACCTGGCCGGGCGTACCGTAGTGGTCAGCGCCGGCGGCACCATGGAGGCCATTGACCCGGTGCGGGTGATCACCAACCACTCGTCGGGAAGGATGGGCTACGCGTTGGCCGAGGCGGCCCGCGACCGGGGTGCGAAAGTGGTTCTGGTGGCGGCGCCGACCGGCCTGCCCGATCCCACCCTGGTCGAGGTAGTCCACGTCAGATCGGCCCAGGAGATGTGCGACGCTGTCCTGGGACACCTGGGGGGCGCCGACGCTCTGATCATGGCGGCCGCCGTAGCCGACTACCGGCCCGCCACCGAGGCGGCCCAAAAAATCAAGAAATCCAGCGACGATCTGACCATTTCCCTGGCCAAGACGGTGGATATTCTGGAGGCGGCCAAGGGCAGCTTCGTAAAGGTGGGCTTTGCCGCCGAGAGCCAGAATCTAGTGGAAAACGCCAAGGTGAAGGTGAAGAAGAAGGGCCTCGACCTGATCGTGGCTAACGACATCACCGACCCTCAGAGCGGTTTTGGCGTCGACACCAACAAGGTGTCGCTGATCGGCAGCGACTTGCGGGTGGAGGAGTTGCCCCTGCTGACCAAGTACGAGGTGAGCAACCGCATCTTGGACCGGATTATCCCCCTCTTTCGCGCCTAGACCCACTGGCAGGGGTTCATTTCACCGCGGAGGCGCTTAGTTAAGAAGGGTGGTGTGGATTGGCGACGGGAGTCGGCCCTTTGAAGCCGGTGGATGCGGATTAACCCCCCTCTCAATCTCCCCCTTCGCATGATAGAAGAAACAGTCCTCTCTCTCTTGCGAAGGGGGAAGATCAGGCTAGGGGCCCGTAGTACCAATTGGGAACGGTACTAGCCGGAAACCGCCTCTTTGAACCGGCGTATGGCCTCGATATGCTGGTCCGGTCCTTCCAGCCCGGCCTTCATGGTGTTCACCGAGACGTGGGTGGCCCCCACCTCGGTCCAGGCCTGGGCTAATTTGTTCCACTCTTTTGGACCGTCCCCGTCGGCGAGACTGATTCGGCCTTCAATCCCAATTGAATTTGGGTCTCGCCCCGCTTCCCTGGCGTACTCCCGCATTTGCTCGATGCGCGCTTGGCCGGCGCTGTCGGGCCGGAACTGGGGGAACCATCCGTCGCCCATGCGGCCCACGCGGCGTACCACCCGCTCGGCGCCGCCGCCGAACCAGATGGGAATGGGCCGCTGCACCGGCAAGGGGTTGATTCCAGCGTAGGTAACCCGGTGGTACCGGCCACTGAAGTCGACCACTTCCTGGGTCCACAGGGCGCGAAGTAGCTCTATCTGCTCCACGCTGCGCCGGCCTCGGTTGTTGAAATTCTCCCCCAGGGCCTCGTACTCCACCTCGTTCCAGCCGATTCCGATCCCAAGCCGGAGGCGTCCCCCGGAAAGGACATCTACCTCGGCGGCCTGCTTGGCCACCAGCGCCGTCTGACGCTGCCCGAGGATCAGCACCCCGGTGGTCAGCTCGATGCTCCGGGTTATTCCGGCCAGGTAGCCGAATAGCACGAAGGGCTCGTGGAACAGGCTCGTGTGCTGGTAGGGCCGGCTCCAGTTCTCCCGTTTGCTGGGGTCGGCGCCCAGGACGTGGTCAAACACCAGCAGGTGGTCATAGCCCAGAGACTCGGCGGCCTGGGCAAAGTCGCGGACCGCGGCCGGGTCCGCCCCGATTTCGGTCTGAGGGAAGACTGCCCCTAGTCGCATGGTAACCTCCTCGCATCAGAGAATAGGCTGCACCGGCGAACTGAATCGATTCCGCGGATTCAGCGCTACCGCCTCTTGGACCCAGGACTTAAACTGGCCGGCCCGGATGTCGCCCATCCGCTTGACTTTCACGTGGCGCGTCTTATTGCCCCGGCTCGATTGTAGCATGCGCCGGCCGGTGCGGACGGACGGGAAATCCGGCTTGCGATTCGGCGACGTGGTCAGATTCCGGGGATCGGTTCATAGGTTCGGCGCCTGAAACGTTGACAGCCTGGAGGCCCATCAATACACTTTGGGATAGGCGGCGTCCCCTTCCGGAGCAGGACCGGCCGAGTGATACGAGCCGGGCAGGCACAGGCGGGCCGGATGGCCAATACTTTGCGAATGGCGTCGCCAAGGGATGCGCGTGAGGACTCTTTTCTTAATAGTATCCGTAGTTCTCCTGGTTGGAGTCGCCTGCGGCCAAGAGCTTAGCACGCCCGGCCCGGCCGCTACGAGCACGGTTTCACCGGCGGCGGAGCCCGCCGCATCCACACCGGCGAAAACCCCGGACCGGGCTACCGGCACCGCGGCGAAGCCAACAGGCACGCCAAGGCCCAAAACCGCGGCGACGGCGCCGCCGGCTGCCGCCCCGGAGGCGGCTGCTGTCCCGGTGGCCCCGGAGGACCAAGCGGTGGAGGGCGCCACCCTGGTGAGAGTGGGCCGTGAGCCGCCTACCTTGGACCCTCACCTCACCGTGGATACCGACTCCGCGATGTACATCGTCGAAGTGTATGGCGGGCTGGTAACGATCGAGCCCCAGAATCCCCATGACCTGTTCAACCCGCAGTTGGAAATCGTGGGAGACCTGGCCGAGGCCTGGGAGATTAGCGACGACGGCCGGACCTACACCTTCCACCTGAGGGAAGAGGGCAGGTTCCACAACGGCAAGCCTGTCACCGCCCAGGATTTCAAATGGTCCGTCGAGCGAATCGGAGACCCCAGCACCGAGTCCCCCGTGGCGGCCGTTTTTCTGGGAGATGTCGTCGGATTCAATGACAAACTCGATAGCAAGACCACGGAAGTAAGCGGGGCTCAGGTCATCGACGAGCATACCTTGGCTGTGACCGTCGACGCTCCAAAGGCTTACATCTTGGCCAAGCTCACCTATCCCACCGCGTTCGTGCTGGACCGGGACGATGTGGAAGGAGATCCGTTCTGGTTTCGTGATCCCAACGGTACCGGGCCGTTCCGGCTGGCGGAGTACATCCCCGGGGAAGTGCTGAGGCTGGAGGGAAACGAGGCGTACCACCTGGGGGCGCCCAAGCTGGAAGAGGTGCGGTACCTTCTCAGCGGCGGCGACTCGTTACTGATGTACCAAAACGATGAGATACACGTCACCGGCGTGAACCTTTTGAACCTGGAGGGGATGCTGGACCCGTCCCATCCGTTGAACCAACAGCTCCATCAGGCGCCTCCCAGCTTCGATCTGTCCTATATAGGGATGAATGCCAGCCTGGCGCCTTTTGACGATCCCAAGGTGCGGCAGGCCTTCAACTACGCGATAGATAAGGAAACACTGTCCAGCGCGCTCTACCAGGGCCTGGTGGCGCCGGCCAAGGGAATTCTTCCTCCCGGATTTCCTGGATACAACCTGGATATCCAGGGTTATGAATACGACCCGGCGAAGGCCAAGCAGCTTCTGCTGGAATCGAAATACGGCGAAAACATGGACGAGTTCCCTCGCATCACCTTCACCCTCCCCGGATCCTTCGGCGCCCCGGTGAGCCCGGTCATGGAAGCGATCATGCAGATGTGGCGGCAGAGCATGGGAATCGACATGGAGATCTTGCAGACGGAGTGGGCCATATTCCTTCAGGACCTGCATCAGAACCGTTTCCAGATTTTCGGCGGCCTGGGCTGGATAGCCGACTACCCAGACCCGGAGAATTTCCTGGATGGCCTCTTTCACTCCGAAAGCGACAACAACAACACCGGGTATTCAAATCCGGAGGTGGACCGGCTGCTGGAAAAGGCCCGGTTGGAGCTGGACCAAGAGGCCCGGTTCGCCATCTACCACACGGTAGAGAAGATGATCATGGAAGACGCCCCATGGGTGCCCCTGTGGCACGGTGAAAGCGGCTTCGTGCTGTGGAAGCCTTACGTGAAAGACTACTTCCTGTTCCCATTGATCATCCCAAAGCTGAGATACGTGTACATGACGGAAAAGTAGGCCCGGACAGCCGGTAGCAACTACTACCGCGCCGGCGCAAGCAGCCAGAACCAGGAGCGCTGAGCGGGTTGCCCGTAAAGTGCCGTTTGCATCACAATTTTTCGGCCGCTCCTCTAGGTGACTCATGGAAAGTGGGGAGAACAAAGGCTCCGAAATCGCCGAGTTCCTAGCCGGCGTCGATCTGTTCAGGTATGTGAAGCCCGACGCCCTGGAGAGTCTGGCGCCCCGGATAGGGCTTGTCTACCTTCCGGAGGGGCCGATCGTCAAAGAATCCGACCCGGTGGACGGGCTCTACATCATCAAGTCGGGGATGGCGAAAGTGACCAAGTCGGCGGAGCGATGGGAAGCGGAGGCGGTACTGGCCATCCTTCGCCCGGGACAGTGTTTTGGCGAAATCGGCCTGATTGACGGTCTGTCCCGTTCGGCCAACGTGACCGCCATGGAGCCCACCCAATGCTACTTCCTGCCCAGGGAGGCCTTTCTCCAAGCCCTGGAGGAAAGCCCTGAAATCGGCGCCGGAATGCTGCCGGCCCTGGCCGCCATGGTCCGGAGCGCCGACCGGTGGGTAGCCCAGCTTCTCTGAAGAACACCGGGAGGAACACCAGCAGCCGCTCGGCTATTGCCCGGTGGCCCCGGCCGGCAGACCCCTGTTGCCCCATCTCGATGCCCCTCGCCCGGCAGGTCCCGCCGACGCTGCCTCTCACGTAAGACCCGTGCAGACCCGGCCGGGCCACGCGGCCGATTATTGCCCTGCCGCCTACGCTACGGCGTAATCTGGCCGGCGGCGGATATCTGGACCGTCTTCAGGAAACCGTCGGAGCCGTTACCGGAGTAGGCTATGGCGTATATCGTGCCTGAGATGGGAATTATGTTGGGGGTCTTGCCCTTCACTGTATCAAACTCCAGGGTGTCGATTGCCGCGTCTGTGATCTGACCGCTGGTGGCAATCGTGATGGTCTTCAGGAACCCGTCATCTCCATTACCAGCATAGGCGATGGCGTAGACGTTGCCCGAGATGGGGATGATGTTGGGGGTCTTGCCCTTCAATGTATCAAACTCCAGGGTGTCGATTGCCGCATCGGTAATCTGACCGCTGGTGGCAATCGTGATGGTCTTCAGGAACCCGTC